>DATFBR010000001.1:0-10880 GCA_035253685.1 Jiangellaceae bacterium
CGGCAGCCGGCTCGCGATATTCGACGTCGAGTCGATGGAGGTCGCGGTGACCCCGCCGACGTGGACGTCGGCGCCGGAGCCGTCGACGGACGCGGGAATGACGTCGTCGCGCAGCGTACGGACCAGTTCCTCGGTTTCCGCGGCCTGCGGACCTGTGGTCGGGACGACCGTCAGCATGGCGGCGTCACCGGCCGCGTTCAGCGCCGGAGGGGTGACTGCGGCCACACCGGGCGTCGTCGCCAGCCGGGCGGCCAGGTCGTCGATGACCGCTGCATCCCCGCCGTCGGCGAGGTCCGCGACGAGCAGCAGCGGTCCGTTGGCGCCCGGGCCGAATCCTTCGGCCACCGTGTCGTACGCCTGCCGCGTCGACTTGCCCTCGATGTCGTTGCCCGCGTCGGGGAAGCCGAAGCGGATACCAAGGAACGGTGCCGCCAACGCGAGCAGGATCCCGAGGCCGGCGACTGCGGCAATGACGGAGTGACGGTCGACCAGCCGGCTCCACCGCACCCACGCCCGGGCCGGCACGACGTGGCCGCCCTCGGCCACCTGCACCGGGCGCCGCCGCCCGAGTGGCAGGCGCAACCGGTCGATGCGACGGCCGAGGTAGCCCAGCAGGGCCGGGAACAGCGTCATCGCCGCCGCCATCACGACCAGGACGGCAACGATCGTCACGAGGGCGGCACCGCGCATGAAGGACAGCCCCATGGCGAACAGCCCCAGCATGCTCACCACCACCGTGCCGCCCGCCACCAGTACCGACCGTCCCGCCGTGTCGGCCGTGGCGACCGTCGCCGCGTGCGGGTCGAGGCCGGCAGCGCGCCACTCCCGGAACCGGGTCACCATCAGCAGCACGTAGTCGATGCCGATGCCGATTCCCATCATCGTCGCGAGGGAGGTCGACCAGTCGGGTACGTCGATCACGGCCGCCACCAGGCCGGTCAGGGCCCCGCTGACGGCCAGGCCGGCAACCGCGGTGACGATGGGCAAACCAGCGGCGACGACCGAACCGAAGGTCAGCAGCAGGATCACCGCTGCAGCCGCGAGCCCGATGCCCTCTGAGCCGATCTCGCCCTGCTCGGCGAACTGGACGGTCTGCCCACCGAGCGAGACTGCTAGGCCGGGCCGGTCGGCGGCGTCGGCGGCCGCGAGCAGTTCCTCGGTGTCCTCGACCGGCATGTCGACCGGGTTCGTCACGTCCAGGGTGAGGTGGGCGACCAGCGTCTGCCCGTCGGCGGAGATGGCTCCGGGTGCCGTGTAGGGGTCCTCGACGGCGGCGACGTGCGGCATCGTCTCGAGCTCCGACAACAGGTCAGCGACGTCGGCGCGGACATCCGCGGCGGCGACGCCGCCCTCGGCGTGAACGGCGACTTCCACGGTGTCGCCTGCCTGGGCCGGGAACCGCTCAGCCATCAGGTCCCGGGCCTGTCGCGAGTCCGACCCGGGGGCGGAGTAGTCGGCGGCGAAGTCGCCGGCGAATGCGGCCGCCAGCCCGGTCACTGCCGCGAAGGCGGCGACCCAGGTCACAACCACCAGGCCCCGGCGCCGGAACGCCCAACCTGCCAGCCGGCCGAGCGGCCCCACCGTCGCGGTGGCCGCCGGCGGGTCGTCGACGCGGAACGTCGCGTAGCTCATCGGAATGCTCCCTTGTGCACGGAACGTCGCATGACGTCAGTGAGGTACCATCAACTCAGTTATGCTTCATAACGAACACTACGAGGACTAGCTTGTCAAGGCTATTAGCGTCTGTGACGATGATTAACGAGACGTTCACCTGGAGGAGGCGCTCGGAGTGACCGCTGCACCGATCGGGAACGTGCCGCCCGAGCACGTCCTGCCGTCGCGGCGGGAGCGGACCCGCGCGGCCACGATCGAGGAGATCAAGCAGACCGCACTCCACCTCATGCACGCGCACGGCACGACCGACGTGCGCTTCTCCGACATCGCCCGTGAAATGGGCATGACCGCGCCGGCGCTCTATCGCTACTTCGCCGACCGTGACGAGCTGCTGACCGCGATGATCGTGGACGCCTTCGACGACCTCGGTTCGGCCGTGGCGGCCGCCCGGGATGCCCTCCCGGTCGACGACCCCACCGGCCGCATCTTCGCGGTCGCGCAGGCGTACCGGTCTTGGGCGCACAGCGAGCCGCAGCGCTTCGCGCTGATCCTCGGCATGCCGGTGCCCGGCTACGCCGCACCCGACGAGGGGCCCACCACCGAGGCAGCGCACCGGGCGATGGACCAGCTGAAATCGCTGTTCTTCGACGCTGCGGACCAGGGGGTCCTCCGGCCGCCGCTGCTGCGCGAGGTCGACGAGACTCTGCGGGCGTGCTTCGACGCCGAGGCCGCGACCAAGCCGCCGGGCGAGCCGGAGCTTCCCGCGGACACGTTCCAGGCCTGCCTGCACAGCTGGACCGCCCTGCACGGCTTCACCTGCCTCGAGGCGTACGGGCACCTCGACTTCCTGCCTCCCGAGGCTCGCGACGCCCTGTTCGCGTCCACCATCCGCTTGGCGGCGATCACCGCGGGACTACCCGCACCTGCGTCGACATGACGGCGACCGTCCGGCACATCGCCGTCTGCGACGGGTCGGGCGAGTTCTCCGAGCCACTGGAGGCGGCCTTCCCCGGCGCCGGACTTGCCGGGCCGTGGCATCTGCACGTCCACTGCCACCTGCTGTTCGTCGGCGCACGCGTCGTGCTGGTCGACACCGGTACGGGCCCGCCGTGGGCGCCGGCGGCGTCCTGGTTCCCCCGGCCCGGCGGTCTGCTCGAAGCGCTCGGCGCGGAGGGCGTGTCCCCCACCGACGTCACCGACGTGATCCTCACGCACCTGCACTCCGACCATGTCGGGTGGAGCGTCCACGGTGATGCGGCGGCACCGCTGCCGACCTTCGGCAACGCCCGTCACCTGGTCCAGCGGATCGAGGTTGCGCGGTTGGCCGCCGGTGGTCCCGGCCAACGCGCTCTACACGACACACACGTGCGGCCGCTGCTCGACGCCGGGCTGGTCGAGACCGTCGACGGAGCCGCGACCCCGCTCCCCCAGGTCAGCCTTGTTCCCAGCCCCGGCCACACCACCGGCCACCAGTCCGTCGCCGTCGACCGGAACGACGCGACGCTGCTGATCAGCGGAGACGCCTTCGTCCACCCCGTGCAAGTCACCGATCCATCGACCGGCTACGTCTACGAGGACGACCGTGCGGCCGCGATCCGAACGCGACGGCGCATCCTGGCCGACGCCGCAGCCAACCCGACCCTGCTCGCCGCCGCGCACTTCGAGGCGACCGCCGCCCTGCTCGAGGTCGGCGCGGACGGTGCCCGCCTCACGCCGGTGCAGACCTGCACATCACCCTGACCCCCTCACGTCTGTCCTCTCCCCGTTGATCATGGCGAAGTGGGTGGCTCCGGAGTCGATTCGGCCCCCATTTCGCCATGATCAACGGAGGGTGGGGCGAGGGTCTGGCAGCATCGGGGGCGTGCCCGAGGGCGACACCGTCTTCCAGGCGGCGGGACGGCTGCGGCTGGCGCTGGCCGGGCGGACGCTGACCGGCACCGACTTTCGCGTTCCCCGGTACGCGACGACAGACCTGTCCGGCCGGGACGTCGAGCAGGTTCTCTCGCGCGGCAAGCACCTGCTGATCCGGGTCGAGCCGGAAATCACGGTGCACACTCATTTGCGCATGGACGGGTCCTGGCGGACCTTCCGCGCCGGCGAGCGGTGGCGTGGCGGGCCGGCCTGGCAGATCCGGATCGTCCTCGCGAACCGCGAGCACGCGGCCGTCGGCTACCGCATTCCCGTCATCGACGTGGTCCGGCGTTCGGCCGAGGACGACCTCGTCGGCCACCTCGGGCCGGACCTGCTGGGCCCCGACTGGGACCCGGACGAGGCCGTCCGCCGGATCGCCGCCGACCCCGGGCGCGAGATCGGCGAGGCCCTGCTGGATCAGCGCAACCTCGCCGGGATAGGCAACCTCTACAAGACCGAGATCTGCTTCCTGCGTGGTGCCTCGCCCTGGACGCCGGTGGCGGAGGCCGGTGACCTCCGCCGCTGGGTCGACCTCGCCCACCGCCTACTCGTCGCGAACAAGAACGGCTACGCACAGTCGACGACCGGCGACACCCGTCCGGCCCGCAGGAACTGGGTCTACGGGCGCAGCACGTGCCTGCGATGCGGGGGTCGAGTCGCCCGACGCCGCCAGGGCCGGGCACCGCAGGACCGGATCAGCGAATGGTGCCCCCGCTGCCAGCCCGGCCCGGTCGGCGCGTGACCGTCGAGCGCCGTCGAGCGACGCCGCGTCGTCGACCGGCGGCCACCGTAAGTGCACCACGAACCCGCGAAGGCGGTTCTTGCCGTCCTCGATGCGCACCGGCGCGGTCCGCCCTAACCTGACGCATTGGCCACGACCAGCCGGGGGGAACGATGACCGAACAACCGAACGAGCGTGCCGCCGAACCGTCGCCGGTTCCGCTGCCCCGCCGCGTCCGCCGGACCCGGCCGCCGTTGTCACCGCACGACCTGCTCCAGCCGGTCACGCGACGCGGCCGGCTGGTGTCGGCGATCCAGGCCGGCGGGCTCGACCTGCAGACCGAGAACGGCCGCATCGAGTTGCTCGGACCGTACGGGCTCGACGTCCGGGAGGGTGACGAGGTCGAGATCGTCGGGGTGCCCGCGCCTTGGTCGCGCAGCAGCCACTCCGCACCGCCGCTGCTGATCCGCCAGCTGCACAGGCTCGGCTGAACCCACGCCGCGACGGCGCCAGCCTCGCCTCACCAGTGGTCGCCGCGAACCGCCGGCGGGTGCCCCGATCCCGCTGCCGTGCGCACCCGCCGGCGGCTACCCGGCCGCCGCCGGCGGGTGAGGTCGACGGTGCGGACGGCCTCGCCCAGGTCGCCGTCGACGGCCGGATAGGCGGCGACGGCCTCGTCCCCGGACCACACGACCCAGTGCTTGGTGCCGGCGACGAACACGTCGAGGTAGCTGCCGTCGAGAACACGCGCGGAGTGGGCTCGCGCAGTGCGCCAGGCCGCGGCGTTGTCACGGCCCCGCTCGACCGCAGGCCGCAGCATCGGCCAGACCTGCCGGCCGATCTCGACCAGCGCCGCGGCGCCGCCGATCTTCGCCAGGCCGCGTTTCGCCCGACTCACGACTTCCACGAGATCAGGCTATGCCACAGGTGTGGTGCCGGCCGGTCAGCATTCACCTGCCCGCGGTGACGGCGAAACCGGCGTCCATCCACGCGGCCGTGCCTCCGGCGACGTTGCGGACGTCGAAGCCGACTTGCTGGAGGTAGTGCGCGACCTGCATGCTGCGTGCCCCGACCGCACAGATCAGGTAAACCGTACGGTCGCGCGGGAGCTCGTCGAGGCGGTCGAGGATGTCGCCCATCGGCACGGACACCGCACCGGGCACGTGCCCACCGACGTACTCGTAGGGTTCCCGGACGTCGACCACGCACGCCTTGTCGGCCATGGCGGACGCGAGCTCGGCAACGGTGACTTCAGCGGGAAGGGGCATCGTCAGGCCGTGACGAATACGTGGGACGCCGTGTCGCCGGTCAGTTCGAGCGTGTGGGCGTCCTCGCCGACGACCATGGCGGAGTCGGTGCGCCGGGCCACGACCCTACGGCCGGGCAGGATCCCGGCCCGGCGCAGCTCGGCCATGAACTTCTCGTCGGTCTGCAGCGGCTCGCTGATGCGCCGCACGACCACCTCCACGGGGGCACCGGCCCCGGCCGCGGCCTCCAGCGGCCGTACGGTCTGCCCGGGCCTCGTGGACGTGGCGATCCCGCCCAGTTCGTCGAGACCCGGGATGGGGTTGCCGTAGGGGTCCTCGGTGGGGTCGTGCAGGAGCGTGACCAGTCGCCGTTCGACCTCGTCGGAGACGACGTGCTCCCACCGGCAGGCCTCGTTGTGGACAAGCTCCCAGTCCAGGCCGATGACATCGACCAGGAGCCGCTCCACCAGCCGGTGCTTGCGCATCACGCGCATGGCCAGCAGTCGGCCCTCGGCCGAGAGCTCCAGATGGCGGTCGGCATCGACGTGGACCAGGCCGTCACGCTCCATCCGGGCCACCGTCTGGCTGACCGTGGGCCCGGACTGGTGCAGGCGATCGGCGATCCGGGCCCGCAGCGGGACGATTCCCTCTTCCTCGAGCTCGAAGATGACCTTGAGGTACATCTCGGTGGTGTCGATGAGGTCGCTCACCGCGTGCCTCCACGTCGTCTCGCCATCTGCGCCCCAGGGTATCCCGGGCGGTCGCGTGGCAGACTCTCCGACTGTGCTCGCGGTGAGCGTGCTGAGCCTCAAGGGTGGGGTCGGTAAGACCTCGGTGGTACTCGGCCTGGCCGGGGCCGCCCAGCGTCGGCGAGTTCGGACGCTCGTCGTCGACCTCGACCCGCAGGGCAACGCCACGACGGTCCTCGACCCCGCCGAGGTCACCTTCACCGCCAACGACGTGCTCGCCGACGGGCGGGCCGGCGTCGTGGCCGACGCCGTCACCGCGACGGCGTGGGGCGAGGGCGTCTCGGTCGTCGCCAGCGAGCCCGCACTCGAACATCGCAACCACCCGCGTGACGGCAGGGCCGGCGAACACCGACTGCGCGCGGCCATGAAGGGCCTGCGGGGGCTCGACCTCGTCCTCGTCGACTGCCCGCCGAGTCTCGGGGAACTGACGAAGAACGCGTTGGCGGCCAGCCACCTGGCCCTCGTGGTCACCGAACCGACCATGTTCGCGCTGACCGGGGCGCAGCAGGCACTCGCAGCGGTCGACGTCGTCCGCCGCGGCTTCAACCTGCGGCTCCGGCCCGTCGGCGTGGTCGTCAACCGGTACCGGGCACGGTCACCGGAACACCGCTTCCGCGTCGAGGAACTGCTCGCGGCCTACCGGGACCTCGTCCTCGACCCCGTGGTACCCGAGCGCTCCGTGATCGCCGCCGCGCAGGGTCGGTGCATCCCGGTCCAGGCATGGCCCTCGCCCGGCGCCCGAGAGGTCTCCCGGATCTACGCGACGTACCTCGACCTTGTCCTGGCTTCGGCAGGCTCCGAGGGACCGCTCACCAAGGGGGCACGGCGACGATGACCACCACCCCACCACCTCGTCCGGCGCTGCGGCGTGCGGACGACGGCACCATCCACCCGGCGGCACCGCACCTGTCCTCGCTGGCCGTGGACGTCGCGCCGGCCGTTGCTCGCCAGGGGCGAGGCAAGGGGAGGAAGAAGGACAAGGACAAGCCCGACGACACCGTCGAGATCACCGTGACGCTGCCCAAACAGGCCCGCAAGCGGCTGCGCCGGAAGGCGGAAGTCTACGGCTGGACCGCCGAGGAGGCCGCGTCGCACGTGCTGCGGGTGTGGGCCGACGACTGACCGCACTACTGCGGTGGTTCGAGCCAGCTGCCTTTGGACATGACGGCCGTGCAGGCGAGGGCTTCGTCGAGCACGACCAGGTCCGCGTCGAGTCCGACCGCGACGGATCCCACGCTGTCGGACCGGCCCAGTAGCCGCGCCGGGTTGGTCGACGACATGAGGACGGCGTCCTCGACCGACACGCCAGCCTCGACGACGAACCGGAAGGCGCGGTCCATCGTCAACGTGCTGCCCGCGATGGCCCCTCCCTCGACCAGCCGGGCGACGCCGTCCTCGACCCGGACCGCCAACTCCCCCAGCAGGTAGTCGCCGTCGCCCGCACCCGTTGCCGCCATGGCGTCGGTGACGAGGGCGACCCGGTCCGCGCCGGCGGCCGCGACTGCGGTGCGGACGACGGCAGGGTGCAGGTGGACACCGTCGCAGATCAGCTCCACGATCACCCGGCCGTCCTCCAACAGCGCCGGAACGGGACCCGGCTCGCGGTGGTGCAGCGGTCGCATGGCGTTGAACAGGTGGGTGGCGACGGTCGCGCCCGCGTCGATCGCCGCGCGAGTCTCGTCGTACGTGGCATCGGTGTGGCCGACGGCTGCGAGCGCCCCGACGCCGGTGATCCGCCCGATGGCGTCGGTCGCCTGCGGCAGTTCGGCGGCAAGGGTCACCATCCGCACCGTGCCGCGACCGGCCGCCAGCAGGCGCTCGACGAGCGCCGGCTGCGGATCGCGGAGCAGCGCCGGATCGTGCGCGCCGCACCGTGCCGGGGCGAGGAACGGCCCTTCCAGATGGATGCCCGCCAGCACACCGTCCTCGACGAGGTCGGCGAGCCTGCTCACCGTCGTGACGAGGAACTCCTCCGCACCGGACACCAGGCTCGCCATCGTCGTCGTCGTGCCGTGCCGGCGGTGCAGGTCCGCGGCCGACGCCACGTCGTCCGGATCGCCGGACATGTAGGACGCCCGCGCTCCGCCGTGGACGTGGATGTCGACGAATCCCGGGACGACCCATTGCCAGCCCAGGTCCCGGTCGGGCGGCTCGGGCGGATCACCCGGGCCAAGAGCCGTGATCCGTCCACCCGACACCTCCAGCCAGCCCGGTACGACACCGCCAGGAGTCACCATCCGCGCATCGGCGAGCACCGCCACGTGGACCTCCTCCCGTCCGGGGCGCCCTCGGCCGCCCTGCCCGGCCGCCACGACCGTACCGGGACTACCGTCGGCCACGTGACGCTGACCGTCGAGCGCCGCTTCCGCGGCCCGTCGGACTCCGGGAACGGCGGGTACGTCGCCGGTCTGGTCGCGGCCCGCGCCGGCGCGACGACGGGCGGCTCTGCCGCCGTGGTGACGCTGCGCAGCCCGCCGCCCCTCGAAACGCCGCTCGCCGTCGTCGCGGACGGCGACGGAGGCGTCCGGCTCGTGCACGGCGAGTCGGTGGTCGCCGAGGGTGCGCGCTCCTCGCTCCCGGTCGAGCCGGTCCCGTCCGTCGACCACCGGGCGGCCCGAGCCGCATCCGCCGACTATGCCGGGCTGTCCGTGCACCCGTTTCCCGAGTGCTTCGTTTGCGGGCCCGACCGTGCGCCACGCGACGGAATGCGGCTGTTCCCCGGCCGCATCGGCGACGGCCGGACGGCGTGCCTGTGGACCGTCGGCGACGACCTGGCCGGGCGACCGGAGGTGGTGTGGGCGGCGCTGGACTGCCCGGGCGGCTGGTCGGCCGAGATCGAGGGCCGGCCGATGGTGCTGGGCCGGCTGACCGCGCGGGTGGCCGCCCTCCCCGACTCCGGCGAGGAGTGCGTCGTCATGGGGAAGCTCCTCGGCGCCGAAGGCCGCAAGACGTGGACGACCACGACCGCCTACGGCGCTGACGGCCGCGAGCTCGGCCGCGCTCACGCAACGTGGATCGCCGTGTCCTGATTCATGCCGGCGCGTGCGCGTCGTAGCGGGCAAAGCCACGGAATCGCGCGGCGAGCAGTGCCGTCGCCGCCATGCAGGCGCACCCGCCGGCCACGACGGCGAGGGTCGGACCGACGATCGCGCCCAGCGACCCGGCGGCGAGATCACCCAACCGCGGTCCCCCTGCGACCACCACGACGAAGACGCCCTGCAACCTGCCGCGCATCTCGTCCGGTGCCGCCACCTGCAGGATCGTGGACCGGAACGCGGCACTGACCATGTCGAACGCTCCGGACAGCGCCAGGAACAGCACCCCGACCCACAGCGAGCCGACCAGTCCGAACGCCGCGACACTCGCGCCGTACCCGACAACGCAGACGATGATCGCCAGCCCCTGCCGTCGGACGCGGTGCAACCACCCGCTGGATATGGCGGCGACGAGTGCACCCATCGCGGGGGCGGCCTGCAGCACGCCGAGGGTCCGCGACCCCCCGCCGTAGACGGTGTCGGCCAGCTCGGGGAACAGCGCCCGCGGCTGCGCGAGCACCATCGCACAGAGATCGACGAGGAAGGTCATCAGCACGTTGGTGCGCGCGCGCACGAACCGGAATCCCGCCAGCATCGACCGGATTCCCGCGCGGCGGGGTGGACCCTGCGGCGGCACCGGGGGCAGCCGCCACAGTGCGTAGAGCGCCGCGAGATAGGTCAGCGCGTCGACCGCGTACGGCAAGGTGAAATCACCACCGCCGACCGCCAGCAGGAACCCGCCGGCCAGCGGCCCGACGGTGAACCCGAGGCTGAAACTCAGTGTGGACAGCGCGTTCGCCGACGGCAGGAGCTCGGGGCGCAGCAGCCGGGGAACGATCGCCTGCCGCGCCGGGTTGTTGACCGCGAAGGACGCGGCCTGGCCGGCGACGACCACGTAGAGAAGCCACAGCTGGCGCAGGTCCAGGAGCGCCTGGAGTACGAGCACGACCGAGAGCAGCCAGAGTCCGGTGGAGGCGACGATCGCCACCCGCCGACGGTCGAACGTGTCGACCAGCGTGCCGCCGTACAGCCCGAAGGCAATCATCGGCACGACTGCCGCTGCCCCGAGCAGGCCAACCGCGAACGACGACCGGCTCAGGCTCCACACCTGGTAGGCGACCGCGACGTTGGTCATCTGCTGGCCCAGCTGGCCGACCGTGATTCCCACCCACAACCTGCGGAAATGCGCCGACTCCCGCAGTGGTCGGATGTCGGCGACGACCGCACCCAAGATCCGCCGGCCCCGACCCACGACGGACGAGAGTACGGCCCACGGCGAAACACGTTGCCAGCCCGGCCGCCCGCCGCATACGGTGCCGGTACACGGGAAGGGAGGTGGTCCGCAGAATGCATAGCTCTGGGACTCGTGAGGTGGCTGCCCGCTAGGGCAATCCCAACCAAGCCGCCCGACCCGTGGGCTCCCGGGAGTCGTCCCCCCGGGCCGCGTCCGTCAGCGTGACCGACGAACGTGGAGCGGCCCGCGGGTCGCTCACGTCAGCGGCCGCTCACGGCGCGAGCCGCTCGAGCTGCCAGGCATTCTCCGTTCGCGTGTACCGCAGCCGGTCGTGCAGTCGTCCGGGGGCGCCCTGCCAGAACTCCACCT
>DATFBR010000002.1:0-2549 GCA_035253685.1 Jiangellaceae bacterium
ACGCCGCCGACGCTCGAGGAGCTGTTCCTCCGGCACTACGGCGACGAGCTCGCCCTGGAGCGGGACGCGATGGAGGCGAACGCGCGGTGAGCCCGGTGAGCAGCGCATTCGTCGGCACCGGTCGGCTGGTCCGGCTGGCGCTTCGGCGCGACCGGATCCAACTTCCGGTGTGGCTGGCGGGGCTGACACTCACGCAGGCGGCGACGGTGTCCAGCGTCGTCGGCCTCTACCCGACCGAGCAGGAGCGGGTTGCGGTCGCCATCTCCACGGCACAGAGCCCGGTCGGGGTCATGTTCAACGGACTCGTCTCGGGCACCAGTGTGGGCGCGACCGTGATGACCCAGTCGTTCATGGTGGTCGCCCTGGCGGCCGCGTTCATGAGCACGCTGTGCGTCGTCCGTCACACCCGGCAGAACGAGGAGACCGGCCGCGCCGAGATGATCGGTGCGGGCATCGTCGGACGCCATGCTCTCCTGACCGCGGCGCTGGTCGTCGCGGTCGGCGCCAACGTCGTGCTCGGCCTCCTCAACGCCGCCGTACTGATCGCCAACGACCTTCCGGCCGGCGGTTCACTCGCAGCCGGTGCCGGCATCGCAGCCGTCGGCATCGCATTCGCGGCGATCGCCGCCGTCACCGCACAGGTTTCGGAGACCTCCCGGGGTGCCAACGGGATGGCCGCAGCGGCGATCGGCGTCGCCTTCCTCCTGCGCGCGATCGGTGATGTGTCCGGCAAGGTCGTCGACGGCGGCGTGACGCTCATCAGCGCCTGGCCGTCATGGCTGTCTCCGATCGGGTGGGGACAGCAGATCCGGCCGTTCGATCGGGACAACTGGTGGGTCCTGGGCCTGCTGGCCGTCGCATTCGCCGCGCTGGTCGGCCTTGCCTTCGAGCTGACGGCCCGCCGCGACCTCGGGGCCGGTCTGCGAGCAGTGCGACCAGGCCGACCCGCGGCGACCTCGGGACTGCTCAGCCCGCTGGGTCTCGCCTGGCGCCTGCAACGCGGCGTTCTCATCGGTTGGGCGATCGGCATTGCCGTGCTCGGCGTCGCTTACGGGGGCGTCGGCGACGAGATCGAGGACTTCATCGGTGACAGCGAGCAGATGGCCGAGTACTTCGAGCAGATCGGTGGCACCGGGAACCTGACCGACGTCTTCTTCGCGGCGACGCTGAGCATCACCGGTTTCGCGGTGGCGGGTTATGCGATCCAGACCCTGCTCCGGATGCGGGCGGAGGAGGCGGCCGGCCGGCTCGAGCCGGTCCTGGCGACGTCGGTGGCCCGGACCCGATGGATGTGGAGTCACGTGGCGATCGCCACCCTGGGCACCGTGCTGCTGCTCGCGCTGATGGGGGTGTCCACCGGGATCGGATACGGCGCCGTGGTCGGAGATGTCGGCGACCAGGTGTCCACCCTGACCCGAGCCGCACTCGTGCAGGTACCGGCGGTGCTGGCGTTGGGCGGTCTGGTGGTGGTCGCCTTCGGGCTGCTTCCACGCCTGGCGGTCGCGTTGTCCTGGGCCGCTCTGGCCGTCTGCGTGCTCATCGGCCAGCTCGGCCAGCTCTTCGGTCTGCCGCAGGCGGTAGTGAACCTGTCGCCGTTCACGCACCTGCCGGCCGCGCCTGCCGCCGAGGTGACGGCCTTGCCGCTGCTCGCGCTCATGCTGGTCGCGGTCGCCTTCGCCGCCGTTGGCATTGCCTCGTTCCGGCGCCGCGACCTCGCTTTGTCCTGACCGACGGCACCGGACCCGAAACCCGCCGCGTACTTGACTTCATGCTTACTTGAACTTGCACGCTGGTGGGCATGACGACAACCGAGCCCACGCCCGTCGCCCTTGTCACCGGTGCCTCACGCGGACTCGGCCGAGCCTTGACCGCCGAGCTCGTCCGCCGTGGCTGGCACGTCGTCGTGGACGGACGCGACGGAGGCCGGCTGGCCGATGCCGTCGACGCGTTGGTTCCGGCGGCGGGCACGCTGATCGCGGTCTCCGGGGACGTGGCGGACGCGGCGCACCGGCAGCGACTGGCCGACACCGTGGCCGACATGGGGCGCCTCGACCTGCTCGTCAACAACGCGAGCGTGCTCGGCCCCAGCCCGCAACCCCGGCTCGCCGACTACCCGTTGGACGAGCTCGAGCACGTCTACGCGGTCAACACCATCGCACCGCTCGGCCTGATCCAACTCGTGCTTCCCCATCTGGAGCAGGGTGCCGGCGTGATCATCGACGTGACCTCCGACGCTGCCGTGGAGGCGTACGAGGGCTGGGGCGGGTACGGGTCGTCGAAGGCGGCGCTCGACCAGCTCAGCGCCGTGCTCGCGGCCGAGCATCCGGGGCTGCGCGTCTACGCATTCGACCCCGGTGACATGGCCACCGACCTGCAGCAGGAGGCGTTTCCGGGAGAGGACGTCAGCGACCGTGCCGCACCGGAGACCGTGGTGCCGGCCATGCTCGTCCTGGTCGACGGCAAGCGGCCCAGTGGCCGCTACCGGGCGTCGGACCTGGATCAGATGCGATGACGACCCATCAGGTGGTCGCGCCGGCGACCAGGTTCAC
>DATFBR010000003.1:0-8704 GCA_035253685.1 Jiangellaceae bacterium
GCGGGCCGAGGTGGCCACGCGGCTGCACCGGCTGATCGCGCGTGGTCAGGACGCGGGCACGATCCGCTCGGACCTGCCCGTCACCTGGCTGGTCACGACGTTCTTCGGCATCCTCCACACCGCGGCCGACGAGGTCGACGCCGGCTGGCTCGCCACCGAGGACGCACCGGCGATCATCGAGGCGACCCTGCTCCCTGCCCTGCTGGCGCCGTCCAGGCTCGAAGGTGATCGACGGCACCGGCTGGCGCGGTCCTGACAATGGCGGGTGCCGTGCTGCCGAGGCGGCGGCTGCGTCCGGCCGAGCGGGCCGACGAACAGGATCGATTGCTCCATGAGCATGACCGACCAGCGGATATGTGGAGCGCAGGCCCAGAGTGTCCTGTTGGTCGGGCCGGCCAGCCGCGAATGCGTCGGTTCCGAGTATGACCCGCGCGCCCGTCCGCTACCGCTCAGCCGACGAGGACAGCGCCCGCTGGCTGGGCTTTCGGTTTCGGCAGGGTGACATCGTCATTAGCACCAGGTCGAAGAGCGGCACGACGTGGGTGCAGATGATCTGCGCGCTGCTCGTTTTCCAGACCTCGGACCTGCCGGCACCGCTGTCCGAGCTGTCGCCGTGGCTGGACTGGCTGGTCACGCCGCGCGACGACGTGGTGGCGCGCCTGGCCGCCCAGGATCACCGGCGGTTCGTCAAGACCCACACCCCGCTGGACGGGATTCCCCTCGATCCGCGGGCCACCTACATCGTGGTCGCCAGGCACCCACTGGACATGGCGGTCTCCCTCTATCACCAAGGGGACAACCTCGACCGTGTGCGGCTCCGTCAGCTCACGGGCCGGCCCCAGCCAGCCGGGCCACCCGCTCCGCGCCCACCACTACGCGATTGGCTGGTGTCATGGATCGACCGGGACGTGGCACCGCGGGAGGAGATGGACTCGCTGCCCGGTGTCATGTGGCACCTCTGCGACGCATGGGCCCGCCGGGACGAGCCGAACATCCTGCTCGTGCACTACGACGACCTGTCCGCCGACCTCGAGGGCGAGATGCGGCGCCTTGCTGCGTCACTCGACATCGCCGTACCCGAGCAGGATTGGCCCGCGCTGGTCTCGGCAGCCACGTTCGAGCACATGAAGGCACGTGCGGACGCGGTCGTGCCGGACAGCGCGGGTGTCGTCAAGAGCAGTGCAGCCTTCTTCCGGCGAGGCACGTCCGGCGCAGGTCGTGAGCTTCTCACCGACGACGAAGTTGCGCACTACGAGGCACGCACGGCAGAGCTGGCACCGCCGGACCTGTTGGCCTGGCTCCACCGGTGACATGACGGTGTGCGGCGGTCACTCTGCGAGTGTGACCACGACCACCGCGGTCCGCCGATGGCCACGGTCGCGTGTAGGCGTTTTCCGAGCGCTCTCACGTCGTCCTGCGGTTCCTAGCCTGCATGCATTCGGCCCGAGACTGCGGACCTAGCTGCCACACTCCAGTCGGAGCCCGAGATCACGGAGAGAGGGAGATCGTGCGGATCGCCGTCATCGGCACCGGGAAGATGGGTCGCGGGTTCGCCCAGGCTCTCGCGCCGAAGCACGAGGTGGTTGTCGGCTCGCGCGATTCGGACCGGGCAGCCGCGACGGCATCCAAGACCGGGGCTGCCGGCGGGGCGACCTACGCGGTGGCGGCGGCGAACGCCGACCTCGTCATCCTCACCGTGCCATGGCATGCGATGGACGAGGCGCTGGATCAGCTCGGCGACCTGACGAATACCGTCGTGATCGACGTGTCCTACCCGTACAAGCGTGAGCGGGAGGCGCTGAGGGGAAGCTCGACGGCCGAGGTGATCCAGCGGCGACTGCCTCATGCGAAGGTCTTCAAGGGCTGGAACCACATCTACGCGAAACATCTGACGGAGCCAGAGGTGGGCGGGATCGCCGCGTCGGTGCTGATCGCCGGCGACGACCCGGATGCGAAGGACCTCGTGTTCGCGACGGCGCGCGACATGGGGTTTCACCCCGTGGACGCCGGTCCGTTGAAAGCGACCCGCGAGTTGGAGAACCTCGTGGGCGTGATGCTCTTCCTGAGGCTCGGTCCGTTCCGGGTCCTGTCGCAACCCTGATCACAGCCGGTCCACTGCGATCACCGCCCGAGCCAGCCTGCTTCACCTTGTGTGGCAAGGGCAGGTCAGCCGACTGGGAGGCCCACTATCGACACCGCACAGTGGACCGCTGATGGCCAGGAGCAGGTGGAAGCGGTAGCAGTTGCGCAGGGGCGACCGAGGACATGGCTGCTGCTGCACATCCCGTAGTGCATCCGAAGATCAGTCCGTGCGGCTGTCCAGATCCTGGCAGGCCTCTTCGTCCATATGGTGGAGGCGGGTGATGGGCGCCCGTCGGACCGAGGAGGACGCGAAGTGAGTTCCGCGATCACCGGCATCCGGGCGGTCGGCGTGCCGGTTGCCGAACAGGATCGAGCCCTCGAGTTCTACGTGCGCGTGTTGGGGCTGGAGAAGCGGCTGGACGTCCCGGCCGAGCGGCTCGGTGGGCGGTGGATCGAGGTGGCGCCGCCCGGGTCGACGACGACCATCGCGCTCGTACCTGCTCGCCCGGGTTCGGTGCCAGGGGCAGATACCGAGATCCGCCTCACGACGGTCGATGCCGCCTCGCTGCGCGAGGATCTGCGAGCGCGCGGCGTCGATGTGGGTGAGCTGCTGCGGTGGGAGGGAGCACCGCCGATGTTCGCCTTCCGTGACCCGGACGGCAACGGCCTGGAGATCGTCGAGTCATGAACAGGGGTGCCCAGATGGCCGACACGGAACGGCAAAAGCGCCGCGACGTGCTGCGCAGGTTGGACGAGGAGTTCACGGCGCCACTGCTGAGGAGTCGGGCCAAGGGCGGCCACACCTTTGTGGTGTGGGCCGCTTCGGTCGAGTTCTTCGGCACCCGTGGTTTGGTGAAGGTCCGGGGCACGATCGACGGATACCCGTTCCGGAGTTCCTTCATGGCCATGGGCGACGGCACCCACAAGCTGCCCGTGAGCGCCGAGGTCCGCAAGGCGATCGGCAAGGAAGCCGGTCAGAGCGTGACCGTCGTCCTGCGGGAGCGGATCGACGCCTCACCCATGAGTCGTTGACCCGCTGCACACGAGGGAGAACGTGCGATGCCGACCTATATCGCCCTTGTCTATACCGCCGAGGTCGACTGGTCTCAGCCGGAGTTCGCCGATGGTCTGCGGGAGTACGTCGCGTTCGAGCAGGCGCATGCGGCCGTGCTGAAAGGTGGCTACGCGCTGTATCCGACTGCGACGGCGACCTGTGTGCGGGTGCCCGGCGGTGACGCCGGGGAGACCATCGTCAGCGACGGGCCATATGCCGAGACGAAAGAGGCGTTGACCGGCTTCTTCCTGCTGGAGTGCGCCGATCTCGACGAGGCGATCGCCGTTGCGGCAAGGATTCCCGCGGCCAAGTACGGCACGGTCGAGATACGTCCCGTCCACCCGTCCCTCGGAATCTGATGATGGAAGCCGGTGCTGCGGCCGAACGGCTGGTGCGCGAGGAATGGCCGCGCGTGCTGGCCACCTTGATCCGCGTCACCGGCGACATCGACCTGGCTGAGGATGCCATCCAGGATGCCGTCGTGCGCGCATTGCAGCGGTGGCCGCGCGAGGGTGTGCCGGACAATCCACGCGCCTGGCTCACGGTCACCGCGAAACGGCGGGCGATCGACCTGTTCCGCCGGCAGGCCCGGCGAGCGGGGAAGGAGGCGGAAGCGGTGTCACTGTGGACTCCCGATCCCGAACCCGCCGAGGTCGTGCGCGACGACACGCTGCGGCTGGTGTTCACCTGCTGCCATCCGGCCCTGTCGGCCGAGGCGCAGGTCGCGCTTGCGCTGCGAACCCTCGGCGGGCTGACCACCGCGGAAGTCGCGCGCGCCCTACTGGTGTCCGAGGCCGGCATGGCCAAGCGGCTCACCCGCGCCAAGCAGAAGATCGCACATGCACGCATCCCGTACCGTGTCCCGACCGCCGAGGAGCTGCCCGGCCGGCTTGCCGCCGTCGCTGCCACCATCTATCTGATCTTCAACGAGGGATACGCGGCCGGTGACGGCGCCGACCTGGTCCGGGCCCAGCTTGCGGATGAGGCAATCCGCCTGGGACGGCTACTGGCCGAGGTGATGCCCGACGAGCCCACCGTGCTCGGACTGCTCGCGCTGATGTTGCTTCATGATGCCCGCCGTGCGGCCCGCATGGACGACCACGGGCACCCGGTGCTCCTGCCCGATCAGGACCGGTCGCGATGGGACAACGCGGCTATCAAGGAAGGGATCGAGCTGGTCGGCGCCGGCCTACGCCGCACCCCCGACCGGCCCGACACCTACGTCGCCCAGGCAGCGATCGCGGCCTGCCACGCCCTTGCCGGCTCCTACGCCGAGACCGACTGGGACGCCGTCATCTCCTGGTACGACGTGCTGCTCACCGTGCACGACACCCCGGTCGTCCGGCTCAACCGAGCGGTCGCCGTGGCCGAACGCGACGGCCCAGGCGCCGGCCTTGCCCTGGTCGAACAGATCAGCGACCTGACCCACTATCCGTGGTGGCACGCCACCCGAGCCGAGTTACTCCACCGCCTCGGCCAGACCGAGCCGGCGCGATCGGCCTACCAGCAGGCACTCGGGCTCGGCATGAGCCGACCGCTCGCCGAGCACCTGCACAGCCGCCTCGCCCGCCTGCCCGAGCCATCCTGAAGCGCCATGCGTCCGCACGCGAACGCACGGAGCAGCCGACACCGTGTCAAGTCAAGCGGATCTAGCCGACGTCAACGGCGAACTGCACGGCCACAGAGGATCAGCTTGAGCTGACGTAGCCGAGCATGATTCCCATGACGTCGTCGGCGGCATGAGACGCCTGATACATGCTGTGAAGGCGAACTCTGTCGCCTTGGCGGAGCACGGCGAGCGGATCGCCAACGCAGGTGGACATCTCCATGACGTTGTGGACATTCGTCGGATCCAATGTCGCCTCGGACTTACAGATCGATGTTCCGCCTTGACTCTCGTTGGTGGCCTCGACGGCGACACCATGCCCGTGGACGTGTCCGATCATGGCAACGACCTTCCCGGGCACGTTCACGGTCCAGTCTGAGTGCGTATCGGAGAACCCCGCCGGGATGGAGTATTCGGAGTCGCCGCACTGATCGATGTCCAGCCACACCGGTCTCACTGGCTTCACCGTCTCCCAGGCGGGGCGATAGGTGTAAGCGACCTTGATGAACACCGTCTTGGGCTCCGAGGAGTGGTTCATCAGGTCCGCAAGCAAGTTCCACGAGTCGTACCAGCGGACGCGATAACCGTAGCCGGCGGGGAATGAGATTGCGGTCCGCTCGTTGCCGGATGCGAAGAACCGCTCGCCGGCCAGGCCCAGCCACTCGTCGCCGCAGGTGGCATCGCGCCGGAACTGGCTGGTGAGCACGAAGTGGTGCAGCATCGGGCCGGTGTCGATGTTCGCCCGCGTGCCGTCGGCGTAGACGAGATCGGGCGCGAATCCGGTGATGTAGCAGCCGATGCAGGGCCGTGGGACGGCCAACTTCAGCTGGTTGTGGATCATTCCGGGCTCGGCCATGGTGCCGGCGGGCACGGTGTACGGGCCGTACCACACCTCTTTCTTGTATGTCGCTGCATGGGCCGGCTGCGTGCCGACCACACCAATCAGCAGGATCACCGCAGCGAGTAGGGAGATGATCGCAGGTCGCTTCACCACGCCGCCCTCCCGGAAAGTCGCGAGTTTGTCCAACAGTCCGGAACGGAACCCTTGTTACCCGCTCAGCGCGAGAGCAAACGTCTCGACACCGGTCGGTGGCCTGTCAGCCCTTGGAGATCCTCAACTGCATCGAGCGGTGGGATCAACCAAGGCGCCCCGCTAGGCTTGTTGACCACTACTCTGTGCTGACCGCTCATCGCGGTGCGCAAATGGCAACGCGCGCCCTGCGGAAGACACCGGGACGGAACAGTTGACCGCACCTTGGCAGGCGTCCTCGTCCAAGCTTGTCGGCCGAGGCAGTGAGCTCGACCGCGTACGCCGGCTGCTGGAAGGCATGGAGAGGACGGCAACAGGGCGGATGGTGCTCGTCCACGGCGAGGCCGGGGTGGGCAAGTCGCGACTGGTTGGGGAGGCCACCTCGGTTGCCCGGCGAACCGGCATCAGTGTGTTCGCCGGCCGGGCGGTGCCGTCCGGCGAGGCGTACCGACCGCTCGCCGAGGCGCTCAGCGCCGCGTTGCGGGGCCGCCGGCTGCCTCAGGAGAACGGCCTGCGGCCGTACCTTCCGGCGCTGTCCGCGCTGCTCCCTGACGTCGGCATCGAGGGGCGGTCCGACCCGCGCGGCGGCGTCATCCTCGGCGAGGCGACCCTGCGGCTGGTGACTGCGCTGGCCAACCCGTCCGGCGCCATGCTGGTGCTGGAGGACCTGCACTGGGCTGACCCGGACACCCTCGACGTGCTGAGCTACCTGGGCGACGCGGTGAGCACCTCGCCGTTGGTGCTGGTGGCGACCGCTCGGGACGAGCCGGATCCGCCGCAGCCGCTGTTCGACCTCGCCCTGGCCTGCCAGGCCGACGTCATCCCGTTGGACCGGCTCGGCCCGCAGGACGTCCGCGGGATCGTGGAGTCCTGCCTGTCGGGGACCCCGCCGGACGAGCTGGTGAGATTCGTCATCGAGCACGCCGACGGGCTGCCGTTCCTGGTCGAGGAGCTGCTCACCGGGCTGGCCGCAATCGGCGCGCTGGCACCGGACGGCACCCTGACCGGTCCGCTGGCCGCGAACGTGCCGCGTACGTTCGCGGCCACCGTGCGCCGCCGGCTGGGCAGCCTGGATCCGAGTGCGCGCTCGGTGGTGGAGACCGCGGCGGTGCTCGGCCGCCGGTTCGACTGGCGGCTGATTCCGGAGATCGCCGGGCTGGCCGAGCAGGTGGTGTTGGCCGGCCTGCGCTCCGCGGTGGCCTCGGGCCTGGTGGTGGTGCCCGGCACCGACACCGACACGTTCCGGTTCCGGCACGCGCTGACCTGCGACGCGGTGCGTACCGACCTGCTGCCGCCGCAGTATCGGGCGCTCGCCCGCGCCGCCGCCGCGGCCGTCGAGCGGCGCGAACCGGTGGCCCGTGACCTGGCCGCGGGGCTCTGGATGGCGGCAGGGGAGGACACCCGGGCTGCCGAGTTGTACTTGGCTGCCGGAAGGCAGGCCCGCCGCCGCGGCGCGCTGCACACCGCGGACGCCCAGTTGACCCGCGCTGCGGCCCTGGCCGCGGACAAGCCGGCGCTGCGCCGGGAGGCGGAGTCGGTGCTGATCGAGGTGCTCGCCGATGCCGGCGACACCGACCGGGCGCTGGCCCTGGGCGAACGGCTGCTGGCCCGCGGGGAAACCCGGGTCCGCCTGACGCTGGCCGAGGTGGCGGCCGAAGCCGGCAGGTGGGACGTCGCCGCCTCCGGGCTGACCGCGCTGCCGGACACCGACGACCCGCGGGCCAGCGTTCTGGCTGCTCGGCTGGCGCACGAACGGGGCCATCCTCAGGACGCACTGAGCATCGCCAAGCTGGCACTCACCGAGGCCGAGAAGCGCAACCAGTGGCCGGTGGCCTGCCAGGCGCTGGAGGTGATGGGCCGCACCGCGCGGGTGACCGACCTGGAGGCGGCCCGGGACGCATTCCTGGCCGCCGAGAAGCTGGCCATCGATCACGACCTGCCGCTGGAACGGGTCTCCGCGCTGCACGAGCTCGGCACCGTGGACCTGCTGCTGGACGGCTCCACGGTCCGGCTCGACCTGGCCCGAGCACTCGCGCTGGACGCCGGCGCGCTGGGCCTGGCGGCCAAGGTCGACGTGCAGATCGCGGCGAGTTTGTTGCACCAGGACGCGGACTCCGCGCTGGTGCACGCCGAGCGCAGCGCGGAGCTCGCCGGCAGGCTGCGGATGGATCAGCTGCGGGCGACCGCGTTGTTCTTCCAGGCCGCCGCACACGCGCACCGCCGCAACACCGAAGCGATGGAGCGTTGCGTGGCCGACGCCCGGCGGCTCGCTCCGGACGACCTGGACGTCAATGCCGGCATCTGCGGCGCGGTGTACGCCCACGTCGCGCTGCTCGATGACGATCGGGGCCGGTTGGCAGAATGCCTGGACCGGGCCATCGAGTTCATGCGCAGCAGCCCGACCACGGCGCCGGCCCCCACCTACGGGTTATGGGCACTTGTGCGCACACTGGACGACCGGGAGGGGGAGCGGGCCCGAGCCGAGGCTCGCCCGTCCGGGGTGAATTGGGAGAACCGCGCGCTGCTCGGCTACGCCGACGCGGTGGACGCCGGCCGCCGGGGGCGACCGGCCGAGGCCGACGCGTTGCTTGCCGCGGCCGATGCCGCAATGAGCTCCCGGCAGTGGTGGCAGTACCGGATCCGGCTACTGGTCGCCGGAGACGCGCTCGCCGACAGCTGGGGAGACCCGATCGGGTGGGCCCGGGAGGCGCTGGCGGTGTTTGTCCGGCGCGGCGACGACCGGCTGGCCACCGGTTGCCGGGAGGTGCTGCGCCGGGCCGGCACCCCGGTGCCCCGACGCGGACGGGGCGACACCGCGGTGCCGGCCCGACTCCGCGGTTACGGGGTGACCAGCCGGGAGATGGACGTCCTGCAGTTGGTCGCGGAGGGGCTGACCAACACGGCGATCGCCGAGCGGCTGGTGCTCTCGCCC
>DATFBR010000004.1:0-6947 GCA_035253685.1 Jiangellaceae bacterium
CAGCCGATTCCGACCCGTATCCACCAGGAGGCCGTCGAGCCTGGCGAGCAGCGCCGGAATGTCCTGCTGGGGACCGTCCGCGTCGAGCATCGCCAGCAGCAGCCGCGCGGGGAATTGGTTGCCGAGCACGGCGGCACGTCGCAGCAGGAAGCGGTCGGGCGCGGCCAGCCGGTCGATCTGGACGGCGGCGAGTTCCTCGACCGTCGAAGGCAGTTCGTCAAGGCGCTCGCCTCGGGACGCTGCCCGGGCAAGCTCACGAAGCAGGAGTGGGTGGCCACCCGCACGGGCGGCCAGCGCCTCCGCTGTCGCGGGCGGCAGCGGGCGACCCGGCGTCGTGATCTCGGCCAGGACGACGGATGCGGTCGGGTGCAGCGGTCCCAGGCCGATGCGCACGGTCGGCGTGGGCACCCAGCCACCCGGACGGTTCTCGCGCGTCACCATCATGAGCCACGGATGTCCGTCGACTCGTGCGGCGATGGCGTTCAGCAGGCCTGCGCTCTCGGGATCGGCGAGGTGAGCATCCTCGACGACCAGCATGGTCGGCTCCGTCAGGATCCGCTCGAGCAGGTCCGCGACCATCCCGGCCACCCGTTCAGCGCGGTAGCTCTCCTCCAGGTCGGCGACCTCCGGCCCGGCGGGCAGGCTCACGTCGAGCACGACGCCCAGCAGCGACAGCCACGGCAGCAGGTCCGGCGCAGAAGCCTTGACCCGGGTATGGAGATTGGACGCCACGGTGGCGGGGTCGTCGGCTGTGGTCGTTCCCAGCACCTGGTGCAGCAGGCGACGGACGGGTGTGTACGGTGTCCCGGCTCCCGTGCGCTCGCAGTCGCAGCGCAGAAGCGCGACACCCGCCGCCCGCGCAACGGCCTCGTCGACCAGGCGGCTCTTGCCGATGCCAGGCTCGCCGACGATCTCGACGACTGCACCGTGGCCGCCGGCCGCCTGGTCGACAGCTGCCTCCAGCGTGGCCAGCTCGGCGTCACGACCTACCAGCAGGTCCGCCGGGTCCTGCCGCCCCCGGTGCTCGATCGGCTCGCCGAGCGCCACCACGGGCACCGGTGTGCTGAGACCCTTCAGGCGCAGGGGCGGCACATTCGCGACATGGTAGGAACGCCGCCGCGTGTGGTCGAGGACGTCGGCCGCCACGAGCACAGCACCGGGCTGGGCAGACGACGCGAGCCGGGCTGCAAGGTTGACGGCGTCACCCTTGACCGAGTAAGTCCGGCGGTCGGCGGTGCCGAGGTCACCGGCGAACACGCGTCCGTGTGCCACGCCGGCCCGCAACGGCAGCTGACCAGCTCGGTCGACGGCCCGGCGGACGGTCGCGAGGAGGCGGTCGGTGTCGTCGCCGGCGCTGCGAGGTGCTCCGGCCACCAGCATGATCTTCCCACCGTCGGTGTCCACGTCGGTCTCGTGAAAGGAGACCTCGTGGGCGGCCGTGGCGTCCTGGACGTTACGCACCAGCTCGTCGATCGCGGCCGTCAGCGCGTCGTGGCCCTCGTGCCCCACGAGGGCATCGGTACCGTCGAAGCGTAGGAAGGCGACAGCAACCGTCCGGTGCTCGGGTTCGCGCGAGGAATGGGACAGGTAGTCGCGCAGCTGCGGTGGTAACAGCTGTTCGACCACGGCTGGCTTCGTCTCCACGAGCCGTGGTGGAGCCACGTCCGCGCGCCTCGGCATACGGATCAGCCGATGACCCAGATCTTGACCTTGGAGGACGGCACCGGCACTCAGGTCTGCGGCGGTGGCCCGCCCGACCAGCACCTGACCGATGCCAGCGGCCTTCTCGAGCATCGTCACCCTGGTCGCGGTCGGGCCCAGCACCACCAGCTCGCGGTGCCGTTCCGGATCCCCCGCCAGCACCAGGTCCACCGGGCCCGACTCCACGCCTGCCGAGGCCCGGAGCACGACCCGGCCGATGGAGGTGGTCACACGCCCCGTTGTGGCAAGTGCGCGGTGCATACGCAGTGCGGCCCTTCCTGCCCGATGGGCGTGCTTGGCCCCGTGAAGGAGAAGTAGGACTGCGTCACCGCCCCACTTCAGCAGGTCGGCGCCTTCGTCGTCAGCCTCGGCCAGCAGCCGCCCGAACACGGTGTCGAGAACGTCGCTCAGTTCCTCGGCGCCTTCCCGGCCGCGGCGTGCCAACCGCTCCGTGAGCCGGGTGAACCCGGTGATGTCGAGCAGGACCAGACTGCCGTCGACCACGCGGTGGGCAGCGGCCGGCTCGGCAGCGGCCCACGCCGGCACGAGCCGTGGCACATACGCCGCCGGCTCCGAGCGGCTCGTAGGTGCCGCCTGCCCCGACCGGCCGGCTCCCACGTATGAACTCTACGGCGAGCGGTCACCTGCCTCGGGTGACCCGATCTCCGACTGCTTGCGCGGCAGCCGTTCCCAGTCGTCCAGGAACCGGGCGTCGAGGCCGTGCCGACCGGCCAGGTCGATCAGCGTCTGCTCGGTGGCATCCGCCGGAGGGAACCGGAGGCACTGGCAGGCTGGGCACATGCAGCTGAGGATCTTCACCGAGCCCCAGGAGGGTGCGACCTACGACCAGCTCCGGCGGGTGGCCGGCGCCGCCGAGGAGCTGGGATTCGACGCGTTCTTCCGCTCCGACCACTACCTGTCGATGGACACCGACGGCATGCCGGGGCCCACGGACGCGTGGGTGACGCTCGCCGGCCTCGCCCGCGAGACGAAACGCATCCGGCTCGGGACGCTGGTGTCGCCGGTGACCTTCCGCCTGCCCGGCCCGATGGCCATCGCGGTGGCGCAGGTCGATGCGATGAGCGGTGGGCGGGTCGAGCTCGGCATCGGCGCCGGCTGGTACGAAGACGAGCACACCGCGTACGGCATCCCGTTCCCGCCCGTCGGCGAGCGGTTCGACCTGCTCGAGGAGCAGCTCGCGGTGATCACCGGCCTGTGGGAGTCGCCGCCGGGCGAGCGGTTCACCTACACCGGCGACCGGTACACGGTCACGGGTTCGCCCGGCCTGCCCAAACCGACGCAGCGGCCGCGGCCTCCGGTGATCCTCGGCGGTACCGGGCGAACGCGCACGCCGCGGCTCGCCGCACGGTACGCCGACGAGTTCAACGTCGGGTTCGCGTCGCTGGACCGGACCGGAGAGGCGTTCGCACGAGTGCGGGACGCCTGCGCCGGAGCCGGACGGGACGAGAGCTCGATGGTTTACTCGGTCGCCCAGACGGTCTGCTGCGGCGAGGACGAGTCCGCCGTCGTCCGGCGGGCGACGGCCATCGGACGCGACGCCGACGAACTGCGCCGGACCGGCATGGGCGGCACGCCGGACCAGATCGTCGAGCGGCTCGGCCGGTTCGCCGAGCTCGGCACCACCCGCGTGTACCTGCAGGTGCTCGATCTGGACGACCTGGACCACCTGGCGCTGCTCTCCGACCGCGTGCTCAGCCAGGTCGGGTGAGCGTGTCCGGCCGGCCACGATCGGTGTAGGGCGCCCGGCTCTCGGGTAAGCTCTGTGGTAGATTATCTTGACGTCAAGAGAATTGTCGTGCGCTGGAGGGATGATCGGACGTGGCGAGCCTGGACAGCTTCGGTGCCAAGGGGACGCTCGACGTGGGCGGGTCGTCGTACGAGATCCACCGGCTCACCGCTGCGGGCGACGTCGCGCGATTGCCGTACAGCTTGAAGATCCTGCTCGAGAACCTGCTGCGGACCGAAGACGGCGCCGACATCACCGCGGACCACGTGCGCGCGGTGGTGGACTGGGACCCGAAGGCCCGGCCGGACACCGAGATCCAGTTCACGCCGGCCCGGGTGATCATGCAGGACTTCACCGGCGTGCCGTGCGTGGTCGACCTCGCCACCATGCGCGAGGCGATGAGTGCGCTCGGGGGTGACCCGGCGCGGATCAACCCACTGGCGCCGGCCGAACTGGTCATCGACCACTCCGTCATCGCCGACGTCTTCGGCGCACCCGATGCGTTCGAGCGCAACGTCGAGCTGGAGTACGAGCGCAACCGCGAGCGTTATCAGTTCCTGCGCTGGGGCCAGCGGGCCTTCGACGACTTCAAGGTCGTGCCGCCAGGCACGGGGATCGTCCACCAGGTGAACATCGAGCACCTGGCCCGCACCGTCGTGACCCGCGACGGGCCGTCCGGGCCGGTCGCCTATCCCGACACCTGCGTCGGCACCGACAGCCACACGACGATGGTCAACGGACTGGGCGTGGTCGGCTGGGGCGTCGGCGGCATCGAGGCCGAGGCGGCGATGCTCGGGCAGCCGGTGAGCATGCTGATCCCGAAGGTCGTCGGCTTCAAGCTCTCCGGCGCGCTGCCCGACGGCGCCACCGCCACCGACCTCGTCCTCACGATCACCGAGCTGTTGCGCCGGCACGGTGTCGTCGGCACGTTCGTCGAGTTCTACGGACCGGGCGTGGCCGCGGTACCGCTGGCGAACCGGGCGACGATCGGCAACATGAGCCCCGAGTACGGATCGACGATCGCGGTCTTCCCGATCGACGCCGAGACCGTCCGCTATCTCACGCTCACCGGTCGCTCCGCCGACCAGGTGGCATTGGTCGAGGCGTACGCCAAGGAGCAGGGTCTCTGGCACGACCCGGGCGCCGAGCCCGATTACTCCGAGCGGCTCGAGCTCGACCTGTCGACCGTCGTACCGTCGATCGCCGGGCCCAAGCGTCCGCAGGACCGGGTGTCGCTGACCGATGCGAAGTCGGCCTTCCGCACCGCCTTGCGCGACTACGTCGCACAAGACGAGCGGCCCCACACCGATCTCGACGACGCGGTAGAGGAGACCTTCCCGGCCAGCGATCCGATCGCCATCCACCCGCGCAACGGCGCCGACAACCCCCCGGCTCCGGTGTCGTCGAAATCGGGGGCGAAGGGCCGTCCCTCGACGCCCACCCGCGTCACCCTCGACGACGGCACCACCACGGAGATCGACCACGGGGCCGTGGTCATCGCGGCGATCACGTCCTGCACGAACACGTCCAACCCGAGCGTCATGATCGGTGCGGCGCTGTTGGCCAAGAAGGCGGTCGAGCGCGGGCTGACCCGCAAACCCTGGGTCAAGACGACACTCGCCCCGGGCTCGAAGGTGGTCATGGACTACTACGAGCGCGCCGGGCTGACGCCGTATCTGGAGAAGCTCGGCTTCCATCTGGTCGGCTACGGGTGCACCACTTGCATCGGCAACTCGGGGCCGCTGCCCGAGGCAATCTCGGCCGCAGTCGACGATGCCGACCTGGCCGTCGTCTCCGTCCTGTCCGGCAACCGGAACTTCGAGGGCCGGATCAACTCCGACGTGAAGATGAACTACCTGGCGTCGCCGCCGCTGGTCGTCGCCTACGCACTGGCCGGCACGATGGACCTCGACCTCACCGGCGAGCCGCTGGGCACCGACCCGGGCGGAGACCCGGTCTACCTCCGCGACATCTGGCCGAGCCCGGCCGAGATCGAGCAGGTGGTCGAGTCCGCGATCGCCAGTGAGATGTTCACTCGCGACTACGCCGATGTCTTCGCCGGCGACCAGCAGTGGCAGTCGCTGCCCACGCCGACCGGCGACACGTTCGAGTGGGATCCCGAGTCCACGTACGTGCGCCGGCCACCCTATTTCGACGGCATGCCGACCGAGCCGGCACCGGTCGAGGACATCACCGGCGCCCGGGTGCTGGCCATGCTCGGCGACTCGGTGACCACCGACCACATCAGCCCGGCCGGAGCGATCAAGGCCGACTCGCCGGCGGGGGAGTACCTTGCGTCGCACGGCGTCACGCGGCGCGACTTCAACTCCTACGGCTCACGGCGCGGCAACCACGAGGTGATGATCCGCGGGACCTTCGCCAACATCCGGCTGCGCAACCAGATCGCCGCCGGGACCGAGGGCGGCTTCACCCGCGACTTCACCCGGCCCGACGCTCCGGTGACCACGATCTACGACGCGTCGGTGTCGTACGCGGACCAAGACATCCCGCTGGTCGTGCTGGCGGGCAAGGAGTACGGGTCGGGCTCGTCGCGCGACTGGGCCGCCAAGGGCACGGCGCTGCTCGGAGTCCGCGCCGTGATCGCCGAGTCGTACGAGCGGATCCACCGCTCG
The DNA here is from genome assembly GCA_035253685.1 of Jiangellaceae bacterium. GTDB lineage: Bacteria > Actinomycetota > Actinomycetes > Jiangellales > Jiangellaceae > DASRTE01. Next base: position 6,082 of record DATFBR010000004.1, read on the forward strand.
AACCTGATCGGCATGGGTGTGCTGCCGCTGCAGTTTCCCGAGGGCGAGAACGCGCAGTCGCTCGGCCTGACCGGTGCGGAGACCTTCGACATCACCGGGATCACTGGCCTCGACGACGGCGTCACACCGGCGACGGTCCAGGTCACGGCCGGCGACGTGCAGTTCGACGCGCTGGTCCGCATCGACACCCCCGGCGAGGCGGACTACTACCGCCACGGCGGGATCATGCAGTACGTGCTGCGCAGCCTGCTTTGACCGTCACCGTCAACCGGGAGCGACTCCGCCGGCGCGGTAGTCAGGGCGGTGCGGCCCGTCAGCGTCGGCTCGCGTCATCGCCCGGGGAAGGGTGGCTGCAGCCACCACGGTGCGTCGACGACCTCGATCCTGACCACCCACTTCACCCACCAGAACCCGCGCCTGCCCGGAGCCACCAGGCGGAGCGGCGCTCCATGTCCAGCGCTCAGCGGCTGACCGGCGACGTGAGTGGCGAGCAGCAGGTGCGGTGCATCGGTCAACGGCAACCGGCGGCGGTACCCTGTCACCGAGATCACGTCGACGCTGCGCCCGCGCGATGGAGAGCCGACCGCGGACTCCAGCAGCCGGTCGAGCCTGACGCCTCGCCAGTCCTGCGCGGCGTACCAACCACCGGTGCAGTCGAGGACGGCCCGAACGCTGTCCGCGCCGTCCATGCCGGTGAGACGGACGTCGGTGCTCCGATCCGCCGCCACCACCTGCACGCGGTACCCGGCCGGATCGATATCGGGCACCGAGTCGGAAAGCCACTGGGTCACGGGCATCCGGCTGGGTTCGTCGGTACCACGGTCGTGGGAACCGGTCGCACGACGGTCGGCGCCCGGCAGCGATGC
>DATFBR010000005.1:0-10861 GCA_035253685.1 Jiangellaceae bacterium
GCCGGCGGCGGCTACTCGTCCCCGGGCCCGGTGCTCGGCTGCCGTCCGTCCGATCCCGCCCGACGCTGTTCGTCCCACGCATCCTCGGCGGCCGTGCGCTGCTGCATCCGCCGTCGTACCTCCGACACGCGATTCGCCAGCGACGCCGACGCCGCGTCGCGGCTCCGGCTCAAGACGAAGACGCTGACAACTCCGGACACGAAGATCGCGATCAGCAGCAGCCAGAAGCCGCGCATACCGGCGATCCACAGCAGCGCCGCGACGACGAGGAAGAGCAGGACCCGCAGCAGCGTGTAACGAAGCAACTCCTACCGCCTATCAGTGCAGGTCTGCTGCCATATCGGCCATGTCGCCCTCTGGCACGTGCCATCCATGTGCCACATGGCCACGCGTTTTGACCCGGTTTGATCTGGCTACGCCCACCAGGTTACTCCGGCGCCAGACCCGGACAGCCGGGTCGCCACGGGGCCGGAGCACATGCCTTCGTGGACACCATCCTGCGGCTCGTCTCCGTCGCCGAGGGTGCCAGAATCCTCGGCAGCAACCCGCGGGCAGTCCGCCGTCACATCGTGTCCGGCACGGGTCCGCTGCGTCGCCGCCGCCGGCCCGCTGGGCGCCGTCAGCCGACCGAGGGGTGAGGGGTCGGAGTGCGGACCTTCCCCGCAGGTGTCGCCGGCTTGTTCCGCGACCCGATGCCGTCGTCTCCGCGAGTGGCGTGGATGGCGGCGGGTCGGCGTCAGTGAGCGGCGCCGACGTTGCCGGCGGAGGTGTCGGGCTTGGCCGTGTTCACGGGGTCCGCCGGGGAGGTGAACCGACCGTCCGCCCGCCGGGTGCGAACACCCGAGACGTTCACGTCCGGTGACCGGTCGCACGGTCCTCCGCCCGCCAGAGACCGCGCTCGGCGGCACAGCAGGTTTGTTTCGCGGAAACTCTCATAATGGCTAGGTGCGCCAAGCATTTGCTCATGACGCAGTCCTGGTGATGGAAGCGGACGCTGACCTGCGGGCTCCATGTGGGGCAGTCACGGCAGCGCTGTGCGGGCACTGGGATCATGAGCCGCCATGTCCCCTGGCGCCGCACCACAGCCGGACAGCCCGCGCCGCCAGCGAGGTTCATGTGCGGATATTGTTCGCCGCCGAGCAGGGCATGGAAACAACCATCCGACAACGTATCGAGTCGGCGCTGTCCAGCGGGCAACTGCATAGCCCGGACGGCGTGATCACTCGGTGGCAACTGCGTTCCAGCCGGCACAGCGACGTCCGCGCGGAGGAAATGGATCACGCTGAGCGACTGATCCGTATCTGACCAACCGCCGCCGACCGTCCCGCGCATCCTTCCGGACGCGGCGCGCTACCGCGCGGTCGAGTGGCGACACCACTATCGAGGTAGGCCAGCAGGAGATCACCACCCTCGTACAGCGACGAACTCGCCGGGACCGCGATCGATGCCGGCAGCCGGCCGGGTGGTGGTACCCCCTCGGATCCTAGATTTGGCAGTCCGCAGGCGCCTCCGCAGGAATGAGCAGTGGCCCCGCCTCCGGCGCTTCGAAGAACGTGGCGATGAAGACCGTCACATCGTCGGTGGCGTTGAAAGCGCTGTGGACGTGCCCATGACCGGGATCGACAAAGGCCGTTCCCGCGGGGTATGCGCGTTCCACGCAGTCGTCGGCGCCGACGTACACCAGCTCACCCTCGACGATGTTGACGATCACGGGGCCGCGGTGGCTGTGCCAGGGAAACTGTGCACCGGGCTGCACGGTGAACCTCGCAACCACGGTGCGTGACGGGTCCTTGGCGTTCACGACCTGGGTCGCCTCGCCATCCAGCTGGATCTTGAGCTTCAGGTCGACGTCGTCGGTGAACACGGCGCGCCCGGTCAAGAACTCGGTGGCAATGGGCGGCGGTGACTGCTGCGCCGTGGATGGCACGATATTTGCGCCAATCAACAGGACGGCGATCAACGCAGCGGCTAACGCAGCTCCTCGCTTCCGGCTCATACCTACTCCGCTCTCTTGTTGGCCGGAGAGGCGCTGCGTGCGGTGTCCCCCCAGACCACCCGCTCAGGATGGCCGATAGTACTGCATGGGCCGTAAGGCCAGCATCAGAAACCGCTGTCCGCAGCCGCTCCAGGAGGGCGGTCCGCCGCGGTGCGCCGCCGGCGGCGGCGACCGCAAGGACGCTGCGGATCGCGGCGAAGTACGCGCACCGGCTGGCGCCTGAGGGGATCTCAGCCGGTGAGCACCCGGAACAGCAGTGCGGGATCGACGTTACCGCCGCTGACCACGGCCACCGTAGGCCCAGCCACGCTGTCCGGATGCTCGATGTAGGCGGTCACGGCGACCGCACCGCTGGGCTCCGCGACGATCCGGCTGTCTCGAAGGAGCCGGCTCATCGCGTCCAGGATGCCCTGCTCGCTCACCGTGACGACGTCGTCGACGAAGCGCTCGATGTGGTGCCAGTTCAGCTCGCCCACCGCCGGCAGGCGGACGCCATCGGCAACGGTCCGGTAGGTGAGCGCCGGGTCCCAGACGACACGCCGGCCGATCGCGAAACCTTCGGCCAGGTCACCGGCGAGCTCCGGTTCGACACCCACCACGCGCACATCGGGACGGAGCGCCTTCACGGCGACGGCAACTCCCGAGACGAGGCCACCGCCGCCGACCGGCACCAGCACGGTGCCTGCGTCGGGAAGCTCGGCGACGACCTCGAGTCCGATCGTGCCCTGACCGGCGATGACGTCGCGGTGCTCGTACGGCGGGACCACGACGAGACCGCGCTCGGCCGCGAGCACGGCGACCCTGGTCTCACGCTCGGCCGGCGCGACGATCACGATCTCGGCGCCGAGAGCACGGACGCCCTCGATCTTGACCGCAGGCGAGGTGTCGGGCATCACGACCACGGCAGGTATCCCGTACACCCGGGCCGCCCAGGCGAGAGCGCGCCCGTGGTTGCCGCTGGAATGGGTGAGCACACCACGGCTGCGCACGCCGGCGTCGAGCGCGCCGACGGCGTTGAGGGCGCCGCGCATCTTGAACGAGCCGGTCGGTTGCAGGTTCTCGGGCTTGAGCCACAGGTGGTGCTGCTCGTCGGCCCACGGGCAGGGCAACAGTGGAGTCCGTACGACCTGACCGTCGATCCGGTCCGCTGCGGCGAGGACGTCGTCGAGCCGGACGAGGCCGGCCGCTGCACCCTCCTCGCCGGTGCCGCGATCGAGGTCATCCGTTGCAGGCATCGTGCCGGCATCATCGCCTGTCTCCAGGCCGGTCGGCACGGTGGGCGGCAGGTCTCGGCGTCGCCTACGCTGGTCTCATGTTCGCGCGCACCATCCCCGGGCTGGCACCGTGACCAGAGCCCTGCCCATCGTGGTGGCCGTCGTCCTCGCTGTCTACGCGCTGATCGACTGCCTCCAGACCGACCCGGCCGAGACGCCCGGCCCGCGCCGGGGCGTCTGGCTCACGCTGATCATCCTCGTGCCGATCGCGGGACCGGTCGCGTGGATCATCGCCAAGGCGCGCCGCGGTCGGGCCAGGCCCACACCACGTCGGCCGCCGCCTCGTCCGGTGGCGCCCGACGACAACCCCGAGTTTCTCCGCGAGATCCGGCAGATCGACGAACACCACGAGCGGATGCTCGAGCAGTGGGAGGCCGACCTGCGCCGCCGCGAGGAAGAGATGCGCCACCGTCCCGACGCCGACGACGAGCCCCGGTGAGTGACGGCTCCGGCAGATAAGCGGTGAACCGCACACACGAACGGACCGGCTGAGGCTACAGGCCGCCGTAGGAGTGCAGGCCGTTGAACACGATATTGACGCCGAAGTAGCTGAACAGAACGGTCCCGTACGCGATGAGCGAGACGACCGACGCCTTGGACCCCTTCCAGCCCGCGGTGGCACGGGCATGCAGGAAGGACGCGTAGGCCAGCCAGGTGATCAGGGCCCACACCTCCTTCGGGTCCCAGCCCCAGTAGCGTCCCCAGGACGCCTCGGCCCAGATCGCACCGAGAATCAGTGGCCCGACCGTCCAGACCGGGAACGCGATCGCGATCAGACGGTAGGCGAGGCGGTCGAGCGTCGACGAGGCGGGCAGTGAGGCGGCGAACCCGCTCGCGGCACCCTTGCCCTCGGCACGTTCGGCGACGATCTGCAGCGCGCTGACCACCGCCGCCACGGTGAACAGTCCGAAGGCCAGAACGGCCGCCCCGACGTGGACGACCAGCCAGTACGAGCGCAGCGCGGGAACGAGCGGACCCGGCGGCAGGTAGAGGACCGTGACCGCGAGGCTCAGCGTGACGAACACGATGAGCACCGCCCACACGGCGGCAGCGCGTCCGGCCTTCGTCCGGGCCAGGGCCAGGAAGGCGATCGACGCCACCAGCGCGGCCGTGACGGAGAACTCGTACATGTTCCCCCACGGTGGCCGCGACACGCTGAGGGCTCGCAGCACGACACCGGTGGCCAGCAGCAGAGTGGCCAGCACCGTGACCGAATAGCCGATCCTCGCCATCCGCTCGGCCCGGTCGTCGGCGACGACCGACTCCGCCTGGGGCGGCACCGGATCGTCGCCGTTGTCCCCGTCCGCGGCGGTACCACCCACGCGCGCGAGGCGCGGGGCGGTCGGCACACCGACGACGGCCGACGCCGCGCTTGCGGACGCGACGTGACGGTCTCGCAGGCGGTACGCCGTCTCGGCGCAGAATGCCAGCCAGCCAACGATGTAGGCCGCTATCGCACCCGCCACCACGAACCTGCTCCACTCACCGAGGACTACGGCGTCCATCCATGTCTCCAACTCGGTCAGCTGTCCGGTCGCGCGGTCCCGACCGGGGTGGCCGGTGACGTACCACTCGGGCCCGTGCCGGCGGGCAAGCGGCTGAGCAAGCCCGCCGTGATCGCGTCGACCTCGGCCTCGAGGTCGCCGCCTTCGGACCGCTGCAAGCCGGCGACCTCGACCACGGTAGCGGTCCCGACGTTCGGCGTGACCCGGACCCAGGCGCGGCGGCGGCGCACGTACAACGAAGCCAGCAGCCCGGCCAACGCCATCATGGCCCCGCCGAGGACGAACTCCTTGCCGGCGTTGCGACCGATCTGAAGGTTCACCCACGTGACGTAGCCATCGAACGTCACGCTGCCGAACCCGTCCGGAAGCTGCACCGTCTCGCCCACGGCGAGGGCGGCCCGGAACGCCTCTCCGTCGTCGGCCCGGAACTGCTCCATGTCTGACGTGTCCAGCCGGTACACCGACTGCGGCTGCCCGTCGTCGAGGCCCAGGTCGCCGTGGAAGGCGGTGATGAACAGCGCCGGGTTTCGCGGCTCCGGGAAGATCGACCGAGGTCCGCGGTCGTCGACCACAGCCGTGGGAAGGAACAGTCCCTGGATCCCGATGTCCTCGCCCATGCCGGCTTCAGGCCCGACCGGCACCTTGCGTACACCGGTCGAGGTGAACGAGTTGTCCTGGGGGAGGAACGGCACCGGCCCCTCGGCCAGCACTGCGCCGTCGGCATCCCGCACGGTGATCGCCGGTGCGTATCCCGGATTGAGGATGTGGACCAGCGTGCCATCGACTTCGAGCGGCTCGTTCACGCGGATCGTGCGGGTCCGCTCGGGCGCGCCCGGCTCCGGGGTGAACCGGACGGTGGCCTCGAACCGGTCCGGCGTTCCGAGTTGCGGGCCGGCCTCGACGAACTGCATCTCGAACTCGTCGAGCTCCAGGGAGAACGGTGGCAGGTCCCCGGCGTCGAACAGTGCTCCACTGGACAGTCCGTCGTACTGGATGACCGAGTTGGCGAATCCCGACCCCTCGGGCACGAGCACGGTCGCCCGGTAGCCGAAGAGGCTGCCGACCGCGACTGCGACGAGCACGACGACCACCGCCAGGTGGAAGACGAGGTTGCCGGTCTCCCGCAGCTGACCGGCCTCCCCCGCCACCGAGCCGCCGGGGTGGTCGGCCGGACGCTGCTCAGCTGCCCCGACCCGATCGAGTCGGTACCGGCGGCTCCGCAGCTCGGCACGGGCGGCGTCGAGCACGTCGTCGGCGCTGGCCGTCACCTCGAATCGTCGGTACACCGGCATCCGGGACAGGCGGCGCGGAGCCGGCGGTGGCGCGGCCCGCATCGCCCGCCAGTGCTGTATCGAGCGCGGCAGGATGCAGCCGACCAACGAGACCAGCAGCGCGATGTAGATGGCCGCGAACCACGGGGCGGAGTACACGTCGAACAGGCCGAGTCGGTCGTACCACTCCGACAGCGCCGGGTTGCGGACCCGGAAGTCGCCGACAGCCAGCGGGTTGATGTCGCTTTGTGGCACCACGGAGCCCGGGATGGCGGCGACCGCGAGCATGAAGAGCAGGATCAGCGCCACCCGCATCGAGGTGAGCTGCCGCCATACCCAGGCGGTGGTCTCTCGAGGCGACAGCACCGGCGGGCGGTCCGGCTCCGGCGTCCGGGGAACGGCTTCGACGTCGCGCATGGTCACACCGCCACCTCGAAACCACTGATCCAGCTCTGCAGCGACGACACGATCTCCGTCCAGGCACCGGTGAGCAGGAGCAGCCCCAGCCCGATCAGCATGGCCCCGCCGATCCTCAGCACCCAGACCTGGTGCCGACGCACCCACCCGAAGGCACCCAGGGCCCGCCGGTAGGCCAGCGCCGCCACGACGAATGGCAGCCCGAGGCCGAGGCAGTACGACAGAGAGAGCAGGGCGCCACGGGCAGCGCTGCCGTCGTCGAAGGCCAAGGCCTGCACGGCCGCGAGTGTCGGGCCGGTGCATGCGGTCCACCCGATGCCGAACAGCGCACCCACCAGCGGCGCGCCCGCAAGCCCCACCACCGGTGACACGTGCCAGCGCCACTCGCGTGCTGCTCCCGGCAGCCAGCCCGCATAGACCAGGCCCAGCGCGATGAGCACCGCACCCATGACCCGCGTGATCGGGTCGGCGTACTCGCGCAGGACGGAACCCAGCCCTCCGAACAGCGCGCCGTAGGAGACGAACACGACGGAGAAGCCGAGGACGAACAGCAACGCGCCGAGCACCACCCTGGCCCGTCGGCCGCCCGCCAGCTCCATACCGGACATCCCGGTCACGTAGGACAGGTAACCGGGCACGAGCGGGAGCACGCACGGAGACAGGAACGACACGAGTCCGGCCAGTGCCGCGATCGGAACCGCGGCGAGCAGTGACCCGGAGAGCACGGTCTCCGGAAACGTGTCACCCATCGCCGGCCGTGCCACCACCGTCTGCCGAGGCCTGCTCGGCAGCGATCGAGGACACGAGGTCACGCAGCGAGGCTTCGGTGATCTGACCGAGCACGCTCGCCGCCATCCGACCCTGGCGGTCCACGACCAACGTGCTGGGGATCGATGTCGGCGGCAGCGTGTCCCGGAAGGCGAGCAGGCGCGAGCCGTTCTCGTCGATCACGCTGGGGTAGGTGAGACCGAACTCCCGCTCGAAGGCCTGGGCGTCGACATCGTTGTCCCGGACGTTGACCCCGACGAACTGCACACCCTGACCGTCGAACGACTCGTTGACCGCCTGCAGGTCGGGCGCCTCCTCCCGGCACGGTGGGCACCACGAGCCCCAGACGTTGAGGACGACGACGTCGCCTCGAGCCGCGGCGAGGTCGAAGTCGCCGCCACCGAGCAAGGGCCCGCCGAAGTCGGGAGCCGGATCTCGGGTGTCCGCCGGCACCAGCGTGACGGCCCCGCTCCCCTGGACATAACGGGTCTGGCCACCGTCGGTGCGCCCGACCTGGCCGTCCGAGCACCCTCCGACGACCATGACGGCGGCGGCCAGGGTGACGACGACGTACCGGATACGCACCGGATCACGCTCCCGCGGCGAAACGCTTGCCGGGTGACGGGAGCAGGTCCGCAGCCGGTTCGCTGTACGCCACCGAAACGACGTCCTCGTCCTCGTAGCCGAAGGTCGTCAAGCTGGCCAGCGAACACGTGCGCCTGCGCGGGTCGTGCCACAGCCGTCGGCCTTCGACCGCCGAGCGGGCGGCCCAGATCGGCAACTGGTGAGAGACCAGTAGGGCCTCGTGGCCGTCGGCGGCCTTACGGGCATCGGCCATCGCCGCCCGCATTCGCGCCACGATCTCGACATAGGGCTCGCCCCACGACGGCCGGAACGGGTTGCGCAGGTGCCGCCACTGGCTGATGCGCCGCAGGGAACCCACGCCGCGGCCGAACGTGAGTCCTTCGAAGACGTTGCTCGCCTCGATCAACCTGTCGTCGGTCGCAACCTCGAGACCGAACCGCCGGGCCGTCGGTTCTGCCGTCTGCACGGCTCGCTCCAGCGGCGACGACACGATCCGAACGACGTCGCGGTGCGCGATAGTCGCCGCGATCCGCTCCGCCATGGCGACTCCGCGATCGGACAGGTGGTAGCCGGGCAGGCGGCCGTACAGGACGCCGGCCGGGTTGTGCACTTCTCCGTGCCGCAGCAGGTGGATCCGCGTGACCGACGGTCTCACTCCCCCTCCGCACCCGCCCGGGCCGCGGCTCGGGCCGCCTCCGGCAGCGCCGACGAAAAGCGGTCAATGGCGACGTCGTCGTGTGCTGCCGAGACGAACCAGACCTCGTACGCCGAGGGTGGCAGGTGGACCCCGGCGGCCAACATGGCCTGGAAGAACGCGGCGAACCGGTTGACGTCCGTACGCCGCGCGGCTGCGAAGTCCGCAACGCTGTCGCCGTGGCGCTCCGGATCGACGAAGAAGAGACTCAACAGGTTGCCGGCATGCTGCACGACGTGCGGGACGCCCTCGGCGGTCAGCGCCTTCGTCGTCAGGTCGCCGACCGTTTGCGCTGCGTCGTCGATCCGGCTGTACACGGCCTCGTCGGCCAACTGGAGGGTGGTCAGCCCAGCGGTCGCGGCGACCGGGTTCCCGGAAAGCGTGCCCGCTTGGTAGACCGGGCCCGCCGGAGCGAGCAGCTCCATCAGGGCCGATCCTCCTCCGAACGCCGCCGCAGGGAATCCGCCACCCATCACCTTGCCGAACGTCGTCAGGTCGGGTCGGACACCGTCGATCCCGAACCACCCGGACCGCCCGACCCGGAAGCCGGTCATGACCTCGTCCAGGATCAGCAGGGCTCCGTGGGCGCGCGTGGTCTCGCGCAAGAAGTCGTTGAAACCGGCGGCGGGCGGAACCGCACCCATGTTGCCGGCGGCTGCCTCGGCGATCACGCACGCGACGTCGGCGCCGTGGTCGGCGAAGGCGGCCTCGACGGCGGCCCGGTCGTTGTACGGCAGGACGATCGTGTCGTGGGCGCTCGCGTCGGTGACGCCGGGTGTGTCCGGACGTGCGAACGTGGCGACTCCACTGCCCGCACTGGCCAGCAACGCGTCGACGTGCCCGTGGTAGTGGCCGGCGAACTTGACCACCGTGGCCCGTCCCGTCGCCCCGCGGGCGAGGCGGATCGCGCTCATCGTCGCCTCGGTACCGCTGGAGACCAGCCGCACCTGCTCGACGGACGTACGCCCGACGATCTCCTCGGCGAGCTCCGTCTCCTGCGGTGTCGGCATGCCGAAGGACGTTCCGAGCGCGACCTGGCGGACGACGGCCTCGGTGACCTGCGGATGGGCGTGGCCTAGTAGCAGAGGGCCCCAGGAGCAGACGAGGTCGACGTACTCCCGGCCATCGACGTCATAGATGTACGGTCCCCGTCCCCGGGCGATGAACCGGGGTGTCCCGCCGACCGCTCTGAACGCCCGCACCGGCGAGTTGACGCCGCCGGGCGTCACCTCCATCGATCGCTCGAACAGCTCGGCGCTGCGAGGAGCGCAGTCGGGACGGGTCACGCGCGTCATTCTCCCAGTCGTGCGCACAGCGCCGAGCGGCGGCCATGGAGCCACGACCAGGATGCTCTATCCTGGCGAGGTGCCCGAGGACACGGGGCCCATCCGCGACGATCTGGCCGCAGCCGTCGGCGCGCGCCGGGAGCTGGGCCCGGACTACGAGGACGCGGTGCTGGACGGCTTCGTTGCCCGGCTCGACCGGCAGATGCAGGAGCGGGTCGATGCGACGGTGGCCGACCGGCTCTCCTCGGGTGAGCGTCGTGCGGCGGGCGGACCGGCTCAGCGTGATCCGGGGCTGACACTCGGCATCGTTTCGGTGATCGCCGGCATCCCGGTGACGGCGATCACGACGGGCACGGAAGAGCTCGCGGCCCTGATCGTTGCATGGGGCGGCATCGCCGCGGTGAACGTGGCTCACGCATGGGGTCGTCGTCGCCGTCACGCTGGTTGAGAAACCCGGACCTCTGCTCCGGGACCTGGCCCCACGACACACCGCGTTAGCGCAGGCAGAACCCGTTGCCCTCAGGGTGTTGCAGCACCACCGCGAAGTGATCGAGCCCTTCCGGCTCGAGCACGCGAAGGCGGGTGGCACCGGCCCGCACCGGGGCCGGCGTCCAGAAGCGGGTCAGGAGGTCGGGATCGGTGCCGTCGAATACGACTTGGCTCGTCGTCGCCATGTGGGCCTGTCCGTCGCGATCTCTCGCCCGGAGCCGCCCGGTTATCCCGTGGCCCGACTTGTGGCGGGTTGTCAACGCCTCCGCACGCGTGGAGAGGTGTCGAACCCGCCACATGATGCCCTGAGGTATGCCCTGAGGTTCGAGCGTCACCGGCACCGATCCGATCGCTCGAGCCTGGTCGGCCGGGTCCCCGGTGTGCGACAGTGCCGAGGGTGCGGAAGTACGTCTTCATGGGAGCGCAGGGCAGCGGCAAGGGCACGCAGGCGGCGCTGCTCGCCCGCGACCTCGACCTGACCCAGATCAGCGTCGGCGACATCTTTCGCTGGCACGTCCAGAACCACACCAAGCTCGGCGCCCAGGTCCGGCGGGTCATGGCCGCGGGCGAGCTGGT
>DATFBR010000006.1:0-4108 GCA_035253685.1 Jiangellaceae bacterium
CGCACCTCGGCGCCGAGCTCACCGCCGAGGTCGAGCAACGTGTCCGGATCGGGTTTGCCGAAATACAGTTCGTGCAGGTCGAGCAGCCGAGCCAGCTCGCCGACCGGTGCGGTGTGGTCGTCGACGCGCAGGTCGACGAGCACGTCGCTGCCGCCGCCGTACCCGCCCTCGGGAGTCACCACGAGGATGGCGGCACTCTGCCGACCGCGACGGTCACCCCCCGCGGCGTCACCGGCCGCGAGCACGGCCAGCATGCGCCGGGCGAGCGGAGCCTCCGGGCTCGATTCATGCCATGCGGACTCCATCGCGGTGACCACCTCGGGTCCGGTGAGGATGTTCCCCTGGATGGCGTAGCCCTCACCGCTGATTCCGCCTGCCCACGGGTGGCACTCGCGGCCGGTGAAGGTGGCCGCGGCGCCCGCCACGTCCACGATGCCCACCTGGCGCTTTTCGCGCTCGTCGTCGGCGGCGACGAGCGTCTCGAGTGTCAGCGACGCGCTCCTGCCCTCGCGGAGCTGGGCCATACCCTCCGGCCGGTAGGCAAGATTCGCGAATGCCTGCGTGGCGATCGCTCCCACGCCGGCGGCCGCGGCCGGGACAGCGGCACCGACGGCCAGGAACTTCGAGGCCACCGCGACTCCGAACGCTGCACCGTCCGCGCTGCGCGCGACGATCGAGAACGTCATGGCCGGACCGTATCGGAGCGGTGTCGGTCGGGTCGCCGGTCAGCGGACCGTGAGCTCCGCCGACGGCGCCGGGAGCTCGACCCAGGTGTTGCCGGGCGAGAGCAGGAGGTCGTCGCCGCCGTCCGTGCGCAGTTGGAAGCGTTCGTTGACGCCCGCCTTCGACCAGGTACCGGTCACCGATCGGCCGCCGGACAGGGCGAGGAAGTTGCCGGAGGCATCGACCAGGTCCAGGACGGGGACCGGTGCGCCGGAACCTTCTCCGATCCTGCGGGTTTCCGACTCGACCTCGAGGATCAGCACGTTCACGGCGCCGACCTGGGTGCCGTCGGTGGTGACGTGCGGGCCCCAGGGCTGTCGTCGAAGGTATCGACCGGTGGTGTCGTCGTAAGTCCAGGCCACGCTCCATCCCGGACCGTAGCCGATCTCCGCAGATGTTCCCGGCGCGCCGGCCAACTCGGCCGAGCCGGCGTCCGCCTCGGCGGCGTAGGAGAAGTAGGGCTCCGGCGCGGCGGTGAACTCCGACAGGTCCAGCAGCACCAGCGGCTTTGCGAACACGTCGTCGGGCCGAGGCCGGCTGCGATCCTGGACGTAGGCGCCGGAGCCGCTCACCTGCAGGGTGCCCAGGTCGTCCACGTCGGCCGTCGCGTCGACGTAGTCGACGACCCACTGTGCGCCCATGGTGTTGCCGAACACCGGCGCCATCGGCCCGAGCAACGGCGCGTCCGGCGGGCGGACGGAGCGGACCGGCCCCGCCGTTTCCGGGATGTCGGAGTGGAAGACCGCGGCCAGGCGGGTGTAGGCGACCCCGATCGGCTCCACGAACACGATGTCGGCTCGGTCCACGCCGACCTGAGGGTGGGCCTGCCGGACGTCGGAGACCTTGATCGCGACGGCCGGATGGTCCAACGCCGCCATGTCCGTGACGGTGATGCCCGTGAGCGGGGCACGCGACGGCGCCGGCGTCGTCGTCTCGGGAATCTCGGCCTGGGGAACCGGTGGCGGTTCTGTGCCGGTCACCGCGAAGGCGACCATGATCGCCACGGCGACCATTGCGAACACGGCGACGACGACCTCACTCCTCCTCGGACCACGAGCCATCGACGTCTATCTCCTCCGGGCACGAGAACGTCCCTGTCCTCATTGTCATGGACGACAGACGAGGCTTCGAGGGCCGAGTGGCGCTGGCCGGCGTGGACAAGGTCGTCGCCCTATGCCGGCGGGCGTCGGAGCGAAAGAGACACCCGTCGGCGGCGGTTGATGGAAGTCGCCATGGACGTCGTGCTCGTATCCGCGCTTCATGATCACCGCGCTCCCGACACCGCGGTCACGGGTGCCGATGCTCCGAGCTCCTGCAGCGCGGCCCGCGCACCGGCCGCGAAGACCTCGACGTCGGGGCACGCATCCCGGTCCGCCACAGCGGTGAGGTTGAACTGGCCCGCGTAGGAGAGTGCGCCGACGCCGAGGGTGAGGTTGCCGGTGAGCGGCACCATCGGGAACACCTCGAGCAACGGCGCACCGGCCAGGTAGAGCGGCACCGGCGGGCCGGGCACGTTTGCCACGTACGCGTTCCCCCACGGTTGACGAGCCAGGACGCGCAGGAAGGCGCGTTGGATGACGCTGTTTCGTAGCAGCGTCCCCCCACGGGAACGATGCTTGCTTTTCCGCCGCCTGGTCTCGACTGCGATCAGCCGCAGCCTCCGAGTCGGATCGCGGACCCCGATCGGCAGCGGGATCACCATCATCCCGTCCAGGTTCCCCTCCGCCCTGCGCTGCCCCTGATGCAGCGACACGGGCACGTAGGCGCGGAGCACGATGTGGTCGACAGGTTCTCCTCGGCTGCGCAGCAGATCGTGCAGGCCGCCGGCGACGGCCGTCATGAGCACGTCGTTGATCGTCGCACCGTGTGCGTCTGCGACGTCTCTGACGCGGTCGATGCTGCCGCGGATGACGGCGAGCCTGCGATCCGGTCCGATCGGACGGTTGAGGCTGGTCCGAGGTGCGCGCCCCTCGGCGAACGTCTCGCGCAGTGCCGGCAACGCGACCCGCACCTGACGCGCGGCGGCCACCGGGTGGAAGATCGTCGAGAACGCTCGGCGGAGGGAGTCACGACGCTGCCAGAGGTTGTCCTCGAAAAGCTGCCGCGTCGACGGCGCGGGTACGGGCGTCCACGGCGGTGCCGGCGCAACCGGCATATCCGGGACCGCATCGAGGAAGGCACCCAGCGTGGCCACGCCGGCGACGCCGTCCGCAACGGCATGGTGCAACTTCATGAACATCCCGACCCTGCCCTCGGTAAGTCCCGGAAGGAACCACATCTCCCACAGTGGCCGCGACCGGTCCAGCCGGCGCCGGCGCAGGCTCTCGACGGCCTGCAGGAGCTGCGCCTCGTCCGCCGGCTCCGGGAGTGGCAGGAGCCGCACGTGGTCGCCGATGTGGAAGGCCGGGGCGTCGACCCACAGCGGCCAGCCCAGGCCGCGCCGCGGCACGTACAGCACCTGGCGGAACCGACGGACGAGATGCAGGCGGCTGTCGATCGCCGCACGCACGGCGTCGATCCGGAACCGGCCGTCCGAACTGAGCAGAGTGCTGCCGTCGAGGATCGCCAGCGCGCCGATGTCCTGCGGCCAGCCGAAGTCATCCGGCCACAGCATGCTCAGATCCATTGCACTCAGCCGTTCCATGGCCGCTCACCTCACCTCACTGTGGCAAGCGTCCGTTCCGGCCGGGACACGGGACAGGGTCGAATGACCCCCCGGATCGCGTCGGAAGTCTCGAGAAACCCGTCGACTGCGGCGCCCGCGTACAGCCTTGTGCGCGGCGTCGCCGGGAGTCAGCCCCTGAGGACCTCCCTGAAACCGGAAACCCGGTCTTAGTCCGGCTCCGATTCAAACAGAGCCGCTCTCGCACGAGCGTCTGCCATCGCTTCGAGGAACCTGCGGTCGAAGTCTGGGTCGCCGTTCGGAATCTCCGCGATCACGTGCTCGTCGATGACCACGTCGTCGTCGACCCTGACCTTGCGCACGACGATCCGGGTCGCGTCGTTCACCGCGTGGTGTGTTGCCACCCATCGGGTGCGGGCATTGGTCAGACCGCCGCGCTGCCTGCCGCTACCACTGACGGCATAGATCACGTAGACGACGGCCACGACGACTCCGAGGACGACGAGAGCCCTGACCATGGTCATCGTCACCACCGATCCTCGGCAGGGTATTGCTTCCCCTCATGATGCACGAGTGCGGTGCACACCACCGGGTGGGTCTGCCCAGCCGGCGCACCGTTGGCTACTGGGAGGATGCCGCGATCACGGAGTCAAGACGCGGCGGCGACCTTCCACAGGTATCCGTCCGGGTCGCTGAAGTACCCGAAGTATCCCCACTGGACGGCCGCCGGTTCCCTCACGACCTTGCCCCCGGCTGCCGCCG
>DATFBR010000007.1:0-4883 GCA_035253685.1 Jiangellaceae bacterium
CAGGGGCCGAGGTGGCTGTCTCTGGCTGATCCGACCGACAGCGCGGCGAGGTCGTTCCCTGGGCATGGCCGGACCGCTACTCTCCACCCGTGCAGCTGATCGTCCGCTTGATCGTCAATGCGGTCGCACTCTGGATCGCCACACTGATCGTCGACGGTGTCGATGTCAACGCTTCGTCGACGCCGGGCGAGGTCCTGACCATCCTGGCCGTCGCCGTGGTCTTCGCCGTGGTCAACGTCCTGGTGCGCCCGATCGTCAAGCTCCTGTCGTTGCCGCTCTACGTCCTGACGCTCGGACTGTTCACGTTGGTCGTCAACGCGCTGATGCTCCTGCTCACGTCGTGGATCGCCGACCTGCTGGACGTGCCGTTCACCGTCGACGGGTTCTGGGCGGCGCTGCTCGGCGGCCTCGTGATCTCGTTCGTGAGCTGGGTGCTCAACCTCCTGCTCCCGGACTAGCCGACCCCTCTCACCTGCTCCGGTCAAGCGACGCCGGGTGCACCCCTCCGGCACCGACACGGGTGGGTCGGTCCTTCCACCTCGGCATGCCGTGTCGTACCGTTGGGGGCACTTCCTGCACGACGAAGGATGCCCGGCTCACGGGGATATGTGAATCAGGCGTTTCGGGGGTCGTTGTGCCCACGTTTTTTGCGCCTTGCGGGAGGGTGAGAATCCGATGGTGAACGGCTTCGGGGTCGTGGGGTCCGTGTTGACCGAGAAGCCCCCTTCGGACAGTCCGTGGGCCACCACGCCCGCCGGCCCGGTCACCTACCCACCCGCGCCGTCGACCCGCACGACCGAATCTCACGAACGGTCCTGGTACGACGGATTGCTCGGTGGGCGGGAGTACGACGTCGTCTACGACGACGCCGACGGCTATCCGCTGCTGGCGTTCGCCGAAGGGCGGTGGTACGACGTCACCTCGTCGGCGCCGCGTCCGGTCTCCGTGCGTTACGCGCTACGGCGCGATCCCGCCTGGTCCGGCGCGGTCGTCCAGACCGTGTGCCTGTGGATGCGTGGCCACCCGCATCACGAGCGGTCGTTCGAGCTCGCCACCGAGCTCGCCCTGGCCGTCGGTGAGCTCGCCCGTCACGCGGGCCCCGGAGCAACCTGAACGCCGTCGGCGACGTCCCACCTGGCGCCGCCTTCCGCATCTGCCTCGTCTGTCTGGGCAACATCTGCCGTTCCCCGATGGCGGCGACGGTGCTGCGGCAGCGGCTGAGTGAGGCCGGTCTGGCGCACCGTGTGACCGTGGAATCGGGCGGCACCGGTGGCTGGCACGTCGGCGGCCCAGCCGACCCGCGGGCGCTGGTGGCACTCGATACCCGTGGTTACCGGGCCCACGACCACGTCGCCCGCCAGTTCACGGCCGAGTCGTTCGCCGAGTACGACCTGATACTGGCCATGGACCGGGACAACTTCGCCGAACTCAGCATGCTGGCGCCGGACGCCGTCAGCCGGGAGTCGGTCCAGATGTTGCGGGCGTACCACCCGGCGGCGCTGGCGGCAGGCGACCTCGACGTCCGGGACCCCTACTACGGTCCTGACGACGGCTTCGACCGCGTCCTCGACCAGGTGGTAGCCGCGGTCGACGGGCTGGTCGAGGTACTGCGTCGTGAACTGACGGACGAGCCGCGTGCCGGCTGACCGCGGCCGGGAGGCGCTTCGGGTCGAGGTCGGCCGGCTGACCGGATCGTCCGTGGTCACCGTTGCGCCCGTGGGCGGCGGTGACGTCTGCGAGAGCAGCGTGGCCGAGCTCTCCGACGGCCGGGCCGTCTTCGTGAAGACCCGATCGGATCTCCCGCCGGACGTCTTCGCGACGGAGGCGCGAGGACTGCGCCGGCTGGGTGCGGTGCCCGGTGGGGTGCCGGTGCCGGAGGTGATTGCGCACGACCCCTCCTGCCTGGTCCTCGAGTGGCTTCAGACCGGGCCGCCGTCCGCATCGTCGGCCGAGCGGTTCGGCCGGTCCCTTGCCGTGACGCACCGATTCGGCGCCGCCGTCTTCGGATCCCTCGACGGCGACGGCTGGATCGCGACGCTGCCGCTGCCGGGAGGGCCCTGGGCCAGTTGGGCGGAGATGTGGGCGGAGGGGCGGGTGCTGCCGTACCTGCGCGCCGCCGTCGACTCGTCCAGCCTGCCCGTGCCGGACGCTCGCGACATCGAGCAGGTGCTCACTCAACTCACCCGGCTGGGAGGGCCGCTCGAACCGCCGGCTCTGGTACACGGCGACCTGTGGGCCGGCAACGTGCTGTGGTGTGCCGATGGGACCGCACGAGTGGTGGACCCGGCCGTGCACGGTGGTCATCGCGAGACCGATCTGGCCATGCTCACGTTGTTCGGCTCCCCCCATCTCGACCGGATTCTGCATGCGTATGACGACGTGGCGCCGCTCGCCGACGGCTGGCAGGCGCGCGTCCCACTCCATCAACTCCATCCTGTGCTCGTCCACGCGGTGCTCTTCGGCGGGTCGTACGGCGCCCAGGCAGGCCGGCTCGCCAGGCAGTCGCTTCGGGCCGGTTGACAGTGCGGAAACGGATGGTCCGAGCCAATGAGCACGGGGTAGGGTTCGACGCTCCTTCCCGGCCGTCGCAGCTGTCTTGGGAGTCCGCATGATCACAGCCCACGGTCTGCACAAACGTTACGGCGACAAGATCGCCGTCGACGATCTCACCTTCGACGTCCGCCCCGGTGTCGTGACGGGTTTCCTCGGGCCGAACGGCGCCGGCAAATCCACGACGATGCGGCTGATGCTCGACCTCGACCACGGCGGCGGGGAGACACGCTTCGACGGCAAGCGCTTCCGTGACATCCACGACCCGATGCGCGAGATCGGCGCCGTGCTGGAGGCGAGGTCGTTCCACCCCACCCGCACGGCGCGCAACCACCTGCGGATGCTTGCGGCGGCCAACCGGATCCCCGCCTCCCGCGTGGACGAGGTCTTCGAGATCGTCGGCCTCACCGAGGTGAAGCACAAGAAGCCCAAGGGATTCTCGCTGGGCATGGCGCAACGGCTCGGGCTCGCCCAGGCACTCCTCGGAGACCCGCCGGTGCTCATCCTGGACGAGCCGGCGAACGGCCTGGACCCGCACGGCATCCACTGGCTCCGCGACGTGCGCAAGGCACTTGCCGCGCAGGGTCGCACCGTGTTCGTCTCCAGCCACCTGTTGGCCGAGATGGCCCTGATGGCCGACGAACTCGTGGTGATCGGCCGTGGCAAGATGATCGACAACGGGTCGGTTGCCAGCTTCGTGGGACGCTTCACACACGCCACCGTGCTGGTCCGCTCGCCGGCGGCCGAGTCGTTCGCAGACACCCTCCGCGGAGAGGGCGCGACCGTCGACTCCCTGCCGGACGGTGCACTCATGGTCTCGGGTGCGGGCGCGTCCGAGATCGGAGAGCTGGCTCACCGCGCAGGCGTCGTCCTCCACGAACTGGCGCCGCAGAGTGCCTCGCTCGAGCAGGCGTTCATCTCCGCGACCGGCGCCTCCGAGGAGTTCGTCGCCCAGGACTTCGCCGGCACAGGCGACACGGCATCGGGCGGCGAGAGACCCGACGCCGCGGCACCGGGCGGTGCGGCGTGACCGATGCATTGCGCTTCGAGTGGATGCGGATCCGCACCCTGCGGTCGACCTACTGGCTGATCGGGCTTGCCCTTGCGCTCAGCGCGACCGTCGCGCTGATCTTCGGCCTGGCCACGCGGTCGGATCCGCTCACCGTCGTCACCATCGGGCGGGCGCTCACGGCCGGCGGCGACTTCGGCGTCCCGTTTCCCGCGATCTTCATGGCGATCATCGGGATCTTCGCCACGGGCCACGAGTACCGGCACAACACCATCCAGCCGACGCTCACCGCGATCCCGCAACGCTCCAGCCTGCTCGCCGCGAAGGTCGTCGTGGTGGTCGCCACCGCCGTTTTCGTCGCCGTTGTCTCCATGCTCCTCTGCTGGGTCGTGTTCATGATCACGCGCGGCGAGTCGGTTCCGCTCGGCGACGCTCCACTGCCCGAGGCGCTCGGCGGATACGTCGTCTACACGGTGCTGTGGGCCGTGCTCGGACTGGCGCTGGCTCAACTGTTCCGTGGCGTGCCGTCGGCAATCGTGGTGATCTTCGTCTTTCCGTTCATCGTCGAGACCGTGATCGTGGGGCTCTCCTTCGTACCGGCGCTCGACTGGCTCCAGCCGGCCTTGAAGTTCCTGCCGTTCTCCGCAGGGTCCCGGCTGTTCGCCTTCGAGGACTTCCCGAGCGGCGAGGGTCAGCCGAACTTCGACTTCCTGGACCGCTGGGTCTCCGGAAGCGTGTTCGCGCTACTCGTCGGCGTCATCCTCGCGATCGGCTGGGTCCTGTTCCAGAAGAAGGACGCCTGACCCTCCGGCCCCACTCGAGGGTCAGGCGTCCGCGCCGGGCGTCGCCACGCCGGACGGTCAGGTGAGGTCGAAGACCAACCGGGCCTTCACCTCGCCGCTGAATGGCAGACTCAACCGCGGTCTACCGGCTCCCTGGGCCACGCTGCCGAGGTGGATGACAGCGCCATCATGCGATCCGCTGGCTGCTCACCGGAGGGCATATCGGCTGGTGTCATCGGTCCAGCTCAGCGATGCCGGCACCGACCAGACGGATGACGGCGCACGGACGGGAACCGTCAGATGCGGACGATTCCGGCCGGCGTACGGAAGTGGGCAGCCTGCACGCCGGGCTGTCCGTGCGGGGCCACCCAATCGACCTCGACGTCGTCGAGCGGGTGGTCCTCAGGTTCGCCGAGCCATTCGGCCACGCGGTGCGGGCTGCCGGCGATCTCGAGGCGGACCAGGTCGACACCGTCGCGGTAGCCGACGGTCGCCGACGGATGCTGCGTTGCGTCGGACTCCCAGCAGACGAAGAACGGCAG
>DATFBR010000008.1:0-14734 GCA_035253685.1 Jiangellaceae bacterium
GTCGCGTTGCTCGGGACGCTGTTGAGCCTGACTCTCACCGGCGTGCTCGGGCTGGTGTTCACGACCGCCGGGCGCTTCACCGGGCTGGCCGACGAGGCGTCGGTCTACCTGGGCGCGGTCGGTGCGAGCATCGACATCCGCGGGCTGCTGCTGGCCGGGCTCGTCATCGGTGCGCTGGGTGTCCTCGACGACGTCACGGTGACTCAGACGGCCGCGGTGTGGGAACTCGCCGACGCCGATCCGGAGGCGTCGCGCCGCGCCCTGTTCGCCGCCGGCCTGCGCATCGGCCGACAGCACGTATCGGCGACGGTCAACACGCTGGTGCTCGCCTACGCGGGCGCGTCGTTGCCGGTGCTGCTGCTCTTCGCCGTGTCAGGTCAGGGCCCTCTCGACACGGTCACGAACGAGCTGATCGCCCAGGAGGTCGTGCGTGCGCTCGTCGGCGGGCTCGGCATCGTCGCGGCGGTGCCCCTGACCACGCTGATCGCAGCCCTCGCCGTGCGTGAACGTCCAGGGTTGCGCCGCATCCGTGGCCGCCGCATGCGGGCCGCCGCACACCTTTCGCCCTAGAAACGACCGACCGGACACCGACACCCTGCCGTTACCCCAACGGCGGTTGCGCCAGACGTGCCAGCTCGAGCGCCATCTCGGGGAACCACTGTCCGGCCGGCGGGTCCGGGTGCCCGCGGACCGGGTCGATGCCGCCGCCGGGCGCCCAGCGGGTGCATTCGCCGTCGGACTCGCCGGGAATCTTGACCCACAGGTAGGCGTCGATCAGCGGACTGGAGGTGATGCTCGTCGGGCGAAGACCGAGACCTCGATCCGGTGGGTTGCACCAGTCCTGCGGGTCGCCCGGCGGATGGTCGGCCGGCGGCGTCCACGGCCCGAGGCCGTTGCGGCTGGTGTCGATGACGAAGTGCGTCGCCTCCGCCGCCGTGGGGAACGCCAGCCCGGCGTCGGCGTACTGCTGGACGTACTGCTGGTCGGTGAGCACCCAGGTGTCGAAGTCGGCCGGGTTCGCCGGGAAGTACTGACTTCCGCACCACGCGACGTTCCACCAGTCGCGCTGTTCGGCCAGGTAGAGGCAGAGCGAGGTCCAGGTGCCGTACTTCTCCAGCTTCCGCTGCTCCTGGTAGTTCGACACGTTGAGGAAGAACCCGTCGGATCGCTCGACACCGGCCTTGATCAGCCGGTCGGACAGGTCGCCGACCCCGAGCCAGCCGCTGTGGGTGCCGTCGAGGTAGACGGCGGCGTTGGGCTGCTCCTTGATCCGGTCGACGGCCGCGTTCAACTCGGTGAACCGTGCGGCGGCGAGCGAGGCGTCGCCCCCGGCGGGCTGGCACCACTCGAGGTCGCCGTTGATGGTGGTGTACCACGGGATGATTCCCACCCCGTCGGGCTCGAGGATCACGATGACCTCGGCATCGCCGATGCCCGCCGCGAAGCCGTCGACCCAGGCCAGGTACTCCTCGGTGCCGGTCGCGCCACCGGCCGAGAACTGCGAACAGTCGCGGTAGGGAATGTTGTAGACGACGAGGACCGGCACCGTCTTCTTGTCCTCCGCCCGCGCCACCGTGGTGCGAACGTCCTGCATCACGTCCTTGGGCGTGCCGCCCTCGAACCAGACGGCCTGTGGCGTCTCGACCATCGCCTCGATCAGGGCGGCGTCGGCCTTCCTGCCCTCTGATGTCAGGTCGGCGATCTGTTCGACCGCCCCGTGGTTGGGTTTCGGGACGTAGAAGTCCGTGCCGTCGGCGGCGGCAACCGGCAATGCGAGTAGCGACGCACCGAGGACGGCCGTGACGCCGGCCAGCGCCGCGCCGGTCCGCCGAGACCTGGGTGTGATCATTGCCGGCCTCCCGGTTGCGCGATCGGCAGAACCCACTCGGTGCGAGCATCACAGCAGCCGCCAGGACTGTGCAAGAGCCGGATGGGAACGCTCTCACCGGCGTCTCACCATCTGAGACCTGCCACGATGAAGGTGGAGGTGATCGGCCGAGGGCCAGCCGGTAGCCTTGCAAACTGACTCGACCTCGCCGACCGCCAGCCGGATGGAGTGACCACCTCGTGGCCGCCGACCTCAGCATCGACTCCCTCGTGTCGCTCGCCAAGCGCCGCGGATTCGTCTACCCGACCGGCGAGATCTACGGCGGTACCCGCTCCGCGTGGGACTATGGCCCGCTCGGCGTCGAGCTCAAGGAGAACATCCGCCGCCAGTGGTGGCGGTCGACGGTCCAGTTGCGCGACGACATCGTCGGGCTGGACTCCGCGGTCGTGCTGCCCCGGGAGGTGTGGGTCGCCTCGGGCCACGTCGACGCGTTCGTGGACCCGCTCACCGAATGTCAGTCCTGTCATCGCCGGTTCCGGGCCGACCAGCTCGAGGAGGCGTACGAGGCCAAGCGCGGACATCCACCCGAGAACGGGTTGGCCGACGTCAACTGCCCGAACTGCGGAGTCAAGGGCTCGTTCACCGAGCCGAGGATGTTCAACGGCCTGTTGAAGACGTTCCTCGGTCCGGTCGAGTCCGAGGAGGGACTCCACTACCTGCGCCCGGAGACCGCACAGGGCATCTTCACCAACTTCCTGTCGGTCATGAACTCCTCCCGGCGCAAGCCGCCCTTCGGTATCGCCCAGGTCGGCAAGGCATTCCGCAACGAGATCACGCCCGGGAACTTCATCTTCCGGACGAGGGAGTTCGAGCAGATGGAGGTGGAGTACTTCGTCGAGCCGGGCACCGACGAGGAGTGGCACGAGTACTGGCTGAAGGAGCGGTGGGACTGGTACGTCGACCTCGGCATCGACCCCCAGAACCTGCGCTACTACGAGCACCCCAAGGACAAGCTGTCGCATTATTCGAAGCGGACCGTCGACATCGAGTACCGCTACGGCTTCGGCGGTACGGAGTTCTCCGAGCTCGAGGGCATCGCCAACCGCACCGACTTCGACCTG
This sequence comes from Jiangellaceae bacterium, assembly GCA_035253685.1. Classification (GTDB taxonomy): domain Bacteria; phylum Actinomycetota; class Actinomycetes; order Jiangellales; family Jiangellaceae; genus DASRTE01. Next base: position 2,950 of record DATFBR010000008.1, read on the forward strand.
TCCACCCATGCCAAGCACGCCGGCGTCGACCTCAGCTACTTCGACCAGGACAAGGGCGAGCGGTGGACGCCGTACGTGATCGAGCCGTCGGGTGGCCTGACCCGGTCGCTGCTGGCCTTCTTGCTCGACGCGTACGACGTCGACGAGGCCCCGAACGCCAAGGGCGGCGTCGACAAGCGGACCGTCATGCGGTTCGACCCCAGACTCGCACCGGTCAAGGTGGCGGTTCTCCCGCTTTCCCGCAATGCCGACCTGTCGCCGAAGGCGCGAGACCTTGGTGCGAGCCTGCGCCAACGCTGGAACGTGGAGTTCGACGACGCCGGTGCGATCGGGCGGCGATACCGGCGCCAGGACGAGATCGGCACGCCGTTCTGCGTGACCATCGACTTCGAGACGCTCGACGACGACGCCGTCACCGTCCGTGAGCGCGACTCCATGCGTCAGGACCGGATCGGCGTCGACGCCGTCGAGAGATATCTGGCGGACCTGCTACCGCCCTGCTGAGGCAGGAACAGCCGTCCCGAGGGAGTGACGTCCGTGCCCGAAGCCCGAGTCGCCGGCTATGCAGTCGATCGCGGGGGCGAGGTTCTCACCGACGAGGCCGTGAGCTTCGTCGCGGACCTGCAGCGCCGCTTCGGTGCCCGCCGGGAGGAACTGCTGCGGCGACGCGTCCAGCAGCGCGACGAGGTCGCCCGTACCGGGCGGCTGGACTTTCTGACCGAGACCGGACACGTGCGTGACGCCGACTGGACCGTCGCCGCGGCACCCGACGACCTCACCGACCGCCGCACCGAGATCACCGGCCCGACGGAACGCAAGATGGCGATCAACGCGCTCAACTCGGGTGCCAGGGTGTGGTTGGCCGACCTCGAGGATGCCAACACCCCGCACTGGTCGAACGTGATCGGCGGTCAGGTGAACCTGTACGACGCCGTCCGGGGCATGATCGCCTTCACCTCCCCGGAGGGCAAGGAGTACGCACTGCGCGACGACGTGCGCCACGCGACGATCGTCGTACGGCCGCGGGGGTGGCATCTCGACGAGCGGCACCTGCTCGTGGACGATTCGCCGGCCGTCGGTGCGTTCGTCGACTTCGGGCTGTACTTCTTCCACAACGCGGCCGAGTTGCTCGCGCGAGGGAGCGGGCCGTACTTCTACCTGCCCAAGATGGAGAGCCACCTCGAGGCACGGCTCTGGAACGACGTCTTCACCTTCGCCCAGCGGGAGCTGGGCATTCCGCACGGGTCGGTGCGCGCCACCGTCCTGATCGAGACGATCAACGCAGCCTTCGAGATGGACGAGATCCTCTACGAGCTGCGCGAGCACGCCTCCGGCCTCAACGCCGGCCGGTGGGACTACCTGTTCAGCATCATCAAGAACTTCCGCGACGCCGGGCCCTCGTTCGTCCTGCCCAACCGCGCCGACGTCACCATGACCGCACCGATGATGCGCGCCTACACCGACCTGCTGGTCGCGACCTGCCACCGGCGCCGGGCCTTTGCGATCGGCGGGATGGCCGCGTTCATCCCGAGCCACCGCGACCCGCAGGTCAACGAGGTGGCGCTGGGCAAGGTCCGCGAGGACAAGTTGCGTGAGTCGGGCGACGGCTTCGACGGGTCATGGGTGGCGCACCCCGACCTCGTGCCGGTCTGCACCGAGATCTTCGACGGTGTGCTCGGCGACCGGCCGAACCAGCTCGACCGCAGGCGCGAGGACGTGTCGGTCGATGCGGGTCAGCTCCTGGACGTCGCGTCGGTTCCCGGCGCCCCGACGGCGGCCGGACTCCGCACCAACGTCGACGTCGGCCTGCGCTACCTGGAGGCATGGCTCGGCGGCAACGGCGCCGCGGCGATCCACAACCTGATGGAGGATGCCGCCACCGCCGAGATCTCCCGCTCCCAGGTCTGGCAGTGGGTCCACAACGGTGTCGTGCTCGACGACGGGCAGCAGATGACGCCCACGTTGGCCCGGGCCGTCGCCGACGACGTGCTGGCCTCGATCCGTGCCGAGATCGGCGAGCAGGCCTATGCCGCGAGCCGTTTCGCCGCGGCCCGAGCACTGTTCGAGCAGGTGGCGCTGGCTGACGACTTCGTCGACTTCCTCACGCTGCCCGCGTACGACCTGATCGACTGATCGCGGGCCGGCAGGCGCGGACGATGACCGGAACCCACGGCGTGCTGGACGACGCGTTCCTCGCCGACCTGGACGCCGCGCTGGCCGAGACCGACGAACACCTCGCGCGGCAGTACCCAGGCGATCCCGCTACCCGCCAGCCGGTGCACACCGTCTACGTGCCGGCGCCCCGCTTTCACGCCACCCTGCTGCCGGCCTGGGGTTCGGCTGCGCTCGAGATCCTCGCCCAACACGGCGGCGGACCCGACGGCCTGGCCGAGGCCTTCGGCGTCGAGGATCTGCCGGGGCTCCATGACCGCGTGCTCGGCAAGCTGGATCGCGAGCCCGTGGAGGACCTGCGGATCGACTTCGAGGACGGCTACGGCGAACCGGGCGACGCGACCGAGGACGCGGACGTTCTGTCCGCGGCGCGCGCGCTGGCCTCGGCGATCGACCGCGGTAGCGCGCCCTGGCTGGTGGGCATCAGGTGCAAGAGCCTGAGCCGCGAGACCCGGCATCGAGGGGTTCGCACGCTCGATCTCTTCCTGGCCGGCCTGCTCGCCGGCGCCGACCTGCCGGCCGGGTTCGTCGTCACGCTGCCCAAGATCATGGCGGTCGAGCAGGTCGCCGCGTTCGTCCGCGTACTTCGACGGCTCGAGGACGCGCACGGCCTGCCGGAGGGGCGGCTCCGGTTCGAGATCCAGGTGGAGACGCCCCAGTCGGTGCTGACAGCCGACGGGCGGGTGGCGCTTCCCGCGCTCGTGTCGGCTGCCGGGGGCCGGTGCGCGGGCCTGCACTTTGGCACCTACGACTACGGCGTGGCGCTGGGTGTCCCGGCCGCGCAGCAGAGCGTGGCCCACCCCGCCGCCGACTTCGCGAAGGCGCTCATGCAGGTGGCCGCGGCCGGCACCGGTGTGCGGCTGTCGGACGGATCGACGAACCTGTTGCCGGTCGGCGACCGGGCCACCGTTCGAGCGGGCTGGCGCGAGCACGTGCGGCTGGTTCGTCGCTCCCTGGACCGGGGGCTCTACCAGGGGTGGGACCTGCATCCGCACCAACTGCCCAGCCGTTTCGTGGCCACGTTCGCGTTCTTCCGCGCCGGTCTGCCGGCGACGGCTGCGCGCTTGCGCGGGTACGTCGATCGGAGCGACGGAGGGGTCCTGGACGAGCCGGCGACCGCGGAGGCGCTCGCCCGCTTCCTGCTTCGCGGCCTGCGCTGCGGCGCTCTGGACGAGGACGAGGTGGCGTCGGCGACGACGCTCGACCGAGTCGCCCTCGAGCGCCTGGCCCGCCGGCAGCCCGTGAAAATGTCGGACTCTCTGCCGCCACCGGCGGGGGACTCGACATGATCGCCGGAGAGGGGGATCGATGGCTGCTCTCGATCTGCTGATCCGTGCGCCCCGGGTCGTGACGGCTGCGGGGGAGGTTGCCGCATCCGTCGGCGTGCGGGGCGGCCGGATCGTGACGATCGAGGCGCCGGCGGCCGACCTCGACGCCGACCTCGTCGTCGAGTTCGACCACGATGAGGTCGTTCTACCCGGTCTCGTCGACACCCACGTCCACGTCAACGAGCCCGGTCGTACCGAGTGGGAAGGCTTCGACAGCGCCACCCGCGCTGCGGCGGCGGGCGGCGTCACCACGGTCGTCGACATGCCGCTTAACAGCATCCCGGCGACGGTCGACGTCGACGCGCTCGCAGCGAAGCGTGAGGCGGCGGCCGGACAGTGTCACGTCGACGTCGGCTTTTGGGGCGGGGCGGTGCCGGCGAACCGCGCAGCGCTGCCGGCATTGCACGAGGCGGGTGTCCTCGGCTTCAAATGCTTCCTCTCACCGTCAGGGGTCGCGGAGTTCCCGCCACTGACCTACGGCGAACTGGAGGAACACCTGCGCGTCGTCGGCGACCTCGGCGCGCCGATGCTCGTCCACGCCGAGGACCCCGCGGTGCTCGACCGAGCGCCCGCAGCCGACGGCCGCAGCTACCGGAAGTTCCTCCGCTCGCGTCCGGAGGAGGCCGAGGACCTGGCCGTCGCCCGCATCGTCGACGCGACCCGGTCGGCCCGGGCGCGGGCCCACATCGTGCACCTGTCGAGCGCCGGGGCGCTGGCGACGATCCGCCGCGCCCGCGACGACGGCGTAGCTGTCACGGCCGAGACGTGCCCGCACTACCTGTGCTTCACCGCCGAAGACATCCCGGACGGAGCCACGCAGTTCAAATGCTGCCCCCCCGTCCGCGACGCCGCCAACCGGGACCGACTCTGGGCGGGAATCGCGGACGGAACCGTGGGCGCCGTCGTCTCCGACCACTCGCCGTGCACGCCGGACCTCAAGCTCCTCGACTCCGGCGACTTCTGCCTTGCCTGGGGTGGCATCGCCTCGCTCCAGGTGGGACTGCCCGCGGTATGGACCGAGGCCCGCCGGCGCGGGCACGGGATCCCCGACGTTGTCCGGTGGATGGCGGAGGGGCCGGCGGCGCTTGCCCGGCTGCGCCGGAAGGGCCGCATCGAGGTCGGCGGCGACGCCGACCTGTGCGTGTTCGCCCCGGACGAGCCCTTCGTCGTCGACCCGGACACGCTGTGTCACCGCAACCCCGTCACCCCGTACGGGGGCAGGCACCTCACCGGCGTGGTCCGTGCCACCTGGCTGCGCGGTGTCCCGGTGACCGGCGAGGCCCCTCACGGCCGCCTGATCGGCCGGGGTGCGGCGTGACCGCGGACTTCGTCTCGTTGCCCGACCTCGCCTCTCGTGCGCTCGGGGGCAGCGTGGTCTCTGCGTCCGACGAGACCTTCGCCGAACGCGAGAACCTGATCCGGCCGCAGCCACCGGTCTTCTCCCCGGCCGAGTTCGGCAACAAGGGCCAGATCTACGACGGGTGGGAGACCCGCCGGCGTCGCTCCCCGGGGCACGACCACGCGATCGTCCGACTCGGTGTGCCCGGCATCGTGCACGGCGTCGTCGTCGATACCGCGTTCTTCCGTGGCAACTACCCACCCCGGATCTCGGCGGAGGCCACCTCGATCGAGGGATACCCGTCGCCGGACGATCTGGCGGGCGCCGTCTGGCAGACCATCGTGGCGGAGTCGCCGGCCGAGGGTGACACGGCCAATCGCTACGCCGTGGCATCCGACCGGCGCTGGACCCACGTCCGGCTGTCGATCTACCCCGACGGCGGGGTCGCGCGGTTCCGCGTCCACGGCCAGGTCGTACCCGATCCGCGCCACCTCGAGGGAACCGTCGACGTCGCGGCGCTGGAGAACGGCGGATCCGTCGTCGACTGCTCGGACATGTTCTATTCGTCGCCGGTCAACCTCATCCAGCCCGGGCGGGCCCGCAGCATGGGAGAGGGCTGGGAGAACGCCCGCCGACGCGGCGGCGGGAACGACCACGTGACGCTCGCCCTGGCCGCGGCGACCCGTCTGCGCGAAGTCGTCGTCGACACCTCCTACTTCATCGGAAACGCCCCCGGGTGGGTCCGGGTGTCGGGGGTCGACCACCCGGCCGGCGTGCTGCCGGATCCGGCCGGGTGGACCGAGGTGCTGGCACGGACGCGCCTCCAACCGGACACCCGCCACCGTTTTCTGGTCGCCACGGGTGTGCTGACGCACGTCCGGCTCGACGTGTATCCGGACGGCGGGCTGGCGCGGGTCAACGTCAACGGCGAGATCGAGCCGGCGGCACTCGAAACCCTCCGCGAACGTTGGTGGAACGCCCTCCCCGAGCCGCACCGCGCAGCCCTGCGCCGCAGCGCTGCGCACTGAGGTCGTCGGCGCGAGGTACTGACCGACGTTTCGCGCCGGTCCCGACCTGGGCAGAGAAGGATCAGTGGCTGTGGCACCCGAGCCATGGCCTGCCCTGAGAGGACTACCGAGCCATGGTCCGCACTCTGACCCGCTATTCGGCCGCGACAGTAGTGCTCGTCATCACCGGGGTCATCGCCATCTTCATCGCGCTTGCGATCGTGCTCATTCTCGTCGATGCCAACACCGGCAACATGATCGTCAACGCGATCGTGACGGTCGGCGACTTCTTCACGACACCGTTCCAGGAGATGTTCCCGCAGCCGACCGAGGAGCGCGAAGTGCTGATCAACTGGGGCATCGCGCTGCTGGCGTATCTGGCCGTCGGCTGGCTCATCGCCCGGATCGTGCCCTGACCGGATCGGGCGGCCCGGCCACCGGGCCGGGTCGGCCGGATCCGATCACGACGGTGATGCGGCCGTCGAGGCTCCGCGCGTCACCGACGACAATGGGCGCGTGACCGCCGCGCCGATCGGCCTGATCCGCCCACTGCGCCTCGGCCCGATCGAGGTCGTGCCGCCGGTGGTGCTCGCGCCGATGGCCGGCATCACCAACGCGGCGTTCCGGCGGCTGTGCCGTGAGCAGGGCGCGGGTCTCTACGTCTGCGAGATGATCACGTCGCGTGGAGTGGTCGAGGGCGACGAGAAGACACTGTCCATGCTCGTCTTCGACTCCGCGGAAAAGGTGCGCTCCGTCCAGCTCTACGGCGTCGACCCGCACCACGTCGGCCGGGCGGTCACGATCTTGGCCGGCGAACACGGCGTCGGGCATGTCGACCTCAACTTCGGCTGTCCAGTGCCGAAGGTCACCCGCCGGGGAGGCGGGGCGGCACTGCCGTACAAACGTGGGCTGCTCGACCGGATCCTGCGCGCCGCCGTCGCCGCGGCCGAGTCGTACGGAGTCCCGGTGACGATGAAGACCCGTATGGGCATCGACGACGACACTCTGACCTACCTCGACGCCGGCCGCATCGCGGAGGAGGCCGGCTGCGCTGCCATCGCCCTCCACGGCCGCACCGCGGCCCAGCACTACTCGGGCTCGGCCGACTGGGCGCCGATCGCCCGACTGAAAGAGCACGTCCGCATTCCGGTTCTGGGCAACGGCGACGTCTGGGAGTCGGCGGACGCGCTCCGGATGATGAACCGTACCGGCGCCGACGGCGTTGTGGTCGGGCGTGGGTGCCTGGGACGTCCATGGCTGTTCCGCGATCTCGCCGCGGCGTTCGCCGGTGAACCGCATCCCCCGCTGCCCACGCTGGGCGAGGTGTCGGTGATGATCAGGCGGCACGCGGAGCTGCTCGCCGAGCTGATGGGCGAGGACCGTGGCGTTCGGGACATGCGCAAGCACATGGCCTGGTACCTCAAGGGCTTCGTCGTGGGCCAGGACGTCCGGGCGGCGCTGGGAATGGTGTCGTCGCTGGCGGAACTGGACGGCCTGCTGGACCGCCTCGACACCCACCAGCCGTTCCCCGCCGGCGAGCTCGGCGCACCCAGAGGCCGACAGGGAGGCCCACGCCGGGTCACACTGCCGGAGGGCTGGCTCGACGACGCCGACGGCAGGTCCGCAAACCTGGCCAGTGCGGAGCTCGGCGTCTCCGGTGGCTGAGGTCACGCGGGTCGAGACCGGGCAACGCCGTTGGCTGATGCTCGGCCTGGCCATGGCGGCCCAGGCGACCACCTGCATGTACTTGTACGGCATCGCCTACCTGTTGCCCGCGCTGCGGGCAGAGTTCGGCATCACGCTCGCCGAGGCCACCGTGCTGGTCGTGGCACCAGGCGTGGGGCTGATGGCGACGCTGATCCTGTGGGGTGCCGTCGCTGACCGTTACGGCGAGCGGCTGGCCATGTCGGTCGGGCTCGGCGGCGCCGGAGTGCTCGTTGCCCTGGTCCCGCTCGTCGGCGGCGCCTCGGCCGTCGCCGTGCTGCTGATGGCCGGAGGAGCTTCGGGTGCGGCCGTCAACGCCGGCAGCGGGCGCATCATCCTGGGGTGGTTCCCGGCCAACCGGCGCGGCGTGGCGATGGGCGCCCGCCAGATGGCGCTGCCGATCGGGCTGGCGCTGGCGGCGGCCACGCTGCCGCCCTTGGCCGAGCGGTACGGGTTCGGCCGCGCACTGCTGCTCCCCGCAGCCGCTGCACTCGGCGTCGCCGTGCTCGTCGCCGTGTTGGTAACGGATCCACCGCACGCCGCCGCCGACGGTCCGGCGCCGACCGGGTCGCCGTACCGGGCGATGCCGATTTGGCGGGTGCATGCGTCGAGCGGGCTGCTCGTCGTTCCGCAGCTTGTGGTGGCGACGTTCGCGCTGGTCTATCTGGTCGACGAGCTCGGCTGGGCGCCGACGCAGGCGGGTGCGCTCCTCGCGGTGGTCCAGATCGTCGGTGCGTCCACCCGGCTGCTCGCCGGGATGTGGTCGGATCGGGTCGCGAGCCGGCTGCGACCGATGCGGCTGCTCGCGTACGTCAACGCGGCGACTATGACCGTGCTGGCCGCGCTGGCGTTGGCCGGATCGTCGGCTGCAGTAGCCGCGCTGGTCGTCTGCGCCGTTGTCACCGTGAGCGGCAACGGGCTGGCCTTCACCGCAGTGGCGGAGATCGCCGGCCGGGCGTGGGCGGGGCGCGCACTCGGCGCCCAGAACACCGTCCAGGGTGTCGCGGCGACGGTGACGGCGCCGGCTTTCGCGGTCGTCATCACCCAGACGAGCTACGGCTCGGCGTATTTGATGGCGGCGGCGTTCCCATTGCTCGCTGCCTCCGTCGTGCCGGTGGCGGCCGAGGGTGGGGGCGGACTTGCGACCGGGTCGAACGGATAGGCTCCGGCTATCCCCTCGATGTACGGCATACCTCCGGAGGGCCGACCTGTGCCCCAGTTCGTCTACGACTTCACCCAGGGCAGCAAGGACGACAAGGACCTGCTCGGTGGCAAGGGAGCGAACCTCGCCGAGATGACCAACCTGGGGCTTCCCGTCCCACCGGGCTTCACGATCTCCACCGAGGCGTATCGTCACTACCTTGCCACCGGAAAGGAACCCGACGGGCTGTCCGCCGAGGTCGACCGTCATCTCGCGGCCCTGCAGGAGAAGATGGGCAAGCGGCTCGGCGATGCCCAGGACCCCCTCCTGGTGTCGGTACGGTCCGGCGCGAAGTTCTCGATGCCAGGGATGATGGACACCGTCCTCAACGTCGGTCTCAACGACGCGTCGGTCCACGGGCTCGCGGCCCGCGCCGGCGACGACCGGTTCGCATGGGATTCTTACCGGCGGCTGCTGCAGATGTTCGGCAAGACCGTTCTCGGCATCCCGGGCGAGCACTTCGAGCAGCGCCTGGAGGACGCGAAGCGGGTCAAGGGAATCGAGTCCGACCTCGACCTCGACGTCGACGACCTGCGGTCCCTGGTGGACGAGTTCAAGTCTGTGGTGCGCGCCGATTCCCGCCGCGACTTCCCGCAGGACCCACGCGAGCAGCTCGACCTGGCGGTTCGTGCGGTGTTCGACTCGTGGAACACGGAGCGAGCGCGCATCTACCGGCGCCAGGAGCGGATCTCCGAGGATCTCGGCACCGCGGTCAACATCGTCGCCATGGTCTTCGGCAATCTCGGAGCCGACTCGGGGACCGGCGTCGCGTTCACCCGCGACCCCGCCACCGGCCACCAGGGCGTGTACGGCGACTACCTCGCCAACGCCCAGGGAGAGGACGTCGTGGCCGGGATCCGCAACACGCTTCCACTGGCCGAGCTGGAGAATCTCGACAAGGCCTCGTACGACCAACTGCTCGACATCATGTCCACGCTCGAACGCCACTACAAAGACCTCTGCGACATCGAGTTCACCATCGAGCGCGGGACCCTGTGGATGCTCCAGACCAGGGTCGGCAAGCGCACCGCTGCGGCCGCGTTCCGGATCGCCGGCCAGCTCGTGGACGAAGGACTGATCGACGAGAACGAGGCACTCTTCCGCGTCAGCGGTGACGAGCTCGCCCGACTGCTGTTCCCCCAGTTCGACCCCACGGCCGACCGCGAGCTGATCGGCAAGGGGATGGCCGCGAGCCCCGGTGCCGCGGTCGGCAAGGCCGTCTTCGATTCGAGGCGGGCCGTCGAGTGGGCCGACCGCGGCGAACCCGTCATCCTGGTGCGCCGCGAGACCAACCCCGACGATCTGGGCGGCATGGTGGCCGCTCAGGGCATCCTCACCTCGCGTGGCGGCAAGACCAGCCACGCGGCGGTCGTGGCCCGCGGCATGGGCCGCACCTGCGTCGTCGGTGCCGAGAGCCTGCGAGTCGACACCGGCGCACGCGAGTTCACTGCCACGGACGGTATCCGGGTCGGCGAGGGTGACGTGATCTCCATCGACGGGGGCACCGGTGAGGTCTTCCTGGGTGAGGTCCCGGTCGTGCCCAGTTCCGTCGTCGGAGCACTGGAGGGCAACGAGCCCGAGAAGTTGTCGGACCGGGAGCGGGAAGTGGTTTCGGCCGTCCGACGCGTGATGCAGCGCGCCGACGAACGACGCCGGCTAGGCGTCCGCGCCAACGCCGACACCCCGGACGATGCGCGCCGGGCGCGGGCACTGGGAGCCAAGGGAATCGGGCTGTGCCGAACGGAGCACATGTTCCTGGGCGAGCGCCGCAAGATCGTCGAACGCCTCATCCTGGCCCAGTCCGACGACGAGCGTGCGGCTGCCCTCGAGGAGTTGCTGCCGCCGCAGCGTCAGGACTTCACCGAGATCCTCGAAGCGATGGATGGCCTGCCGGTCACCATCCGGCTGCTCGATCCGCCACTGCACGAGTTCCTTCCCGACTACACCGAGTTGTCGGTGCGGGTGGCGCTGGCCGACGCGACGGGAGAGCCGGACAAGGAGGCCACGACGCTGCTCGCCGAGGTCCAGCGCCTGCACGAGCAGAACCCGATGCTGGGCATGCGCGGTGTCCGTTTGGGGCTGGTCGTGCCCGGCCTGTTCGATCTGCAGGTGCGGGCGATCGCGGAGGCGGCGGCTGAGTTGCGCGAGCGCGGCCTCGACCCGCAGCCGGAGATCATGGTCCCACTGGTCGCAGCCGTCCAGGAGCTGGAGGCGATTCGCGAGTCGGCCGCCGCGACGGTGGCCAAGGTCGCCGAGGAGACCGGAGTCGACCTGTCCTTCCTCATCGGCACGATGATCGAACTGCCGCGTGCCTGCATGACGGCCGGGCAGATCGCCGAGGCCGCGGAGTTCTTCTCCTTCGGGACCAACGACCTGACCCAGACCACGTGGGGCTTCTCCCGCGACGACGTCGAGGCGGCGTTCTTCCCGGCCTACCTGGACCGGGGCATCTTCGGCATCTCACCGTTCGAGTCGCTCGACGTCGACGGTGTCGGCCGGTTGGTGTCCATCGCGACGACGGAGGGCCGGAAGGCGCGCCCCGATCTCAAGGTCGGCATCTGCGGCGAGCACGGCGGAGACCCGGACTCGGTGCACTTCTTCGACTCGATCGGGCTGGACTACGTCTCGTGCTCGCCGTTCCGGGTGCCGATCGCGCGGCTCGAGGCGGGTCGCGCAGCGGTCGCGGCCGACCGGTCGGGAGGCAGCGACACCCGCTGAAGCCCGGCCCCGACCCGGCGCGGAAACTCGGTCGCTGGTCCCGCCGGGGGCGGAACCCGGACGGGCCAACTACGGTTTCGGGGTGTCCGAGGTCGGCGTCCGTCCCCGCCTGAGCCGGAGGACGGTCGTGCGCCGCGTGCTGATCGGCGCGGTGCTGATGGTGCTGCTGTGGGTTGCCTCGGTGCCGGTGCGGATCTGGTGGGACGCCCGCCAGGAGGACCACCGGGTTTCGGACGCGATCGTCGTCCTCGGAGCGGCGCAGTACGGTGGGCGGCCGTCACCGGTTCTCGAGGCCAGGCTGCGCAAGGCGCAGACC
>DATFBR010000009.1:0-9263 GCA_035253685.1 Jiangellaceae bacterium
CGACGACGTGACCTGAGCCGTTCGGCCTCACCCGCGCATCATGTGGCGGGTTGGCAACTCCTTTGCGGCGATCGAGACGTGCCCTTCCCGCCACAAGTCGTGGCTGTCGGGTCACCGGCCGCTACTCTTCGGCCGTGTCCCGGCAGATCGCGCTCCTGGTCAACCCGACCTCCGGCCGCGGCCGCGGATCACGGGTGGGGAACGAGGTCGCGACGCGGCTGCGCGAAGGCGGGCTCGCCGTACGGGAGCTGGTGGGTCGCGACGTGCGCGAGAGCCAGGACCTCGCCCGCGAGGCCGTCGAGCAGGGGACGGACGCCCTGGTGGTCGTCGGCGGCGACGGCATGGTGCACCTGGGCCTGCAGGCCGTCGGTGGGACCGACGTCCCCCTCGGGGTGGCGCCGGCCGGCACCGGCAACGACTTCGCCCGTGCCATCGGCGTTCCGCTCCGCGACCCGGTTTTGGCCGCCGACATCGTGATCGCCGGCACCCAACGACGGATCGATCTGGGCCGCATGGGCGACCAGTGGTTCGGCGGTGTCGTGGCGGCCGGCTTCGACGCACGGGTCAACGACCGGGCGAATCGGATGCGCTGGCCGCGCGGGCGGATGCGCTACAACCTGGCGATGCTGATCGAGCTGGGTGTCTTCCGGCCGGTGCCCTACGTGCTCGAGCTGGACAGCGGACGGTGGGACACCAGCGCCATGCTCGTCGTCGTCGGAAACATCCCCTCCTACGGGGGCGGCATGAAGGTGACGCCGGACGCCGTGGTGGACGACGGGCTGCTCGACGTGATGGTCGTCAAGCCGCTGTCGAAGACACGTTTCCTGCGGGTCTTTCCCAGGGTCTACTCCGGCTCGCACGTCACCCTGCCGGTCGTGGAGGTGCGCCGGTCCGCCCGGGTGCGGATCGACGCACCCGGTATCACGGCGTACGCCGACGGCGAGCGGCTCGGACCGCTGCCGCAGACCTTCGAGGCGGTGCCCGGAGCCCTCCGCGTGCTCGTGCCGTAGCTCCCTTCGTTGATCATGGCGAAGTGGCGGACCGGGAGCGCTCCGCGAGCCCGGGTTCGCCATGATCAACCGGACGGTGGGGACCCGCAGTGTTCGGCGAACCCGGGTCGGCCATGATCGACCGGCTGGGCGGGTAGCGTGAAGGCATGAGCTCGCCGGCGGAGAGCTATGCGGCCGCTCGGCGCCGACAGCAGGACAGGGCGGCTGCACTGGGCCGGTTCCGGGCGGGCTACCCGTTCGAACTCGACGAGTTCCAGGTGCGAGCCTGCCGGTCGGTCGAGGCGGGCCGCGGTGTGCTGGTAGCGGCGCCGACCGGTTCGGGCAAGACGGTGGTCGGCGAGTTCGCCGTGAGCCTGGCCCTGGAGCAGAATCGCAAGTGCTTCTACACCACGCCGATCAAGGCTCTGTCCAACCAGAAGTACCACGACCTCGTCGCCCGCCACGGCGCCCGGAACGTCGGCCTGCTCACCGGGGACAACAGCGTCAACGGCGATGCACCGGTGGTCGTCATGACCACCGAGGTGCTGCGCAACATGCTCTACGCCGGGTCGACGACGTTGACCGGCCTCGGCTACGTCGTGATGGACGAGGTCCATTACCTGGCGGACCGGTTCCGCGGCGCGGTCTGGGAAGAGGTGATCATCCACCTACCGGAGTCGGTCACGCTGGTCTCGCTGTCCGCGACCGTGTCGAACGCCGAGGAGTTCGGCGACTGGCTGTCGACCGTGCGCGGCGACACCGACGTCGTCGTGGAGGAGCGCCGCCCGGTCCCGTTGTGGCAGCACGTCATGGTGGGCTCGCGGCTGCTCGACCTGTTCGTCTCGAGTGGTGCGGGCGACGGCCGGTTTCGGGTCAACCCCGACCTCGTGCGGTACTCGCGGGACGAACAACGGCTGGCGCGGATCGGCGACCGGCGGCCGGGCCGGGGTGGGCACCGGCCGCGGCGCAACGGTGGCGCATACACCCCCGGCCGGGTCGACGTCCTCGACCGGCTCGAGCGCGAGGGCCTGCTGCCGGCGATCGTGTTCGTGTTCAGCCGCGTTGGGTGCGACGCCGCGGTACGACAGTGCCTCGACGCGGGTGTGCGCCTGACCACGCCCGCGGAGCGCGAGGAGATCCGCGAGATCGTCGAGCAACGATGTGCGGACATCGCCGACGACGATCTGCACGTCCTCGGTTACCACGAGTGGGCCGAGGGCCTCGAACGCGGCCTCGCCGCTCACCACGCCGGGATGCTGCCGACCTTCAAGGAGGTCGTCGAAGAGCTGTTCGTGATGGGACTGGTGCGCGCCGTCTTCGCGACGGAGACGCTGGCGCTCGGCATCAACATGCCGGCGCGCTCGGTGGTGTTGGAGCGGCTGGTGAAGTGGAACGGCGAGACCCATGCGGATGTCACGCCGGGCGAGTACACGCAGCTCACCGGCCGCGCCGGGCGCCGCGGCATCGACGTCGAGGGGCATGCCGTGGTGCTGTGGCAGCCGGGGCTGGATGCCACCGCGGTAGCCGGGCTCGCATCGACCCGTACCTACCCGCTGCGCTCCTCGTTCCGTCCGTCGTACAACATGGCCGTCAACCTGGTCGGCCAGGTGGGCCGAGCGGCGGCTCGCGAACTGCTGGAGTCCTCCTTCGCGCAGTTCCAGGCCGACCGCGCGGTCGTGGGACTGGCCCGGACACTGCGCCGGCACGAGGAGGCCATGGAGGGCTACCGGGAGGCGATGGTCTGCCACCTGGGTGACTTCGCGGAGTACGCCGAACTGCGTGGACGCATCGCCGGCCGGGAAGCCGCGCTGGCCCGGCAGGGCACGGCACTACGCAAGGCCGCCGCCGCGGCGGCACTGGAGCGACTCCGGCCCGGTGACGTGGTACGGGTGCCGGCTGGCAAGTTCGCCGGCCTGGCCGTCGTGCTCGACCCCGGCATGCCCGGCGGCGGCAGAGGCGACGGGCCGCGGCCCACGGTGCTCACGGAGGCACGCCAGGTCCGGCGGCTGTCGCCGGTCGACTTCCCGGTCGCGGTGGAGCCGCTCACCCGGATGCGGATCCCGCGGTCGTTCAACCCGAAGGCCGCACAGTCCCGGCGCGATCTCGCCGCCGCGCTGCGGGCCAAGGTGCCGCATGACAACGGGGGGCGGCCACGACGGAGTCGATCCGCCGCGGCCGATGACGCCGAGCTGCTGGATCTGCGCAAGCGGCTGCGGGCACATCCGTGTCATGGCTGCGCCGACCGCGACGAGCACTCGCGGTGGGCGGAGCGGTGGATTCGCCTGCGGCGCGAGGCGGAGCAGTTGCAGCGGCGGGTCGAGTCCCGCACCAACACGGTGGCCCGGCAGTTCGACCGGGTCTGTGCGGTGCTCGAGAACGTGGGCTACCTGCGCGGTGACGAAGTCACGCCGGCGGGTCGGCGGCTCACCCGGCTCTACACCGAGCTCGACCTGCTCGCCGCCGAGGCGTTGCGGGAGGGGCTGTGGGACGCACTCGACCCGGCCGAGTTGGCCGCGTGCCTGTCCGCGCTGAGCTACGAGTCCCGCCAGCCCGACGACGCGGTGCCGCCCCGGATGCCGCCCGGACGGGTCCGGGACGTGCTCGGCGAGATGGTCCGCCTGTGGGGCGACCTCGACGCGTTGGAGAAGGAGCACAGCCTGGACTTCCTGCGCGAACCCGATCTCGGCTTCGCCCACGCGGCCTGGCGGTGGGCCAGCGGCCATCGGCTCGAGTCCGTCCTCACCGATGCCGACCTGACCGCCGGTGACTTCGTCCGGGCCGTTCGGCAACTGCTCGACCTGCTGGACCAGGTGGCCGATGCGGCCGGCGACACACCACTGCGCCACACCGCTCGGTCGGCCGTCGTGGCGCTACGCCGCGGTGTCGTGGCGTACGCGACGCTCGGCTAGGGGCGAACCGGCTGGAACGCGTTGAGGACGCGGTTGAGTGACGCGTCGAGGTTCCACCGGTCGCCGAGCTCCACCAAGGTTGCGGGGTCGCGCGGCTCTCGCGGCAACGTGTCGTCGTAGTCGGGGAGTGGGACGTCGGTGCGGACGGCGACCACGATCGGCGCGACCTCGAGGTAGGCGCGGGCGTCGGCGAGCGTGCGGCGCAGCACAGGAGCGAGGTCGGATGCAGGGTCGTCGACGGCTGCCAGCAGTCCTTGGACGTCGCCGAACCTCGTGACCAGCGTGGCGGCGGTCTTGTCGCCGACGCCCGGCACTCCGGGCAGGCCGTCGCTCGGGTCCCCGCGCAGCGTCGCGAAGGCGGCGTAGGACCTGCCCGGGATCCCGTACTTGGCGGTCACCGCCGCCTCGTCGACGATCTCGTGCCGGCCGACCCCCCGGGCCGTGTAGAGGACGCGCACCCGCCGGGAGTCGTCGACGACCTGGAAGAGGTCGCGGTCGCCGGTCACGACGTCGACCGGTCCGCCGTCGTGGGCCGCGACGGTGCCGATGACGTCGTCGGCCTCGAACCCCGGCACACCGATTTTGGCGACGCCCAGCGCGTCCAACACGTCCAAGATCACGGGAACCTGCGCCTCGAGTGCCTTCGGCACCTGCTCGATGTTCCGCTTCGGGTCGAGGAGCCGGTGCGCCTTGTACGTCGGCAGCGCCTGCGCCCGGAACGCTGGTCGCCAGTCGGCGTCGAGGCAGGCCACCAGCCGGTCCGGTGACCGGACCGAGACCAGCCGGGCGATGAAGTCGAGCAGGCCGCGGACGGCGTTGACCGGGCTGCCGTCGGCCGCCGTGATCGACTCCGGCACGCCGAAGAAGGCCCGGAAGTACAACGAGGCGGAGTCCAGGAGCATCAGCTGGCTCACGGTTGTGAGCCTGCCATGGTCGCGTCCCTGCCGGGCGTTACGCTCCGGACGGTGACCGCCGATCGCCTCGAACGTGCCCGTGCCGCCGCCGCTGCCGCCGGTATCGACGTCGTCCTCGTCACGCCCGGTCCCGACCTTCGTTATCTCACCGGCTACGAGGCCATGCCGCTCGAGCGGCTCACCTGCCTGGTGCTGCCCGCCGACGGCGACCCCGTGCTGGTCGTGCCGGCATTGGAGCGTCCGGCCGCTCAGGCGTCGCCGGCCGGCTCGCTCGGGGTGGAGATCGTGGACTGGCAGGAGACGGAGGACCCGATCGCGCTGGTTGCCCGCCGGACGCAGCGGGCGCGGCGGGTGGGCCTCGACGACCACATGTGGGCCGAGAAGGTGCTGAGGTTCCGCGCCGCGATGCCGGACGCCTCCCAGGTGCTCGCGGGTCGGGTACTGCACGGGCTGCGCCTGCGAAAGTCGGCCGACGAGGTCGACGCGCTGCGGGAGGCAGCGGCCGCGATCGACCGCGTGCACGCGCGGACGGGGGAGTGGCTGCGCGCCGGACGGACCGAGCGGGAGGTCGGCCGTGACATCGCCGAGGCGATCGTGACCGAAGGACACGTGCGCGCCGACTTCGTCATCGTCGCGTCCGGCCCGAACGGTGCCAGCCCGCATCACGAGACCGGCGAGCGGGTGATCGGCGCCGGCGATCCGGTGGTCGTCGACATCGGGGGCACGACGCAGGCCGGGTACCGATCCGACGAGACCCGCACCTATGCGGTCGGCGCCGCCGATGATGACTTCGTCGCGGCGTACGAGGCGCTGCAGCGCGCCCAGGCCGCAGCGGTCGACACCGTGCGTCCCGGGGTGACTGCCGAGGCGGTCGACGCCGCTGCCCGCGACGTGCTCGACCGGGCCGGGCTGGGGGAGCACTTCGTCCACCGCACCGGCCACGGCATCGGACTGGAGACTCACGAGGAGCCCTACATCGTCGCGGGCAACACGATGCCGCTGGAGGCGGGTATGACGTTCTCGATCGAGCCGGGCTTCTACCTGCCCGGTCGCTTCGGCGCCCGCATCGAGGACATCGTGGCAACCACCGACGACGGCGTGGAAAGGCTCAACCTCCGCCCCCGCGACCTGGTCATCCTCGACACCTGACCTGAAGCCACTCCTCCCTGCCTTTGTGGTGGGCTTGGCACGCCTCGTTGCGTGCCGAGACGTTGAATAGCCGCCACAAGTCGCGAGGGGCAGAGAATCAGGTCAGCGCGTTGAGGGCGAGGTCGACGTCGGCCTCGGTGGTGTAGAGGTGGAACGAGGCCCGCAGCAGGCCACCGCGGACGGCGGCGCGGACGCCGGCGGCTTCCAGCCGTTCCTGGGCGCCCGGCACGTCGGTCGAGACGATGGCCGAGTCTGACGCCGGCATGCCCAGCCCGTCGCGGAACCGGTTGGCCAGCCCGACGTCGTACGCCCTGATCTCGTCGACGCCCACCTGCTCGATCAACTCGAGCGCCGGCGCGGTCGCGACCCAGGTGAACCATGCGGGTGAGATGTCCAGCCGCCGGGCATCCCCGGCCAGCCGAAGCGGCGGCCCGTAGTACGAGGTGTGCGGGTCGTCGCCGGCCCACCATCCGGCCATGGACGGGAGGATGCGATCACGCAAGCTCGGCGTCGTGACCATGAAGGCAGTCCCGCGCGGGGCGAGCAGCCACTTGTAAGTCCCGCACGCGAGGGCGTCGAAGCGCGTGGCGTCGACGGGCAGCCATCCGCAGGCCTGGGTCGCGTCGGCCACCGTCAGCGCACCGGCGGCCGCGGCGGCGGCCGTGACCGCGTCGACGTCGGCGACGGCCCCAGTCGCAGACTGGACGAGGCTGAACGCCACCACGTCGGTGTCCGGCCGCACCGCGTTCGCCAGCTGGGCCGCCGGGACCGTGCGCACCTCCACCCCTCTCACCTCCTGGACCAGCCAGGGGAACAGGTTCGAGGTGAACTCCTCCTCAGGAGCCAGCACCCTGGCCCCGTCGGGCAAGGAGGCAGCGACCATGCCGAGGAGTTGGGACACCTGCGATCCGGTGGTGACGTCGGCGACGTCGGCGCCGACGAGACGGGCGAACGCGTCGCGCGCCCGGACGGTCGCATCGCTCCACGCCCGCCACGACCCGCGGCCGACGCGCCAGTCGGCGAGTGCCTCCTGTAGTGCATCCCAGGCCGGCCACGGGGGCAGGCCGTAGCTGGCGGTGTCGAGCCAGCCGGGCTCGGGGTCGAACAACGTGCGTGCCTTGGCGATCTCCACCTCGGACATGCTGCCACTCGGCGCCCGGCCGCTCATCTAGGGTGACGGCGTGGAAGAGATCGACCGGCAGATCGTCGACCTGCTCGCCCGCGACGGCCGGCTGAGCTACACCGACCTGGGCAAGGCCACCGGCCTTTCCACGTCTGCCGTGCACCAGCGGGTGCGCCGGCTCGAGCATCGGGGGGTCATCCGCGGTTACGCGGCCATCCTCGACTACGAAGCGGTCGGCCTCCCGCTGACGGCGTTCGTCTCCATCAAGCCGATCGATCCCAGCCAGCCCGACGATGCTCCGGACCGGCTGGCGGACATCGCCGAGATCGAGGCCTGCCACTCGGTGGCAGGCGAGGAGAGCCACATCCTCAAGGTGCGTGTAGCGCGTCCGGGTGCCCTGGAGGACCTGCTGGCCCGCATCCGGGCCGCCGCCAACGTGTCGACGCGAACGACGATCGTGCTCTCCACGCCCTACGAGGCCCGCCCGCCGGCGAACGGCTCGCCGCCCGACGGTGACGCGTTGCGTTAGTGCCGACCGAGTGCCCGATCCGGCAGAACGAGCAGCACGTCGCCAACCGGGCGCTCGCCGGTGGCGTCTGAGGGATCGTTGACGACCTGGCCGTTGACGACCGTCGTCGTCGAGCCGCCGCCGTCGAGGTTCAGAGCCTCCTCGAGTCCGAGCGCCTGGGCGACCGCCGCAGTCTCGGCGATGGACAGCCCGAACGTGTCTGTGTCCCGTCCGTCCGACGTGATGAGGACCGCTCGGCCATAAGCGTCGACTCCCGCGAACGTGCGCGGGTTCCGCTTGTGCACGAAGCCGTAGAAGAAGCTCGGGCTTCCTGGATGAACAAAGCCGTCAGCCGCCGCCGTCACATGCAGTAGCCCGTCGCGCACGAGCTCGGGACCGCCGTTGACGATCGACTCGCGGAACGACGTGTCGACACTGTTCCCTGCCTCGTCCAGCAGGGCGGTCTCGACCCGCAGCTTCGCCCCGACGGTCGCGACGGCCAACAGGTCGTCCACGAGCGCGCCAGTCGCCTGTACCGAGCTGCCACCCTCCGGAAGCACGCCGCCGCGTTGCGACCGGACCTCCGTCACCCTGTCACGCGCGTCGAGGACGGCTTCGACGCCCTCGCCAGGCGGCGTGGCCATGCCGAACTCGGGGGAAAACGCCACCAGTTCGTCGGCGTCGGTGCAGGTGAAGTCGTGCCGCGGTAGGTCGGTCGGCTGGTCCCCCGTACCGCCGCAGTTGCGGATGAGACCGGGCACCCGGTTGATCCCGTCCAGCGGCAGCACGGTGCCGTCCTCGGTGACCAACTCCCCCTGCCAGCGCGGACGCACCACCGCCGTGTGCCGCGCGTCGTCGCGCACCTGCAGCGCCGGACGGCCGTCGATGGTCTCGCTGAGCAACGCGCCGTCGTACACGCCGACACCCGCTGGATCGCCGGGCGCCCCCGCGGCCGGGTTGAACACAAAGTAGCCGGCGTTGACCGCAGCTGTTGCCCCGGCAGCCTGCGCGAGGGAGCTCGTGGTCTCGCGGCGCTCCAGGTCGGGGCCGAACGAAGCGCCGAGCTCGCCGCGGAACAGCTGTGGGTCAACGGTGAGCGCCTGCACGACCCACGGCCCGGTGTCGGAGGGGTCGTCGCCATCCCACCCGGTGAAAAGGGAAGAGCCCGTATAGCCAGCCGCCAGGAGTAGTGCCCGCTCGGCGTTCGCCTCGGCCAGCGTCGCGAAGGAGCCCACCCGGACCCGGAAGCCGATCGTGCCACCTGCCACGTCGTGGAGCGCCGGCGTGACGACCTCCTCGACCCGGGCGGCGAAACCGGCGGCCGTGAGTGCGGCGGCGAGCGCCTCGGCGCTTTCCCTGTCACGCAACGCGCTGGGTGGGGCGTCGGGGTCGGGGTCGGAAACAGACGGCACGATCATCTCGACCGTCCACGACTCCGAGCCGTCGGGCGCGCCGCGGACGATTGTCGTAAGGCTTACGCCCGGCTGTAGCACCTCCGTCGTCCGCTGCTCTGCGAGGCCGGCGGCCCCGAGCGGCAGGGGCGTCGAGGCGACAGCGGGCGGGGGCGGAGGACCCGCCTCGACGGGAAGGACGGCGACGGTCGTTGCGGCCATCGCGGTGACGAGGAGCGCTGTGAGCGTTGGGCGCATCCGGGGCAACGTCACAAGAACG
>DATFBR010000010.1:0-10490 GCA_035253685.1 Jiangellaceae bacterium
CGGGACTACCCGCGTACGAAGGCACGCACCTACTCGATCTGCTGATCGCCACCGTGGTCGGCGTCGTGGTCGCACTGCTCCTCGCGGCGGTCCGATTCGCGGCAACCAGGGTCAGTGGACTACAGCACATGCGGTTCGGAATGGGCGTGCTGCTTGTGGCCGGCGGGCTTGCCGTCGGCCTGCTCGCGCAGCTGGCCGTGCAACTCGGCGCCGACGCTCAGCTCGTCCTGTTCTCGGGACAGACGGCCGTGCCCGAGCTCGTCGGCGAGACCTCGACCACGATCGTCGTCGTCCTGCTCGTTGCCAAGGGCCTCGGCTACGCGGTGAGCCTGGGCTGTGGCTTCCGAGGGGGACCCGTGTTCCCCGCGATCTTCCTCGGTGTCGCCATCGCGATGCTGGCCGTCCTCTGGTTCGACACATCCCCCACGCTTGCCGTGGCCGTCGGCACTGCGGCAGGCATGGCCGCCGCAACACGGCTGCTGTTCGCCTCGCTGCTCTTCGCTGCACTGCTCGCCGGCAGTCAAGGGGTCGACACGATGCCGGCGGCCGTCCTGGCAGCGGTCGCTGCGTGGACCACGACGACGGCGCTGACCCGGCGCTCTTCGCGGGCAGAAGAGGAGGCGGACCCCGATACGGCCTGATGCGTCCCCCGGCCACATGCGCGCCCCCGGCAGGATTCGAACCTGCGCTCCCGCCTCCGGAGGGCGGTGCTCTATCCCCTGAGCTACGGGGGCCAGGGCGGGGTCGAGGATATCAGCCGACCGGGCACCGTCCCGAACTCCGCGGGCCGTCCGAGGTGACCGCCCGGCCGGGGCGATTCCAGGGTTCGCTCAGGGATGATCCGGAGGCCGCCCGGCCCGTGGATGCCGGAGAATGGTGACCAACCGGGCCGATCCTGGCCTGCGAAGGTTGGAGCGAGATGTCCACTGGAACCAAGTACCTACTCGGCGGGGCCGCGGCCGCGATCATTGCGTTCATCCTGCTGCCGAACTGGCTCGCGTTGCTGCTGATCATCGGCGTGCCGGTGGCGGGCTACCTGATGCTCGACCCGTCCCAGCGACGGCGGCTCAAGCAGGCGGGTCGCAAGCAGATCGGCCGTTAGAGCGTCGGCCTGCGCCACCCCGCCGGGCGGCAGGCCTACGCCGGCGGGCAGCGGCCGTCCACGGTTCGGACCGGCCCGCCGCGGGTGACCAGGCTGGATACGCTGGGCCGGTGACGCCCGAACAGCTGTCGTCCGCAGTGCGTGACGCATTGGCGGCCGCGGTCGACGCCGGGGAGGTCACGCTGCGGGAAAGCGTTCCCGACGTGACCGTCGAACGTCCGCGCAACCGCGAGCACGGAGACTACGCCACCAACGTCGCGCTGCGGCTGGCCAAGATCGCCGGCACGAGCCCTCGCGCGCTGGCAGATGTGCTTGCCGTGCGACTGCGCCGGGTGGACGGCGTGGCCAGGGTCGACGTCGCCGGTCCGGGGTTCCTCAACATCACCGTTTCGGCGGCCGCGCAGGGCGAGCTCGCCCGCACCATCGTCGAGGCCGGGGAGAGCTACGGTCGCGGCGAGGCGCTCGCGGGCGACCGTGTCAACGTCGAGTTCATCTCGGCCAACCCGACCGGGCCGCTGCACCTCGGCCACGTGCGCTGGGCGGCTGTCGGTGACGCCATGGCCCGGGTCCTCGATGCTGCCGGTGCCGTCGTCACGCGTGAGTTCTATATCAACGACCGTGGCGCCCAGATGGATCTGTTCGGTGCGTCGATCATGGCCCGGGCGCGCGGAACCGAGGTGCCTCCGGACGGTTATCACGGCGAGTACATCTCCGATCTGGCCAAGGCGATCGTGGCCGAGCATCCAGAGTTCCTCGAGCTGGCCGAAGGTGAGCAGCGCAGCGCGTTCCGTGAGGAGGGCTACCGGCTCCAACTGGCCGAGCAGCAAGACCAGCTCGATGCGTTCCGGACGCGCTTCGACGTCTGGACCTCCGAGCGCGACCTGCATGCCTCGGGAAAGGTGGCCCACGGCATCGACGTGCTGCGAAGCAAGGGGCACGTGTTCGAGTCTGACGGCGCGCTCTGGATGCGCACCACCGACTTCGACGACGACAAGGACCGCGTCCTGGTGCGCCGCGACGGCTCCTTCACCTACTTCGCCTCGGACACTGCTTACTACGTGGACAAACGCGAGCGGGGCTTCGATGTCTGCATCTACCTGCTCGGTGCGGACCATCACGGCTACGTGGGGCGGCTGAAGGCGATCGCGGCGTGCGCGGGCGACGACCCCGAGAAGAACATCGAGGTGCCGATCGGACAGCTGGTCCGGATCGTGCGGGCCGGTCGCGAGCTTCGGCTGTCCAAGCGGGCGGGAACGATGCTGACCCTCGCAGAGGTGGTCGATGCTGCCGGGGTCGACCCGCTGCGCTACACGCTGAGCAGATACCCGGTCGACTCCCCGCTCACGATCGACGTCGATCAGATCACCAAGCAGGCCAGCGACAACCCGGTGTTCTACGTCAAGTACGCCCACGCCCGGCTGGCATCGATCCTGCGCAACGCCGACGAGCTCGGCGTCGACCGCGGGCTGCTCCAGCCCGAACTGCTCGCCCACGAGCGCGAATCGCTGTTGCTGGGGGCGTTGGGTGAGTTTCCCCGTGTCGTCGCGACCGCGGCGGAACTGCGCGAGCCGCACCGGATCGCACGCTATCTGGAGGACCTCGCCGGGACCTTCCACAAGTTCTACGACGAGTGCCGAGTGCTTCCGGTCGGCGACGAAGAGGCCACCGACCTCCACCGTGCCCGTCTCTGGCTCGTGGCGGCCACCCGGATCGTGGTGGCCAACGGGCTGGCGTTGCTCGGGGTCTCCGCACCCGAGCGGATGTAGGCGGTGCGCACGCACGAAGCGGGTGCCTTGCACGCGGTCGCCGGTTTCCGTGGTCCCACCTGGCTGCGCGAGCCGGCCGATGTCAACGCGCTACTGCCAGCGCTGTGGGCACGCAACGTCCAACGCGACCCCGACGGATGCCTCACCGTGGCCGGCGTCCCGGTCAGCGCGGTCGCCGGCCGGTTCGGCACACCGGCCTATGTCGTCGACGAGGACGACTTCCGCTCGCGGGCGCGAGAGTTCCGCTCTGCGTTCGACGACGCGTTCGCCGGGTTGTGCGGCGGAGCCGATGTCTACTACGCGGCCAAGGCATTCCTCTGTCGCGCCACGGTCCGGTGGGTGGCGGAGGAAGGCCTGCACATCGACGTCTGCACCGGTGGCGAGCTCGCGGTCGTCCAACGGGCCGGCTTCCCCGCCGACCGCGTGGGTGTGCACGGAAACAACAAGTCGGACTCCGAGTTGTCGCGGGCGCTCGACGCCGGCGTGGGCCGGATCGTGGTCGACTCGCCGCACGAGATCGAACGGCTGGCCCGGCTGACCTCCGACCGCGGCCTTCGGGCCAGGGTCATGGTGCGGCTCACCGTGGGCGTCGAGGCACACACGCACGAGTACATCGCCACCGCCCACGAGGACCAGAAGTTTGGCTTTTCGCTGGCCGGCGGTGCTGCCGCCGACGCCGTCCGGGCCGTAGTCGCGGAACCGGGCCTCGAGCTGACCGGCCTGCACTCGCACATCGGCTCACAGATCTTCGACACGGCAGCGTTCGAGGTCGCGGCGCGCCGCACTCTCGGGCTGCATGCCGAGATTGCCGACGAACACGGTCTCGCGTTGCCCGAACTGGATCTGGGCGGCGGCTTCGGGATCGCGTACACGTCGCAGGACGACCCGCTGCCGGCGGCGGTGCTCGCGTCGGCCATGGCCGGAATCGTCGAGCAGGAATGCCGGGCGTGCGGCGTCGCGGTGCCGCGCATCAGCGTCGAGCCAGGCCGCGCGATCGCGGGCCCGAGCACGTTCACGCTGTACGAGGTCGGCACGGTGAAGCCGGTCGAACTCGATGCCGGGGCGACGCGCACGTATGTCTCCGTCGACGGCGGCATGAGCGACAACATCCGGGCGGCGCTGTACGACGCCGACTACTCCTGCACGCTGGCGAACCGGCGGTCGTCGGCTCCCCCCGTACTCGCCCGGGTCGTCGGCAAGCACTGTGAGAGCGGCGACATCGTGGTGAAGGACGAGTTCCTCCCGAGCGACGTGCGACCGGGCGACCTCATCGCGGTACCAGGAACGGGCGCCTACGCCCGCAGCCTGGCGAACACCTACAACCACGTGCCGCGCCCGCCCGTCGTCGCCGTGCGCGGCGGAGCGGCCCGCCTCGTCGTCCGCCGGGAAACCGAGGACGAACTGCTCCGCTTCGACGTCGACGAGTAGCGGCCGTGTCCGCAAGGCCGCGAGAATCTGCGGCCCGATGCCGGCCGGCGATACCGATGTCTCGCATCATGGACATGACACGCGAGATCGTCCGGCGGTGCGGAGACTGTCGGAGGTTCATGACCGGGGTGCGGGAGGGTCGTTGAGCACGCTCAGAGTCGCGCTTCTCGGGTGCGGCACCGTCGGCGCCGAGGTCATCCGCCTTCTGACCGATCACGGGGACGACCTCGCCGCCCGCATCGGGGGGCGCCTCGATCTGGCCGGCGTGGCGGTGCGCCGGCTCGGCCGTGATCGTGCTGCCACCGGCGTCGACCCGACCCTGTTCACCACCGATGCTCACGGTCTGGTGGCCCGTGGGGACGTGGACATCGTCGTGGAGGTGATCGGCGGGATCGAGCCGGCCCGTTCGCTCTTGCTGCGTGCGATGGAGCACGGTGCGTCGGTCGTCACCGCGAACAAGGCCCTGCTGGCAGAGGACGGTGCCACCCTGCACGCCGCCGCCGACAAGCACGGCGTCGACCTCTACTACGAGGCCGCCGTCGCCGGCGCGATCCCACTGCTGAGGCCCCTGCGCGAGTCGCTGTCCGGAGACCGGATCCGTCGAGTTCTCGGCATCGTGAACGGCACCTCGAACTACGTCCTCGACCGGATGGACAATTTCGGCGCGGGCTTCGTCGAAGCCCTCGAGGAGGCACAGGCACTCGGTTACGCCGAGGCCGACCCGACCGCGGACATCGAAGGCTTCGACGCCGCCGCAAAGGCGGCGATCCTGGCCTCGATCGCGTTCCACACCCCGGTCGTGGCCGCGGACGTGCACCGGGAGGGCATCTCCGACGTCACGACGGCCGACATCGCCAGTGCTCGCGACATGGGGGCGGTCGTCAAGCTGCTCGCCATCTGTGAACTCTCCGACGACGACGGGTCGATCGGGGTGCGCGTCCACCCGGCGATGCTGCCGCGCAGCCACCCGCTGGCCAGCGTCCGGGGCGCGTACAACGCGGTCTTCGTCGAGAGCGACGCCGCCGGTCACCTGATGTTCTACGGGCAGGGAGCCGGCGGTGCGCCGACCGCCAGTGCTGTCCTCGGCGACCTGGTGACCGTCGCGCGCAATCGACTGGCCGGCTCGCTCGGTCCCGGTTCCTCCTCGTACGCCGACCGGCCGATCCACCCCATCGGCCGGACCCGGACGCGGTATCACATCAGCCTCGATGTCGACGACCGTCCCGGTGTGCTGGCGGCGGTCGCGACCGTATTCGCCGAGCACGGCGTCTCGATCGAGACGGTCCGCCAGCGGGTGCACGGGCCGGACGACGCCGAGCTCGTGGTCGTCACCCACACGGCCACCGATGACGCGCTCGCCGCTACGGTGGCAGCGCTGCGGGCATTGCCGACCGTGCGCGACGTGCTGTCGGTGATGCGGGTCGAGGGGGAGTGAGGATGGCCCATCTGTGGCGAGGGGTCATCGAGGAGTACCGGGAGTGGATGCCGGTGACCTCGACCACGGTCGTGGTCACCCTGCAAGAGGGCGGCACGCCGCTCGTGCCCAGCGCGTGGCTGTCCGAGCTCACCTCGTGCGACGTGCTGCTCAAGGTCGAGGGGTCGAACCCGACAGGCTCGTTCAAGGACCGCGGCATGACCGTCGCCATCTCCAAGGCGCTCGAAGGGGATGCCAAGGCCGTCGTCTGTGCCTCGACGGGGAACACCGGCGCGTCGGCGGCGGCCTACGCCGTCCGTGCCGGCATGACCCCGATCGTGCTGGTGCCCGAGGGCAGGGTGGCTGGGCCGAAGCTGGCCCAGGCCGTCGTCCATGGGGGCCGGATCGTCGCGGTCGACGGCAGCTTCGACGACTGTCTGCGGTTGGCCCGTGGGCTCGCCGACGAGTACCCGGTGGCGCTGGTGAACTCGTTGAACCCGCACCGGCTCGCCGGCCAGAAGTCCGCCGCCTTCGAGGTGGTGGACGCCGTCGGGGACGCGCCGGACGTGCACGTGTTGCCGGTCGGCAACGCCGGGAATATCTCGGCCTACTGGCTGGGTTATCAGCAGTACGCAGCCGGTGGGCGTGGGAGTCGACGACCCCGAATGTGGGGGTTCCAGGCTGCGGGAGCCGCGCCGATCGTGCGCGGAGAGCCGGTGCCCGATCCACAGACCGTGGCCAGTGCCATCCGGATCGGTGATCCCGCGTCCTGGCAGCTCGCCATCGCCGCGAGGGATGAGTCCGGTGGTTTCATCGACGCTGTCACCGACGAGCAGATCCTCTCCGCGCAGCGGGACTTGTCCAGCCGGGACGGGTTGTTCGTCGAACCGGCGTCGGCGGCGGGTGTGGCCGGCCTCGTCGCCAGCGTCGCCGACGGCCGGCTCGACCCCGGGCAGGTCGTCGTCGTGACCGTGACCGGACACGGCCTCAAGGACGTGGAGACCGCGAGTGCCGCGTACGGCGACGTTCGCCCCGAGGTCGTTCCGGCCGATGTCCACGCCGCCGCATCCGCGCTCGGACTCGGGTGAAGCGCGGCGTCCAGGTCCGTGTCCCGGCGACGAGCGCCAACCTCGGTCCCGGGTTCGACACACTTGGCCTGGCTCTCGACTGGCACGACGTCGTCACGGCCCGGGTCGTCGAGCGGACACCGACCGCCGAGGGGATGCCGACCGCACGAGCGGCCGGCGGTCGAACCACGGTGGAGGTGTCCGGCGAGGGAGCGGGCGTGCTACCCGGCGACGAGCACCACCTCGTCGCACGGACCATGCGCGAGACATTCGATCTGCTTCGGGTGCGAGCGGACGAGCTCGAGTTGCGCTGCGAGAACAGCGTGCCGCACGGGCGCGGGCTGGGCTCGTCGGCCGCGGCGATCGTGGCCGGTGTGCTGGCTGCTCGGGCGCTGGCGGCGGCAGACACCGGGCAGCTGCCGGACGACGCCGTGCTCGCACTCGCCGCACGGATCGAGGGCCATGCGGACAACGTGGCTGCCTGCTTGCTCGGCGGGCTCACGATCGCGTGGACGTCGCATCAGGGGCCGAGGGCCATACGGCTGGAGGTCCATCCCGAGCTCCGGGCCATTGCCTGCGTGCCGGAAGCCCCGCTGGCCACGGCCGCCGCGCGAGCCCTGTTGCCCGCTGCGGTCCCGCACGCGGACGCAGCGCGCAACGCAGCGGGTGCCGCGCTCCTCGTCGAGGCGCTGACCCGCCGCCCCGAGGTCTTGCTCGACGCGACGCATGACCTCCTGCACCAGCAGTACCGGGCGCCGGCCATGCCGGACTCGCTGACGCTCGTAGCGGAACTGCGAGCTCGCGGCCTGGCCGCCGTGGTGTCAGGGGCGGGGCCGTCGGTGGTGGTCTTGTCCACCGGGGCGGACGACCTCGCGTCGGTCGTCGAGGTCACCGGGCGAGGGAGCTGGCAGGTGCGGCAGCTCGAAGTCGACCACCGCGGCGCGGTCGTCGAGTCGATGTGAGGACACGGCTGCGACCGGACGGATCCGGGTAGGGACGCCGCGGGCCGCGCGTGTTACTCTCGGTGACGCACCGACGCCCTCCGGGCTGGTCGCCAATTCCTGACGCGGATCCGTTTCCGCCGCAGGACTCCGCACCTCCGCACCTACGGTCGAGCCGTACGAGGGGGACGACTACTCAGCAAGCGCCGCGTGCACCACAGACCCGGGGTCTCCCCGGGGCGTATCACGCGCCGGCTCTCTGGCCGGCGCCGGTCCAGGGAAGGACCCTGCGTGACAAACACTGATCTCTATGGAGTCTCGGAGCCGACGCCCGAGCCTTCCTCGGGCGACGCCACCGCCGACGAGAAGCCCCGCCGCCGCCGTGCGGCCGGACTCGACGGCATGGTGCTGGCCGAGCTGCAACACCTGGCGAGCGGACTGGGCATCACCGGCACCGGACGGATGCGCAAGAGCCAGCTCGTCGACGCGATCCGAGCGGCGCAGGCCGGTTCGGCCGGCCCGGGCGGCCCCGGTGCGTCGGTCGTCCCGCCGAGGCCGGAGTCCGGCGGCGCCGAGACCGCGAACCTCCGCGGCGAGCCGGCATCCGTGCTCGGCGATCGTGCACCGGACGGCCGGGGCGGTGTGGACCGCTCCGACCTCGTCGACGCCGCCGCTCGACCGGACGGCGCCGGCGCCCTCGGCGAGGCACGCGCACCAGGCGCGTCGACACCCGTAGGCGGTGACGGCTCCACTGGTGTCGAGGCGGTCCACCAGACGCGGGACGGATCGCAGGCCGATCAGGTCCGCGGCGACGCAACCGTTCGGGAGCGTGAGGAGAACCGTCGCGACCCGCAGGACCGCGACAGCCAGGCCCGGACCGGGCGCGGCGAGCAGCAGGACCGACGCGGCGGTCAGAATGACCGCCGGGAGGACCAGGACGGCGACCGCCGCCCCGCTGGCCAGCCGGAGCGCACCCAGGTCCAGCGAGACGATGACGAGGACGGCGACCGCGGCCGCAACCGCCGCCGCCGCCGCGACCGACGTGGCGGCAACCGCGACCGTGACCGCCGGGGCGGCCGCGACCGCATCGACGAGCCACAGGTCTCCGAGGACGACGTGCTCATCCCGGTCGCCGGCATCCTCGACATCCTCGACAACTACGCATTCGTGCGGACCTCGGGCTACCTGCCTGGGCCGAACGACGTCTACGTGTCGCTGGCCATGGTTCGGCGCAACGGCCTGCGCAAGGGCGACGCCGTCACCGGTGTCGTGCGGCAGCCGCGTGAGGGCGAGAAGCAGCAGAAGTTCAATGCGCTCGTGCGGGTGGACACCGTCAACGGTGCCGACCCGGAGGCAGCGCAGCACCGGCCCGAGTTCGCCAAGCTCACGCCTCTCTACCCGCAGGATCGGCTGCGGCTCGAAACCGAGCCCGGCATCGTGTCGACCCGTGTCATCGACCTGGTGGCGCCGATCGGAAAGGGCCAGCGCGGCCTGATCGTCTCGCCGTCGAAGGCGGGCAAGACTCTGATCCTGCAGGCGATCGCCAACGCCATCACCGCGAACAACCCCGAGACCCACCTCATGGTCGTCCTCGTCGACGAGCGGCCGGAGGAGGTCACCGACATGCAGCGTGCGGTGAAGGGCGAGGTCATCGCCTCGACCTTCGACCGTCCGGCCGAAGATCACACGACGGTGGCGGAGCTGGCCATCGAGCGGGCCAAGCGCCTGGTCGAGCTCGGCGGTGACGTGGTCGTGCTGCTCGACTCGATCACGCGGCTGGGCCGGGCCTACAACCTCGCGGCGCCCGCCAGCGGTCGGATCCTGTCCGGTGGTGTCGACTCCAGCGCGCTCTACCCGCCGAAGCGGTTCTTCGGCGCTGCCCGCAACATCGAACACGGCGGCTCGCTCACGATCATCTCGACGGCTCTGGTCGAGACCGGCTCGCGCATGGACGAGGTGATCTTCGAGGAGTTCAAGGGCACCGGGAACATGGAGTTGCGGCTGCGTCGTGACCTCGCGGACAAGCGGATCTTCCCGGCGGTCGACGTCGACGCGTCGGGCACACGTCGCGAGGAGATCCTGGTGTCCCGCGAGGAGCTGGCCGTCATGTGGCAGCTGCGGCGAGTGCTCTCCGCCCTCGATCCGCAGCAGGCGATCGAGTTGCTGCTGGACAAGCTCAAGACCACCAAGAGCAACATCGAGTTCCTCATGCAGGTTCAGAAGACGACCCCAACCCTCGGCGGCACCCGCGAATCCGAGGACTGACCCCGGGGCTTCGGCCGTGGGACGTCACGCCCGGCAACCGCGGGCGGACCTCACTGCCCGGGGTGCAGCCGTTCAGCGATCAGGGGACCTCCATACGTGTCAGGCCGGACAACTCCTCCACCAGCGCGGATCTGCCGCGCCACCCGGACAAGTCAGTTGCAGCTCGACCTGTCAGGCCGCCGGCCCGCTCCGGCCAAGTGGACGGTGTCGGCGTCCTGACAAGTCGGCTCGGCGCGCTGCGAGCCTGACAAGTTGGGCTGGTGCGCTGGGGCTGACAAGAGTCGGACCCCGGCGGCCGGCGAGATGACGAGCCCGGCCGGGGTCGGACTCAGTCGTCGAGTGAGCGACGGAGCTGGTCGACCCACGTGCGAGCTCGTCGAGGTAGAGGCAATGGTGCGAGAACCGAGAGTGGGCTGAGCCGGAGGCACCCGATGGGCGGGAATGAGCCAGCCGGCGCCGGCGTTTGGGTGACGTGCCGATTTGCTGGCACACTCGTACGTCGGTCCG
>DATFBR010000011.1:0-4623 GCA_035253685.1 Jiangellaceae bacterium
GCCTCGAGCTCGAGCGCCCCGGTGAGACCCATGTCCAGCTCGCGGGTCAGCAGCGACTTGGTCTGTGCGTACGCCTGCCAGGGTCCGTCGGCGAGTCGCTTCGCGAGCGCGGCGGCCGCGGCATCGAGCGCGTCGTCGTCGACCAACTCGCTGACCAGGCCGTACCGATCGGCATCCTCGGCCGGCACCGTGTCGCCGAGCATGAGCATGGACGTGGCCCGGCCGAGCCCCACCAGCCGAGGCAGCAGGTAGGCCGCTCCCATGTCGGCACCGGCCAGGCCGACCTTGGTGAACAGGAAGGCGAACTTGGCCGACCTGGCAACGATGCGGAAGTCGGCGGCCAGGGCGATCACCGAACCGGCGCCGGCGGCGGTGCCGTGGACGGCGGCGATGATCGGCACCGGGCACCGACGCATCGCTCCGACGACGTCCCCGGTCATGCGGGTGAAGGCAAGCAACTCGTCCGGTCGCATCGACAGGGTGGCGCCGATGATCTCGTCGACGTCGCCGCCGGAGCAGAACGACCGGCCCTCGCCGCGCAGGAGCAGCACGCGCGTGTCACCCCGGTGCGGGAGCTCGGCCAGCAGGTCGCGCAGGTCGGCATAGGTGTCGAAGGTCAGCGCGTTGAGCTTGTCCGGACGGTCGAAGGTCACCGTCGCGACCGCGCCCGCACGCTCGAACCGGAAGTGCTTCCACTCCTCGGTGAACGGCACGGATCCGCGGAACGGGCTCATACCGCACGAACCTCCACCATCGGTGGTCGGAGACGAAATAGCGCGCGTGTTACTGTCGTAACGGAGCCAGCATAGGCGCCAGACCCTTCGGACGACATCGGGGTGTCCCATGCGCATCGCGGTCGTCGGCGGCGGGCCCGGGGGGCTCTACTTCGCCGCCCTGGCCAAGCGCCTGGACCCGAGCCGGCTGATCACGGTGTGGGAGCGCAACGCGGCAGACGACACCTTCGGCTTCGGGGTCGTCTTCTCCGACGAGACCCTCGGCGGCATCGAGCACGCAGATGCCGAGATCCACGCGGCCATGCAGAGCGAGTTCGCCCGCTGGGACGACATCGACGTCCATTACCGGGGAGAGGTCGTCACCAGCGGCGGGCACGGATTCGCCGCGATGAGCCGGCGCCGGCTCCTGCAGATCCTGCAGGAGCGCTGCGCAAGCCTCGGCGTCGACCTGAACTTCCGGACCGAGGCACCAGACGTCGAAAGGATCGCCGCCGACCACGATCTGGTCGTGGCGGCCGACGGCGCCAACTCGGTGGTGCGGGCACGATACGCCGAGACGTTCCGGCCGGAGTTCGACCGGCGGCGGTGCCGCTACATGTGGCTCGGTACCGACCTGGTGTTCGACGCCTTCACCTTCCACGTCGAGCAGACCCCGTTCGGGGTGATGCAGATCCACGGCTACCCCTACGACGCCACGGGCAGCACGTTCATCGTCGAGATGCACGACGACGTCTGGCGCGCGGCCGGGTTCGACGCCGCCGAGGGCCGGGCCTTCCAGCCGGGCGAGAGCGACGACGAGTCGGTCAAGAAGATCCGCGAGTTGTTCGCGCACGTTCTGCGCGGCCACGAGGTCTACGCGAACAACTCCCGGTGGCTCCAGTTCGCGACGATCCGCAACGCCACCTGGCGGCACCGGAACGTAGTCCTGCTCGGCGACGCCGCCCACACCGCACACTTCTCCATCGGCTCGGGCACCAAGCTGGCCATGGAGGACGCGCTCGCCCTGGCCGCGTCGCTGCACGAGAACGACGGGGTGGCGGCGGCGCTGGCAGCGTACGAGGAAGAGCGGCGGCCGGTCGTGGTCTCGACGCAGCGGGCGGCCCAGGCCAGCCTGGAGTGGTTCGAGAACCTCGGCCAGTACACCCACCAGGACCCGATCCGGTTCGCGTTCAACATCCTGACCCGCTCGCGGCGGGTCACCTACGACAACCTGCGGCTGCGCGATCCCGAGTTCGTCGACGCCGCCGACGCGTGGTTCGCTCGCCACGAGGTCGCCCGCGGTGTGGCCCCGGCGCCTGCGGTGGCCCGACCGCCGATGTTCCAGCCGTTCCGGCTGCGCGACCTGTCGTTGAAGAACCGGGTGATCGTCTCCGCGATGGACATGTACTCGGCGCGCGACGGCGACCCGAACGACTTCCACCTCGTCCACCTGGGCGGCAAGGCGCTCGGCGGCGCCGGGCTGGTGATGACCGAGATGGTCTGCGTGTCCCCGACCGGCCGGATCACGCCCGGCTGCACCGGGCTGTACACCGACGCGCAGGCGGACGGGTGGCGGCGCATCGTCGAGTTCGTCCACTCGCAGACAACGGCCGCGATCGGCGTCCAGCTCGGCCACTCCGGCCGCAAGGGCTCGACCCAGCTGATGTGGGAGGGCATGGACGAGCCGTTGCCCGATGGCAACTGGCCGGTGGTTGGCCCATCCCCATTGGCCTACTCGCCGGCCAACCAGGTGCCGCAGGAGCTCGACCTCGCCGCCATGCGGACGATCCGGGACGAGTTCGTCGCGTGCGCGCGGCGCGGGCGCGACGCCGGGTTCGACCTGCTGGAGCTCCACTGCGCACACGGCTACCTGCTGTCGAGCTTTCTCTCGCCGCTCACCAACCACCGCACCGACGAGTACGGGGGAACGCTCGTCGACCGGCTGCGCTACCCGCTGGAGGTCTTCGACGCCGTCCGCGAGGTCTGGCCGGCCGAGAAGCCGATGTCGGTGCGGATCTCGGCCACGGACTGGTATCCCGGCGGCACCGATGCGGACGACGCCGTCGCGATCGCCCGTGCCTTCGCTGCGCACGGCGCCGACGCGATCGACGTGTCCACCGGGCAGGTCGTCAAGGAGGAGCAGCCGGCGTTCGGGCGCAGCTACCAGACGCCGTACGCCGACCGGATCGCCAACACTGTCGACATCGCGGTCATCGCGGTCGGTGCGATCTCCTCCGCCGAGGACGTGAACGCGCTCATCCTGGCCGGGCGGGCCGATCTGGCCGCCCTGGGCCGCACGCATCTCTACGATCCGATGTGGACCTTGCACGCGGCGGCCGATCAGGAGTACACCGGCAGCGGCGCCGACTGGCCGGCACCCTTCGCGGCCGGCCGGCGCAAGCCGCAGACCACGCGCACCGACGGTCCCAAGCCGCGCCTGGAACTGATCCGCGATCCCGGCGCCGGCCGGACCCGTCACCAGCGCTGGAGACCGTGAGGAGAAGCCATGCCCCTGCTCGCCGACCTGCTCGACGCCGTCATGACCGGACGGGTCGAGGTCGTCGACCTCACCGCGCCGCTCTCGTCGCAGACGCCGGTCCTCGTGCTGCCCGAACCGTTCGGCCAGACCGACCGGTTCGAGCTGCACGAGATCAGCCGGTACGACGACCGCGGCCCGGCGTGGTACTGGAACAACATCAGCACCGGCGAGCACACCGGCACCCACCTCGACGCTCCCATCCACTGGGTCACGGGCCAGACCTCCGAGGACGTGTCACAGGTCCCGCCGTCGCGGTTGGTCGCGCCGGCCGCCGTCCTGGACGTCAGCGACCGAGCCGCGGCCGACCCGGACTTCCTGCTCGACGTCGACGACGTGCGCGCGTGGGAGGAACAGCATGGCGCCCTGCCTACCGGCGGCTGGCTGCTGCTGAGAACCGGCTGGGACGCGCGCAGCCACAGCCAGGACGAGTTCCTCAACGCCGACGAGACCGGCCCACACACACCCGGGGTGAGCGTGCAGTGTGCCCGCTGGCTGGCCGACGAGGCGCCCGTCATCGGTGTCGGCGTCGAAACCGTCGGCACAGACGCAGGGGCGGCGCACGCGTTCGACCCCGCATTCCCGTGTCACACGTTCCTGCTCGGTGCGGGCAAGTACGGGTTGACCCAGCTGCAGAACCTGGCGCTGCTGCCGCCGATCGGTGCGGTGCTGGTGGTGGCCCCGCTGCCGATCGTGGGTGGATCCGGCAGCCCGACGCGCGTGCTCGCCCTCGTGGAGCGCTGAACTCCGGTGCTCGTCTCGGAGGCCGTGGGGCGGACGCTGGCCGGGCTCGGGGTCCGGCAGGCGTTCGGCGTCGTCGGCAGCGGCAACTTCGATCTGACGAACGCACTCGTCTCGGGCGGCGCCCGCTACGTCGCTGCCCGGCACGAGGGCGGCGCGGCGACCATGGCCGATGCATACGCACGGATGAGCGGCGAGGTCGGCGTGCTGACGCTCCACCAGGGCTGCGGGCTGACCAACGCGATGACCGGGATCACCGAGGCGGCCAAGAGCCGGACGCCGGTGGTCGTCCTCGCGGCCGAGGCGAACGCGCCGACGTCGAACTTCGCCGTCGACCAGGCGGCGATGGCGACCGCGGTCGGTGCGTCGACCGTGCGCCTGGATTCGGCCGCCGACGCCGTGCCCGAGACCGTCCGGGCGTTCCGTCTCGCCCGCGACGAGCGGCGGACGGTCGTCGTGAACGTTCCGCTGGAGGTGCAGGGGCTGGCGGCGCCTGGAGGCCCGCCCGCTGCGGTGGCGGCCACGCCGCCTCCAGCAGCGCCCGAACCGACTGCCAGCGACGTCGAGGCGCTCGCCGAACTGCTCGCCCGCGCGGCCAGGCCGGTCGTGATCGCGGGCCGCGGTGCCCGGCAC
>DATFBR010000012.1:0-7750 GCA_035253685.1 Jiangellaceae bacterium
CCGGATTGCCCGGCACGGCGATGCCGTACTCGGTCTCGATCCCGACGATGCGGCGGGCGCTCATGCACCGAGCCTACGGCGTATGCCCGGCCGGCCGGCGGCAGCGCAGTGGAATGCTTGGCGCATGGCGCAGGCCCGGCAGCTGGAGGACGAGGTCGCCGCGGCGCTGCGTGTTCGAGGCGCGAGTCGGTCGTCGTGGCACAGCTGAGCGACACCGGCGATCCGGCCGAGTTCGTGTCCGCCCTCGTCCGCTTCGTCGAGACCCGGACGGAGCCCGACGATCAGAGCCGTTAGAGAACGGCCGGCGCGGGCGCCGGGTAGCTGACACCCAGGGCCCGCAGGGCGTCGTCGAGGATCGCCATCACCGAGATGCTGTCGGAGAGCGGCATCTGTTCGGTCTCCGTGCGACCGTCGCGGAGGCACTGCTGGACGGCGCGCAGCATCGGCACGTAGCCCCGGCCGACCGGCTCGTCCTCGTAGACCTGCACGCTTCCGTCCGAACGGGTGTGGATGAGCCGCCGCGGCTGGTGGAATCGGGCCGGAACATCGATCCGGCCGGCACTGCCGACCACCCGGGCGGTGTTGGCCGTCCAAGCGAGGAACGACGCTTCGAGCTGGGCATATGCACCGCCGGCCCAGCCCAGAAGCAATGCGGCCTCTGCGTCCACGCCGTCAGCCGTGAGCGTGCCGTGCGCAGCCAGCGTCTGCGGTGAGCCGAGCAGCATCTGCGCGAAGGCAACCGGGTAGATGCCGACGTCGAGCAACGCCCCGCCGCCCAGCGCCGGCTCCCACAACCGCGGCTTGGCGTCGGGTCGGGCCGGGAAGCCGAGGTCGGCAGAGATGCCGCGGACCTCGCCGATCCCGCCGTCGGCGACCATGCGACGCAGTTCGACGATGAGCGGGGCGAAACGTGTCCACATCGCCTCCATGCAGAAGACGCGCAGGTCGCGGGCCTTCTGCGCCAGGCGCTGCGTGTCGGCCAGCGAGGTGGTGAACGCCTTCTCGCACAAGACCGCCTTCCGCGCGTCGAGGGCGGCGTCCACGATCTCGGCGTGCTGCGCATGCGGTGTCGCGACGTAGACGACGTCGACGTCGTCGTCGGCCAGCAGTTCCGGATACGACCCGTAGGCCCGCGGGATGCCGAACTCGTCGGCGAACGCCTGTGCCCGCTGTCGGACCCGGGAGCTCACCGCGACGATCCGGGCGTCCTCGACCAGGAGCATCTCGGCGGCGAGCGTGTGCGCGATCCCCCCGGTGGCCACGATGCCCCACCGGACCGGCGGCGGTGACGAGGCCGATGTCGGCGCGTTCATCACGGTCGACGGCCGGAGCGTCAGAGGTACTGGCCGGTGTTGGCGACCGTGTCGATCGACCGGCCGGCCTCGATGCCCTCCTTGCCGGAGATGAGCGTGCGGATGAAGACGATCCGCTCGCCCTTCTTGCCCGAGATGCGCGCCCAGTCGTCCGGGTTGGTGGTGTTGGGCAGGTCTTCGTTCTCCTTGAACTCGTCCAGGCATGCCGTCAGCAGGTGCTGGACCCGGATGCCCTTGGTGCCGGTCTCGAGGAACTCCTTGATCGCCATCTTCTTGGCCCGGTCGACGATGTTCTGGATCATCGCCCCGGAGTTGAAGTCGCGGAAGTAGAGGACCTCTTTGTCGCCGTTGGCATAGGTGACCTCGAGGAACCGGTTGTCCTGGCTTTCGGTGTACATCCGCTCCACCGAGCGCTGGATCATCGCCTCGACGGCGGCCGCGGCCGATCCACCGTGCTCGGCCAGGTCGTCGGCGTGCAACGGCAGGCCCTCGGTGAGGTACTTGCTGAAGATGTCACGGGCCGCCTCCGCGTCGGGCCGCTCGATCTTGATCTTCACGTCGAGCCGGCCCGGCCGCAGGATGGCGGGATCGATCATGTCCTCGCGGTTGGACGCCCCGATCACGATGACGTTCTCGAGGCTCTCGACACCGTCGATCTCGGACAGCAGCTGAGGGACGATGGTGTTCTCGACGTCGGAGGAGACCCCCGAGCCCCGGGTCCGGAACAGGGAGTCCATCTCGTCGAAGAAGACGATGACAGGTGTGCCCTCGCCGGCCTTCTCGCGGGCCCGCTGGAATACCAGCCGGATGTGGCGCTCGGTCTCGCCCACGTACTTGTTCAGCAGCTCCGGGCCCTTGATGTTGAGGAAGTAGGACTTCTCCTCGGCCTTCCCGGTACGCGCGGCGACCTTCTTGGCCAGCGAGTTGGCCACCGCCTTCGCGATCAGCGTCTTGCCGCACCCGGGTGGACCGTAGAGCAGCACGCCCTTCGGTGGTCGGAGGTCGTGCTCGCGGAACAGGTCGGCGTGCAGGTAGGGCAGCTCGATCGCGTCGCGGATCTGGTCAATCTGGCGCGACAGGCCGCCGATGTCCGCGTAGTCGATGTCGGGAACCTCTTCGAGGATGAGCTCCTCGACCTCGGTCTTCGGGATGCGCTCGTAGACGAAGCCGGAACGCGGTTCGAGCAGCAGCGAGTCGCCTGCCCGCATGACGGAATCCTTCAGCGGCGATGCGATCCGTACGACCCGCTCGTCGTCGGTGTGGCCGATGACCAGCGCGCGGTCGCCGTCGGCGAGTAGCTCCTTGAGCATCACGACCTCGCCCACACGTTCAAATTCCATGGCGCGGACGACGTTGAGCGCCTCGTTCAGCATGACCTCCTGGCCCGCCCGCAACGCGTCGGTCTCGACGTCGGGGCTCACCGCGACCCGCAGCTTGCGGCCTCCGGTGAACACGTCGACCGTGCCGTCCTCGTAGCGGGACAGGAAGATTCCGAAGCCGGCCGGGGGCTGGGCCAGCCGGTCGATCTCCTCCTTGAGCGCGACGATCTGGTCGCGGGCCTCCCGCAACGTGGCGGCGAGGCGGTCGTTCTGGCTGGTCATCGCGACCAGCTGGGACTCGGTGTCGGCGAGACGGTCCTCGAGGAGGCGGGCCTGTCGCGGGGAGTCGGCCAACCGCCGGCGCAGCGCGGCGACCTCCTGCTCGAGGAAGGAGATCTGAGCCGACACGTCCGAGGGGACGCGCTCGGCGTCGCGGCGCGGGCGATCGGGGCTACCGTCATGCGTCGACACTGTCCTCACCTCCCACGGACGGTCCTCTTGTCACGACCCTACCCGGGGCGGCGCACTTGACCAGACCCCTGTCCGCGGCGCGGAAGGGGTGTCGTGCATCACTTCGCCGGGTGGTCAGGCCTCGGCGCTCGGCGCTGGTCGACGCCGTCGCGGCGGTGCCACGACACCCGGCGCGAGCCGCCGCGATGTCACCAGGAACCCGGTGTGTCCGATCATGCGATGGTCGGGCCGGACGGCGAGGCCCTCGACGTGCCAGGTGCGGATCATCGACTCCCACGACACCGGTTCGGTGAACCCGCCGTGGTCACGGATCGTCTCGACGGTGCGGGCGAGCTGAGTCGTCGTGGCCACGTAGCAGCACAGAACCCCACCGGGAGCGAGGACACCGCCGACCGCGCCGATGCACTCCCACGGCGCGAGCATGTCGAGTACCGCCCGGTCCACCGGGTCCGGCTCGTCCAGCGCATCGACGAGGTCGCCGACGGTCAGCCGCCAGGCCGGGTGCGGGCCATCGAAGAAGCGCTCCACGTTGGCGGCAGCGATGGCCGCGAAGTCGGCGCGGCGCTCGTACGAATGCACGGTCCCCGTCGGGCCGGCGGCCCGCAGCAGTGACATCGTCAATGCACCGGAGCCCACCCCGGCCTCCACCACGCGGGCGCCGGGGAAGACATCGGCCATCGCGACGATCTGCGCGGCGTCCTTCGGGTACACCACGGCGGCACCCCGTGGCATCGACAGCACGTAATCGGCCAGCAGCGGACGCAGCGCCAGATAGGCGGTGCCGCCGGTGGAGACGACGACGGTGCCCTCGGGCTGTCCGATAAGCGCGTCGTGCTCGAACGATCCCTTGTGGGTGTGGAACTCCCGGCCGGCTTCCAGGGTGATCGTGTGGTGGCGGCCCTTCGGGTCCGTGAGCTGCACCTGGTCCCCTGCGCGCAGCGGTCCCGTCCGTCGCCCCGGCGCGCCGCTCGGCTCGGTCACGGCATGCAGCGTAGGCCCCTACGCGGAGGCCAGAGCAGCGTCGACGTCGGCGGTCGAGAGCACGCCGTAGACGGTGCCGTCGTGCTCGACGACGAGGTACTCCGACGCCGGATGGGCGCGCATCCGGGTGATCAGGTCCTCTCCCCCGACGTCCACGGGAACGACCAGGCCGGCCTCGAGGGACCGGGCGACCTGCCCGACGGGGACCCATGGTCTCCGGCCCTCCGGCGTCGCGTTGGCCGACGCCTCGCTGACCAGGCCGGTCGGCCGGCCGGCCGCATCCACGACGACCAGCGCACGAACCCCGGCGGCCTCCGCCCGGCGCAGCGCCTCGGCGAGCGGTACGTCGGGGGCGACGGGTGCTGCCCGTCGGCTCAGCGTCCGCAGGTCCAGCCGCGGCAGCCGGCTGCGCACGCGCCCGACGGCCAGTGCCTGGGTCGCGCCGTTCCACAGCAGCAGGGCGACCAGCGCCGACCAGACCAGGGACACGATCGTCGGCGAGCCGCGGGCGAGGACGAACGGCAGGACCAGCACCAGGCCGGCAAGCACCTGACCGGCCCGGGCGGCGACCACCGTTCCGCGGTGCTCGTCGCCCGTCGCCCGCCACACGATCGACCGCAGCATGTGGCCGCCGTCGAGGGGCAGCGCGGGCAGCAGGTTGAAGACTCCGACGATCAGGTTCGCGACGGCCAGCTCGAGAAGGAGGAACTCGCCCACTGGCGCCGACACCGGCGTGGCTGCGAGCAACGCCAGCCCGCCGATGGCCAGAGAGACCAACGGACCCGCGCCGGAGATGACCACGTCGCGGCCGGGCGTCGGGGATGCGCGCTCGATTTCGGTGTACCCGCCCAGGAAGTGCAGGGTGATGCCGCGCACGGGCAGCCCGAACCCGCGCGCCACCAGTGCGTGACTGACCTCGTGGACGAGCACGGACGCGTAGAGCAGCACCGCGAAGGCGAACGTGACGGCGTAGGTGCCCCCGCCCAGATCGGGCAGCTGCCGGCGCACCAGCGGCGCGAAGCCGATCGTGATGACGGCGGCCACCAGGAACCAGGTAGGGCTGATGTGAACGGGCACCCCGGCAACCCTGCCCAGGGTCAGCCGCCGCCGGTCGCCATCGCTCACACGTCCAGGCTAGGCCCCCGTGGTACCTCCCACGTCCGCACGATCCCACTTGTGGCGGGTTTGCCACGTATCCCGGGCCGATGAGAGGTGTCCAGCCCGCCACACGTTGCCCCGGCATGGTGCCATGGACGGCACGTCCACACGATCCCACTTGTGGCGGGTTTGCCACGTATCCCGGGCCGACGAGAGGTGTCCAGCCCGCCACACGTTGCGCCCGCATGGTGCCGTGGATGGGACATCTGTCCTGTCGGTGGTCGTGTCCGCATGGTCGTGTCCCAGGCCTGGCCTACAGTCGCTGACATGAACGTCGAGGCGCCTCCGCAGGTCGCCGCACCGGGCGTCGAGCCGGTCGGCGCCGAGGTGGGGGCCGCCGGTCCCACCCTCTCGCCCTCGCGGGCAGCCGACTTCATGACCTGCCCATTGCTCTACCGGTTCCGCACCATCGACCGGCTGCCCGAGCCGCCCAGCGCTGCGGCGACCCGCGGCACCGTCGTACACACCGTTCTGGAGCGGCTGTTCGACCTGCCTCCCGACGAGCGAACGGTCGTGCGGGCCGCCGCGATGGTGGGCCCGCAGTGGCAGCGACTGCTCGAGGCCGAGCCCGATCTGGCAGCGCTCTTCGGCGACGACCAGGACGGCTCGGCGCTGGCGGAGTGGATCGGCGGAGCAGAGGATCTCGTCCGGTGCTACTTCACCCTGGAGGACCCGTCCCGGCTGGAGCCGGCGGAGCGTGAGCTCTATGTCGAGACCGTTCTCGACTCCGGGCTGCGCCTGCGCGGCTACGTCGACCGGGTCGACCGGGCGTCGGGGACGGGCGATCTGCGGGTCGTCGACTACAAGACCGGTAAGGCGCCGCCGGAGGGCTTCGAGCAGCGGGCCATGTTCCAGATGCGGTTCTACGCCCTAGCGCTGTGGCGGTTGTACCAGCGGGTGCCCCGGCTGCTCCAGCTG
The DNA here is from genome assembly GCA_035253685.1 of Jiangellaceae bacterium. Lineage (GTDB taxonomy): Bacteria > Actinomycetota > Actinomycetes > Jiangellales > Jiangellaceae > DASRTE01. The sequence continues at coordinate 6,161 of DATFBR010000012.1, forward strand.
GTCTACCTGGGCAGTGGCGAGGTGCTGCGCTATCAGCCCGACGAAGCCGACCTGCTGGCCACCGAGCGCAAGGTGGAGGCACTGTGGCGGGCCATCGAGCGCGCCGCCCGGACCGGCGACTGGCGCCCCAGCCCGAGCAAGCTGTGCGAGTGGTGCGCCCATCAGGCGCTGTGCCCGTCCTGGGGCGGCACGCCGCCACCGTTACCCGAACCCGAGGCCACCGGCTCGGTCGTATCCTCCGACGAGGCCCCGTCTCCGCGGATGTCCCCGATCGACGTCTGAGCCATGGCGCCGACCGGCGCTCAGAGCCGATCCTCGAAGGCCATGGCCGCACCGCGCCACCAGTCGGGCTCTGACCACGGCGACACCGGGCGCTCGCCCAGGTCGCCGTCGAGGTCCAGGTCCACCTGCTCGTTGAAGAAGCAGACCATGTCGCGGACCGGCTCCGCATCGCGGCGAGGCTGTTCGTAGGTCCAAGCAAGGTTTGCCCGCGACCCGTCGCCGACCCGGACCGACCAGTACGAGGCGTGCCCCTTGTACGCACAGGTCGTGCGCAGATCGGACGGCTCGAGCACTGCCCGCACATCCTCGCGCGGGAAGTACCAGCGCGGCGGGAGAGCCGTTTCGAAGATCACGACGGTCCGGTCGCTCTGAGCGAGGACCACCCCGTCCAGACTGACGCGCACCCGCCGCGAACTCGGCACAGCGTCGACGCGATGGTACGGGTCGCGGGCATGTGCCAGCGCCTCCATGTCCTCCTCGAGCCAGCGGTCCATGCTCCGCCAGTAGAAGGCGACGTACGGCGTCAGATCCGGCACCAGGGCGCCGTCGGACTCGTAGGTCCACCCCGCGTTCTCGGCCACACGGTCACCGACGGCAAGGTCGACGTAGCGCAGAGTGCCCTTTCCCTCCGTGGTCTCGGTCCGGCCGTTCGCCCTCAGCAGGTCCGTCCGCACGCTGTCACGCGGGAAGTGGTAGCGCGGAAGCTGACCGTGCTCGAAGAACAGCATGGGCGATCGGCAGTCGACGACCACCTGCTCCCCGACGATGCCGCGGATCCGGCGTGGTGAGGGTTCGAGGTAGAGCCACCCCTTCCCCGGCAGTGGAGCGTTCGAGACTCCCCAGGGCTGGTGGCCGAACGGCGCGGTTCCCGTCGTCAGCGACATGGTGGCCTCTCCGGTTCGACAAGGTTGGCGAAGTGCCTTCCCAGACGATGGTCCCAACTCACGCCGGACCTCCCAACAGCTGGTCGAGCACCAGGACGAGAAGAGCTTCGCGGTATACGCGACGAGAGTTCCGCCCGAGGTGCCGACCTACCCTGGATGGATGAGTCCGAGCGGCCGGCCGCCGAGCGCCGCTGCCCTCGTCAGCGGGCGGTGTGGCCACAGCCTGCTCGGCAGGTGCGAACGGGACGCCGGTGGATGCGCCCTGGTCCGGCCGGGTGCGTCATAGGGGCGGTGTCGTGCTGCGCGTCACCCTCAAGACCCTGGTCGCCCGGAAGGTGCGGCTGGCAATGAGCGCGCTGGCCATCGTGCTGGGCGTTGCCTTCGTCGCGGGCTCCTACGTGTTCACCGACACCCTCGACAGCAC
>DATFBR010000013.1:0-2464 GCA_035253685.1 Jiangellaceae bacterium
ACGAAGCGGCGCTCGACGGCACCTCCGGCCGAGATGAACCGCTGCCACAGCCATGCCAGGTAGAGCGGCATCTCGACCACCGGCGTCGTGAACACCAACCCGTCGCGATAGCCGTCGGGCAGTTCGCCCGGCCGGCACCGACGCAGGTCGGTGACGGCCGCACGCCACCACGGATCCGGCACCGGGTCGCGGAACAGCTCCTTGGTGGCCCCCATGCGGACGCCGGTCGCGACCGTGCCGGCCAGCTGCTCGAAGGCCGCATAGGTGTGACGGCCCCACCGCAGGACGTCCACCTCCGGGTAGGCGCGGTACGGGTACCAGATCGCCGCCGCCACCGCTGAGGTGGTGTCCGGTGGCAGGTCCCTGGCGACGACGCGTGCGGCGAAGCCGGCCTCCTGCAGCCGGATTGCCGCGGACAGCCCGATCACGCCCGCTCCGACGACGATCACGTCCATGCCGGCGGCTCCGCTCGTCACGGCGCGCCCTCCCTCCTTCGACTGCCATCATGTGGCGGCAACGCAACGCCTGTCATGGCGATGAGGCGTGTCTTTCCCGCCACAAGTCGCGGTCGGAGGCAGGGCCCGGCCGTTCTGGGCGGCGGGGAACCGTGGCCCGTCGGGCACCGTCCAAGGCGCATGAGGACGACAGGTGCGAGGGCGACCGTGCTGGTTGCGGGTCTGGCCGGCTCGGCCATGGCCCTGAGTGCGTGTACCGGCGGTGGCACCGGAGGGGTGCAGCCGCCAGCCGGCCAACTGGCCGCCGCCCTGCGGTTGGTGTCGTTCGACTCGTGCGACGATGCACTTGCCGCATTCAAACGCGCCGCCGCCCGCTACGTGTCACCGTACGGGCTGGGTGGCGGCCAGATCCTCGAGGCTGACGCAGCCCTGGGTGTACCCGAGGCGGCGACTGCAGATGAAGGGGGCGCACTCTCGGCGGGTAGCGCCGATGCCGGTGCAGGCGTCACCGCGCAGCGGGGGTACTCGACGACCAACACGCACGAGATCGGCGTCGACGAGCCCGACCTGGTCAAGACCGATGGACGTCGCATCGTCACGGTGACGGGGGACACCCTGCACGTGATCGACGCGGAGAGCAGGACTCTGACCGGTGAGCTCGAGCTGGACGACCGGCACGGAGACGTCTGGTACTCCGAGCAGATGCTGCTCTCGGGCGATCACGCACTCGTCATCGGCTACGGCATGGTCGACGTCGCCCGGTCCGGTGTCGAGTCGTTCGCTGACGTCGAGATGTCCTACGTCCCCGAGGGCACCAGGCTGGTCCTCGTCGACCTGTCCGGCGACCCCGAGATCGTCGGCACCATGGACCTCGACGGCGCTTTTGTCGACGCGCGCCAGGTCGGCTCGACGGTCCGAATGATCGTCCGCTCCGGGCCACGGATCGACTGGACCTACGCCCAGTGGTCTCCCACCGAGACCGCTCTTCACGAGGCAGAGGCTCTCGCCGCGAACCGCCAGCTCCTGGGACGCTCGACGATCGAGGACTGGCTGCCTCGGTTCGTCGCCACAGACGATGCAGGTGAACGCAGCGACGGACTGCTCGTCGAGTGCGAGGACGTCAGTCACCCGCAGGAGTACTTGGGCACCTCGATGCTCACCGTCGTGACCCTCGATCTGACCGGCGACCTGAGCCCGGAGGGGTCGGTCACCGTCGTCGCGGACGGCCAGACGGTCTATGGCACCGGGGACAGCCTCTACATCGCCGGCTACCACGGCGGCTCTCCGATGCCGTTCAAACTGACGGCAGCAGGGCCGTTGCCCGTGGCGGATCCAGGGACCGAGATCCACAAGTTCGACGTCTCCGAGCCCGGTTCGCCGCAATACGTCGCGTCCGGCCGCGTCGACGGCTCGCTGCTGAACCAGTACTCGCTCTCGGAGTACGACGGCCACCTGCGGGTGGCAACGACCACCGATCCGTGGACTGATGGCGTCCCGCCGGACGACGGTGGTGTGGCGCCGTCGGAGAGCGGGGTGAGCGTCCTGGCCCAGCAGGGGGACCGTCTGGTCGAGGTCGGCAGCGTGGGCGGACTCGGAAAGGGGGAGCGGATCTACGCAGTTCGCTTCCTGGGGCCGGTCGGCTACGTCGTCACCTTCCGTCAGGTCGACCCGCTCTACACCCTCGACCTGACCGACCCCGCCTCGCCGCACGTCGTCGGCGAGCTGAAGATTCCCGGCTACTCCGCCTATCTGCACCCGGTCGACGACGACCGGCTGCTCGGTGTCGGCCAGAATGCCGACGAGCAGGGGATGACACTGGGCGCTCAGGTGTCGCTGTTCGACGTGTGCGATCCGGCCGAACCGAGCCGACTCGACACCTACACCCTGCCCGGCGGCTGGTCGGATGCCGAGTACGACCCACACGCCTTTCTGTACTGGCCGACGGATGGCCTGGTCGTCATCCCGGTGTGGGCGCAGCCGACCCCCCTCGGCGAGCCGGGAGCGGTTCC
>DATFBR010000014.1:0-4844 GCA_035253685.1 Jiangellaceae bacterium
ATTCCCGCTAGGGCACCGACCCCGACGGCCGTTGTCACCACCGGCGCGGCCAGATAGCGGAGGTTCGCGGTCTCTGGGTGCCGGCGGATGACCTCTCGGCGCCACTGCCCGGTGCGGAAGAACTGGCCCGCCAACGCCCGCAGGCTGTGACGCGGTCGGTACGCGACAACGAGGTCCGGCGTGAACCACACGGTCTCGCCGGCCTGTCGGATCCGGTGGTTGAGCTCCCAGTCCTGGGCCCGTACGAAGTGTTCGTCGTACCCGCCGAGGCGCTCGAGGACGTCGCGGCGGAACACGCCGAGATAGACCGTTTCCACCGGCCCGGCGCTGCCACCCAGGTGGAAGCGGGCGCCACCGACGCCGAGGGGGGAGGTCATCGCACGAGCGACCGCGCGTTCGAAATCCGTCTGCCCCTCCGCCTGCATGATCCCACCGACGTTGGCGGCGCCGGTCTCCTGCAGGACTTCGACGGCCCGGCGGATGTATCCCGACGAGAGCATCCCGTGCCCGTCGACCCGGACGACGATGCCGTGGCGGGCTGCGGCGATCGCGGTGTTGAGGCCGTTGGGCGTCCGGCCGGCCGGGTTGTCCACGACGCGCACGCGCCGGTTGCGGACGGAGAGGTCGGCCGCGATCTCGGCGGTCCGGTCGCGGGACGTGCCGACGGCCAGCACGACCTCGATCTCGCCCGGGTAATCCTGGTCCAGAACGTGGGCGACCGCGTCGGGCAGATGCCGTTCCTCGTCGCGGACCGGCATGATCACAGAGACGGGAGGCCAGTCCCCTGGCGCGGGGGCTTCCATAACGGCGAGCACCCTACCCCTGGGTTGGTCGTCCCAGCCGTGCGGGTCGAGGCCTCCGCGGCGGTCACTCGTAGGCGCAGACCGACCCCAGGTCGCCCGTCGGCTGAATCGCCTCGTCCGAGCCGGCCTGGTCGGCGGCCGGCTGCTCCGACGGCTCGGCAGTGGAGTCGGACGGCTGGTCCGAGACCTCGGCGGTGGCGGCGGTCGTCTCCTCGGCGGATGCGGCGGGCGCCGCACCGTCCGTCCGCGACGCCGACACGGCGTCCTCGACGTGCTCGGCGATGGCGGCGAAGTCCGGATCTGCCGGAGTGATGAGCGGCGGCACGAGCTGGAGAGTCGTGATGGACAGGTCCTTCGCCTTCCACGCCAACTCGACGAGCTGTGGCAGCTGGCCGACCGGGATGTCGGTGGTCACGATCGAGGTGGACGCGTCGGCCAGGGCGGTGAAGTTCCGCAGCACCGTGCCCGGGTCCGCCTCCTGCAAGATCGCGCCGAGCACACACCGCTGGCGCGACATACGGGCGTAGTCGGACGATCCCGTCCGCGACCGCGCGTACCACAGCGTCTCGTAGCCGTCGAGCTCGTGCAGCCCGGGCTCCAGCGACCGGCCGGACTGGCCGAGCGGGATCTCCTCGGTGATCCGGATGGTAACGCCGCCGAGTGCGTCCACCAGGTCACGGAAGCCGTCGAGGTCGACGACGACGTAGTAGTGGACCGGCAGACCGAGGGTGCCCCCGACGGCCTGCTCCACCGCTGTCACCCCGGGCCCTGCCGGTCCCGGGAACAGGTCCGGGTTGGCCTCTCCGTACGTCCAGGTGGCGTTGAGCATCCACTCACCGCTCTCGCCCTCGCCGGAGAAGCCGTCGGGGAAGCGCTGGGCCGCCGCCGTTCCCTCGGGGAAGCGGGCCTTCTCCAGGTTGCGCGGCAGGCTCACCAGGACCGACCGGCCCGAACGGACGTCCACGGAGACCAGGTTGATGCTGTCCGGTCGGACGCCGACCCGCCCGGCGCCGGCATCCGCACCGAGCAGCAGGATGTTGAGCCGCCCGTCGCTGGCCACGGCCGCCTCGCCGGACGGGAACATCGCGACGACCGCGTCGTGCGCGGCGGACGCGTACCGTGCCGTGACGACCAGCGGAGTGGCGACGAGACCGCAGAGGGCCAGCGTCGTGACGACCATCACCAGGCGGTGTCCCCTGCTCAGCGCGGGGGGATGACCCAGTCGCCAGGCGTCGACGACAAGGGCGATCCAGCCGACTCCGACGACGAAGAGAACGATCTTGAGCACGGTGAGCAGCCAGGGCCGGACGACCAGGCCGGCCAGTGCGTCGACGGGAACCAGCCAGAGCACCAGCCCACCCGCGACGATCAGCCCGGCCCACGACCGGAGGACAATCGCGCCGAGCCGTCGGTTGCCGGCCATGAACTGAGCGCTTCCCGGCGCCACAACGGAGATGCCGACCAGAGTCAGCGAGCGCCGGAACCGGGTCGCCTCGGCGCGTTGCTCGCGCACGGGCAGACCCTGCGTTGTCCGCGACCGTGGCGCGCTGCTGCGCGGCGGCGCGGTCGAAGCCATAAAGCCCCCATGGTCGTCTGGTCCGGAGTTTCGCCAGTATTGCGGGGATGAGGCGGGCCGCCGGGGCGGCACGCCGTCCACCACAGCGTTCACACCAGCCACTTGCGTGATCACTTGCTGCCCTCCACCGGGGAGCGGAGGAATCGGCCCTCGTGGCGGTCGTCACCCTCGCCACATCGTGATCACGTTTGCGTGCGCGACATCACGGTCGCGCCGCAAATTCCGAGCGCCGGGCGCCGCCAACCGTGTGCGAGACTCTGCGGCCATGGAGGCCACCGAGATCCGTAAGCTCGCGACCCTTGAAGACACCCATTGGTGGTATGCCGAGCGCCGAGCCGTACTTGCACGGGAGATCGACGGCATCACGCCGGGCGTGGCCGTCGACATAGGTGCCGCCGGCGGCGGCAACACGCGCGTGCTGCGTGCTCACGGATGGCGAGCGACGGCTCTCGAGTACAGCCCGGACGGAGCCGAGGTGGCCAGGGATCGCGGCATACCCGTCATCCGCGCCGACGGCTGCGCGCTACCCCTGGCGAGCGGCTCCCTCGACATGGTGGTCGCGTTCGACGTTTTAGAGCACATCTCGGATGACAAGACCGCTGCAAGCGAGATCGCTCGAGTCCTCAGGCCGGGTGGGATCGCGCTGGTCGCTGTACCCGCCGACCCGAGGCTTTGGAGTGCTCACGATGAGGCCGTTGGCCACGTTCGTAGATACACCCGAGAAACGCTCACCGCGACCCTCGCCTCTGCCGGTCTGACGTTGGAGCGCATGCGGTCGTGGAACGTTCTGCTGCGACCGATCGCCGCGTGGCGGCGGAAGAGGAGCACCGGCAGCGACCTGGACAGGTTGCCGGCGGCGGTGAACCTCGGACTCCGAGCAATTGTCGCCGCCGAGCGCTACCTTCCGGTGGAACGGCTGTCCGGGGTGTCGCTCATTGCCCGCGTCCGCCGCCCCTGACCGGTCATACGATCTCCGTTTCGCGCGATCGGGGCGATTGGCCCCCTCGCTTGCCCTCGCTGGGACGACTGCTGCTCATGTCGCCGTTCCAACGCCTCCCCTTGCAGCCTCGGCGAGTACGGCGCGGGTTCGCCGATGTCGTCTAGGCTGTCGTACCCCACCAGGAAGGTGGGGCGGTGTTGGCTGGACATGAACAACCTGGCGACGTACTCACCCAACAGGCCCAGGCAGAGCAGCTGCACCGCGCCGATGATGCCCATTACGATCAGCGTTGATGTCCAGCCGGGCACCGTGTTCCCACCGATCCGGACCGCAATCGACCAGACCACCAACAACAGGCTGAGGGACGCGCCAAGTACTCCGAACCAGGTCGCCAGCCGCAGCGGCATCGCGGAAAACGCGGTGATGCTGTCAACTGCCAAGTGCAGCATCTTGGAGATCGAGTAATGCGTCGACCCGGCGGCGCGCTCGGCGCGCACGAACTCCACCTTCGCACTCGGGAAGCCCAGCCACGGGATCACCATCCGGAACACGCGGCCGTCCTCGGGCAATGCGTTGACCGCATCAACGACCCGGCGGGAGACCAGCCGGAAGTCGCCCGCGTCTTGCGGCATCTCACGTCCGACCAGCCGGCGCATCAGCCGGTAGTAGAGGCCAGCGGTGCGCCGCTTCAAGAACGAGTCGCTGGAACGATCGGCCCGGGTGCCGTACACGACGTCGACCCGATGGTCGCGAGCCACGCGCAGCATCTCCGCGATCGTCTCCGGTGGATCTTGCAGATCGGCGTCGATGGTGACGACGTAATCGCCGCGCGCGCGGACGAAGCCGGCGGTCAGCGCAGCCTGGTGGCCCGAGTTGCGCATCAGCCGGATGAGGCGGAGCTCCGGCCAACTCTTCTGCGCTTCGGCGACCAGTTCCGCGGTCTTGTCCCGGCTTCCGTCGTCGACGGCGAGTACCTCGTAGTCGACACTGAGCTGGTCGAGGACCGGGCGAAGGCGCTCGAGGAACAGCGGCAACACCTGCTCTTCGTCGTACATCGGTACGACAGCCGAGAGCACTGGCCAGGTAGAGCTCGGACGATTCTCAGCGCTGGTGTGAGTCATCTCGTTGGGTGGTAGTCGGTTCGCGCGGCGAGATGTTGGCGGGATCGTCCACGTCACTCCGTCGGACGACGATTACACGACATCGGGCACGTTACCGGACACCCGATCGCGGATCGAGATCGTCCCGATTCCTCGTGAGAGCAGTATTCGGCCTGCTCGATGGATGGGGGACCCGGCGCGCGGTCTCGCTGTCACGGACACACCCTATCGAGTCGTCACCTCGGTCGTTCAAACGGATCTACGTACCGGCTCAGGGAAGTCGTACTCCCTCGAGGGCTCCGTCCGTCGTCTCGGAAATCGAGGTACTCGGCGAGATCTCGCTGGCAGTCCGGATCGCGCCGGCCGACTCCGGAGTGACGATCAGCTCGCTGACGGCAGGCTGACATCTCTCGCGCCGCTATCCG
>DATFBR010000015.1:0-5761 GCA_035253685.1 Jiangellaceae bacterium
CCTCCCGCATCTGCCCGGCGCCGGGCAGCATCCCGATGAGGTTCTTGATCGACCCCATCTTGCGGATGGCCTGCATCTGGTCGAGGAAGTCCTCCAGGGTGAAGCCGGTGCCCTTCTGCAGCTTGCGGGCCATCTCCTCGGCCTGCGAGGCGTCGAACACCTTCTCGGCCTGCTCGATGAGCGTGAGCATGTCGCCGAGGTCGAGGATGCGCGAGGCCATCCGCTCGGGATGGAAGACGTCGAAGTCCTCGAGCTTCTCGCCCGCGGACGCGAACATCACCGGCCGCCCGGTGACCGACGCGACGGACAGGGCGGCGCCACCGCGGGCGTCACCGTCGAGCTTGGTGAGGACCACACCGTCGAAGCCGACGCCGTCGAGGAACGCGTTGGCGGTGGTGACGGCGTCCTGGCCGATCATCGCGTCGACGACGTAGAGCGTCTCGTCCGGCCGGATCGCATCGCGGATGTCGCGTGCTTGCACCATCATCTCGGCGTCGATGCCGAGCCGGCCGGCCGTGTCGACCACCACGACGTCGTAGAGCTTCCGGCGAGCCTGCTCGACGCCACTGCGGGCGACGGCCACCGGGTCGCCGGTGCCGTTTCCGGCCTCCGGTGCCCACACCGCGACGCCAGCGCGGTCGCCGACGATCTGCAACTGTGTCACGGCGTTGGGCCGCTGCAGGTCGGCCGCGACAAGCATCGGCTGGTGCCCGGAGTTCTTCAGCCAGAGGGCCAGCTTGCCGGCGAGGGTCGTCTTGCCCGAACCCTGCAGACCGGCGAGCATGATCACGGTGGGCGGCTGCTTGGCGAAGCGCAGCCGGCGGGTCTCCCCGCCGAGGATCCGCACCAGCTCGTCGTTGACAATCTTGATGACCTGCTGGGCCGGGTTGAGGGCGGCGGACACCTCGGCGCCGCGGGCGCGCTCGCGCACCGCGGCGATGAACTCCCTGACCACGGGCAGCGCGACGTCGGCCTCGAGCAGCGCCACTCGGATCTCGCGAGCGGTGACGTCGATGTCGGCCTCGGACAGCTTGCCCTTGCCGCGCAGCGTCTTGAAGGTGGCGGCCAGCCGGTCGGAGAGTGTGGCGAACACGGTCGTAAGGGTCCTCGCGTCAGATGTCGGGCCTCCGCCAAGGGTAACCGCGCGGACGCGAATGCACGGTCTCGCGTGCGGACGGTGGGACGGAACGCCTCGGGCACCCGGCCGGTGCTCAGGCCCCGAGCCGGGCGACGACCTGCTCGGCCCGCTCCCGCAGCTGGGGTGCCTTCAGCCTCTCCGCCATCGCGCCAGCGGCGGTGTCGGGGCCTGCCCAGCGCCATTCGTCGACCGTGCCGACCTCGGCGTCGGTCCGGACCGTGGCGATGTCGCGGAACAGCAGTGCCAGGTCGAAATGTTCGCGCAGGATGGTGTTGAGCTTCGCCGCCGACCGCACGCCGGCGTCCCATGCGAGCGGGTCCTCCGGGATCGTCTCCAGGTGACCCCAGCGGTGGAGCACGGCTGCGGCGGACTTCGACCCCCAGCCCGTCAGGCCGGGGAAGCCGTCGGCGGTGTCGCCGACGAGCGCCAGCAGGTCCGGAACGGACGCCGGCGGTACGCCCAAACGCCCATGCACCCCGGCAGCGTCGAACCACTTGTCCTGACGGCGGTCCCACTGCCAGATCTTGCCGCCGACGCACTGGCCGAGGTCCTTGTCAGGGGTGCAGATGATCGCCCGCTCGACGCGCTGGTCGGCGGCAGCGACGATGGCGGCCGAGCCGAGGGCGTCGTCCGCCTCCTGCTCGACCATCGCCCACACCGGGAAGCCGAAGGCCCGCAGCGCGTCCTCTATCACCGGGAACTGGGCCTTCAGCCGCGGGTCGACACCGGAGCCGTCCTTGTAGGTGGGCCACAGGTCGTTGCGGAACGACTCGATGACGTGATCGGTGGCCACCGCCACGTGGGTCGCGCCTTGTTCGAGCAGCGCGAGACACGTGCCGAGGACCCCACGCGTGGCGCCTAGATCGGGGTCCTTGTTCGCCGGTGAGTAGTGGTACCGGAACAGCTCGTAGGTGCCGTCGACCAGGTGGACCTGCATGCGAGGAGCCTGCCACGCCGAGGACTCCCGACCGAAACCCCCGGCGCCGTTAGGGTTTGGCCCGTGGGCGACGACAGCCGCGTGTGCCTGGTCACCGGCGCCGGCCGGGGCATCGGCGCGGCCGTCGCGCGCCGGCTCTCCCAGCGGGGCCACCGGGTGGCGCTGTGTGCCCGCAGCACCGACCAGCTCACCAAGGTTGCCGAGACGCTGCCGGGCGAGGCGCTGGTCCTGCCCGTCGACCTGCTTGGCGAAGGTGCCGTCGACCACCTGTTCTCGTCGGTCGAGGACGCGTGGGGACGGGTCGAGATCCTCATCGCCAACGCCGGCGCCGGATCGTCCGCGCCCATTCCGCGGATCACCGACGCCGACTGGCAGCACATGCTCGACATCAACCTCACCACCCCGTTCCGCTGCATCCGCCGCGCGCTGCCGGCCATGACCACCGCCGGCTGGGGCCGCATCGTGGTCCTCGCCTCCGTCGCCTCGCGATGGGGTGAGCCGTACATCGCCGCCTACACCGCCGCCAAGCACGGCGTCCTCGGCCTGGTCCGCGCCGCGGCTGCCGAGACCGCGCGAACCGGCGTGACCGTCAACGCGGTCTGCCCCTCCTACGTCGACACGCCGATGACCGACGGGTCGGTGGAGACCATCGTCGCTCGAACCGGACGAACCCCCGACGAGGCCAGGGCGATCCTTGCCGCCAAGCAGCCGATCGGCAGGTTGATCACCGTCGACGAGGTCGCCGGCGCGGTGGAGTTCTGCATCACCAACCCGGCCGTCACGGGGCAGGGCATCAACGTCGACGGCGGCGCGGTGCAGTCGTGACCGACGGCCACGACGTCGTCAACCCAGAAGGGTTGCCGCACCCGTCCGGCTTCAACCACGCCGTCGTCTCCGCCGCCGGCAGGACCGTCTGGTTGGCCGGTCAGACCGCGCTCGATCACCATGGCCTCCTGGTCGGCGGCGGCGACGTCGTCGTCCAGTTCGACCAGGCGCTGCGGAACCTGCTGACGGTGCTCGGTGCTGCCGGCGGACACCCGGAGCACCTGGTGTCGATGACGGTGTACATGGTCGACCTGGACGACTACCGTGCGCATTCCCGCGAGATCGGGCAGGTGTGGCGTCGGTTGGTCGGCACCGACTACCCCGCCATGGCCGCGGTCGGGGTGGCGCGCCTGTGGGACGCCGACGCGCTGGTCGAGGTGCAGGGCATCGCGGTCCTTCCAGCCTGACAACGATTCCACGGGAGCTCAGCCGCCGCTCACCTCGACGACGTGGTCGTGCGCCGGTGCCGCCAGCCGCTCGCGCAACGCGAAGAACACGTCGGCCGCCTCCGTCCCTTGCCATCCGGCCGGCAGCAACTCCGACGGCAGGCCGGGATCGAGGTACGGAAGCCGCCGCCACGCGTTCAGCGTGTGGACGTAGTCGGCGAACGCCGACTCCGCCTCGACCCGGCGCCGCCGCGCCCACGCCGCCGCCACCGGCCGCCAGCGGCGCACGTACGCGGCGTAGGAGTCCTGGATCCGGTCCAGGTCCCACCACCGGGCGACCTCTGCCCGCAGGTCGTCGACGGCGACCGGCTGGGCAGCGAACAGATCGACGTACTGCAGCAGCCCCAGCCGTGCGAGCACATCGGTCGTCTCGTCGGCCAGATGTGCGGGGGCGATCCAGACCCCGGGCGCGACGTTGCCGAACCCGAGCCAGGACAGCCGCGACCGGAGCGTGTGCCGTTTCGCCCGCTCGGCCTCGGGCACGCTGAACACGGCGAGCACCCAGCCCGCCGCAAGCGTTGCCGTCGGTCGGGCGAAGATCCGGCGGTCGCCTTCGGCCAGGATGGCCCGGGCCCGATCGGACAGGGCGTAGCCCGCCGCTCCGTCGACCCGGGCGGCCTCGAGGATCCCCCGGCGCTTGAGCCGTGACGTCGACGACCGCACGGCCGGCTCGTCGACCCCGAGGGCGTCCATCAGGCGGATGAGGCTCGCCACGGACATCCACCCGCCGGCCGCACGCGCGTACGACCCGTAGATCGTGACGATCAGCGACCTCGGCTGGACCGGCCGCTGCGAAGACGTCGTCGGCACGATGTCGACTGTATTGCGGCCACTTGACTGCCGTCACGAGGGTGACAGACTGCGGACATACCCGACTCACGCCGAGGTGAGCCATGCCGTTGTCGCGATCCGCACACGTCGACACCTTCGCCAGGGACGGGTTGCCGCCGCCGGACCAGTGGCCGCAGTTCCTCTTCCACCTTTCCGACGTGCAGTACCCGGACCGCCTCAACTGTGCGCAGCGCCTGCTCGACGACACCGCTGACCGCCTCGGGCCGGACCACCGCTGCCTGGTCACAGCGTCGGAGTCGTGGACTTACGGGGAGCTTCGCGACCGTTCGAACCGCGTCGCCTCGCTCCTGGCCGGCCGGCTCGGCCTGCGGCCGGGCAACCGCGTCCTGCTCCGCGCACCCAACAACCCCTGGCTCGTCGCCATCTGGCTCGGCGTGCTCAAAGCCGGCGGTGTCGTCGTGCTGACGATGCCGCTACTGCGCTCGGGTGAGCTGGTCACCACCATCGAGCTGACGCAGCCCGACCTGGCGGTCTGCGACCACCGTTTCCTCGACGATCTGCACACCGCCCGCGAGCTCGCGCGTCCGGCGATGACGCTCGTGCCCTACGGCGGCGACACCGACGACGATCTCACCCGGCTCATCGAGGACACATCGGCCGAGTTCGAACCGGTGCAGACGGCGGCCGACGACGTCGCACTGTTGGCCCTGACGTCGGGCACGACCGGCCGGCCGAAGGTGACGATGCACTTCCACCGTGACGTCATGGCCAATGCCGACACGTTCAGCCGCCACGTCCTGCGCCCCCAGCCGGACGACCTGTTCGCCACGACGGCGCCGTTCGCGTTCACTTTCGGCCTCGGCGCCGGCCTGGTGTTCCCACTGCACGCGGGTGCAGCGACCCTGCTCATCGAGAAGGCCACGCCGGGCGAGCTGGCCGACGCCGTCGCCCGGCACGGCGTCACGGTCCTGTTCACGGCACCGACCGCGTACAAGGCCATGCTCACAGCCGGTCACGGCGACCAGCTGGGCGGCCTGCGCAGCGCGGTGTCGGCCGGCGAGCACCTCCCCGCCGCGACCTGGCACGCCTTCCGCGACGCGACCGGAGTCCGGATCATCGACGGAATCGGGTCGACGGAGATGCTCCACATCTTCGTCGCGTCCGCCGGCGACGACATCCGGCCGGGCTCGACCGGGCGAGCAGTGCCCGGATACGTGGCGGCGGTGCTCGACGAGCACGGCCGCAAGACTCCGCCGGGCACCCAGGGACGGCTGGCGGTCAAGGGGCCGACAGGGTGCCGGTACCTCGCCGACGAGCGGCAGAAGACCTACGTCCAGGACGGATGGAACATCACCGGCGACACCTACGTCATGGACGAGGACGGGTACTTCTGGTACCAGGCCCGCAACGACGACATGATCGTCTCCTCCGGCTACAACATCGCCGGCCCGGAGGTCGAGCAGGCGCTGTACGGCCATCCCGACGTCGTCGAGTGCGCCGTCGTCGGGCTACCCGACCCCGACCGCGGTCAGGTGGTCACGGCCTTCGTCGTCCTACGTGACGGCGTCGAGCCCGACGACTCCACCCGCCGCGCGCTGCAGGAGCACGTGAAGGCCACGGTCG
>DATFBR010000016.1:0-2178 GCA_035253685.1 Jiangellaceae bacterium
GACGGGCGATGACGACGTCCTCATCATGGGTGACCTCAACGCCTACAGCGAGGAGGACCCGATTCAGCTGCTGCGGGACGCCGGGTTCACTGACCTAGGCGCCTCACTGGATGCGGGCCGCTACAGCTTCGTGTTCAACGCTCTGTCGGGGTCGCTCGACCATGTGATGTCCAGCACCGCACTGACCGGGAAGGTGACCGGTCTCGCGCACTGGAACATCAACGCGGTCGAGTCGTTTGCCTACCAGTACGACGGCGACCCCGCGCTCTATGCGGAGAACCCGTTCCGCTCGAGCGATCACGACCCGCTGGTCTTGGGCATTGACCTCGAGGAGCGCTGCGCTGGGTTGACCCCGACGATTCGGGGCACCAACGGTCCTGACACCCTGACCGGCACCATCAGGCCGGATGTGATCATGGGCCTGGGCGGCAACGACGTGATCCGGGGCGGCAACGACGACGACGTCATCTGCGGAGGTGCCGGTGACGATGTCCTTCGCGGTGAGAACGGCGTCGATACGCTGTTGGGAGGCTTCGGTGATGACGTCCTGTTCGGCGGCAACGGCGACGACACACTGATCGGCGGGCCCGGCTCAGACGTGCTCAACAGCGGTGGTGGCGTCGACCAACTCCAACAAGGAGGGCCGGAGTCCTGACCCGACGGTTCATGTCCTCCGTGGCAGGCGCCTCGGTCAGTCCTCGTGGAGATTGACGAGATTGCCGCAGGTGTCATCGAAGACCGCGTCCATGCCCCCGTAGTCCATCCTGGCGGGGCCTTTGACGAACACCACGCCCTTGGCCTTGAGCCGCTCGGCGTCACGCTGGCAGTCGTCGGTGCGCAGTGAGATCACCGGCCGGCCGACCTCGCGTCCGGCCACCTGGAACGCTCGCGCCGGCTCGTCGGCCAGGTGCAGCACCAGTTCCACGCCGTCGGGGTCCTCGGGGGACACCACGGTCAGCCAGCGTTCGGTGGGGCCGTACGGGGCGTTGGTCTTGACCTGGAGGCCGAGCACATCGGTGTAGAACCGCTGCGCCTTGTCCTGGTCGTCCACGAAAATGCCGGTCAGACCGATCCGCATGGTTTCCGTCCTTCCTTGGTTGTTCGGTCTAGCTGTCCATCTCAGCGCTGCGCCGTTCGGCAGGTGCCGACGGTGCTGACGGGCGTTGATGACCGCCACGGTGCCGGTCGCGTGAGCCGGTGTCTTGAATGAAAGGCGCGCCCGACCCACTCGACGGTGTCGGTCAAGGGTCCCACCACGGTGGGAGTAATAAACTCCGTCCCCAGTCCGAAGGTCCACGCGGAGCGGCGCAGTACAGTCGAGGTGTGGCCGGCGGGTTACAGGAGGTGCCGTCCCAGGCCGACGAGCTGCGCCGTTTCGTCCCGGTGTTCGCGCTGGTGGTAGCGATCGTTGCCGCGGTCCTAAATCCGTCATCTGCGGCGGCCCTCTTGCTGGCGGCGGCGCCGGTCGCGGCCTTCGGCCTGTGGGCGTATCTGCCGAGCGTGCCATTGCTGGCCATATCTGTTGCGGTAATCGTGCCGGTAGTCGTTGCGCAGCGTGACGGGAAGCTGGAGCCGCTGGGGTTTGAGGTTTCGCTGCTGGCGTTTCTTGTCGCGTGCTGGTCGCGGTCGCTGACGAAAGCCGCCTTGCTGGGCATCCTCGCGGCCACAACACCCATCGCCGTGAGCCTCGTCCAGGACCCATCCGAGATCGCCGTGGGCATATGGATCTTGGGCATCACATTTCCGTGGGTTCTCGGCCGCGCGGTTGCGCGCCAAGGAGAGTTGTCGGCCCAGCTCGACGCTACCCGGCGTGAGCTTGCAGAACAGGCGCTGTTCGCCGAGCGGCGTCGGATCGCCCGCGACGTACATGACTTCGTGGGTCACGGGTTGGCTGCCATGATGCTCCAGGTCACCAGCGCTCGGCATGTCCTGCGCCGCGACCCCACGGCCGCTGAAGAGGCGCTGCGGTCCGCGGAGGACGTGGGGCGGCGCAGCATGCAGGAGCTGCGTCGCACGGTCGCCCTGCTTCGTCGCGATGACGACACTGTGGTGCCGCCGCCCCTCGTGTCTGCAACGGAAATCCCGGCATTGGTCAATGACGCACGGACCAGCGGTCTTCCGGTCGAGTTGCACACGCGAGGGAGCTTGTCCGTCATTCCGGCAGGCGTGGGCATCGCC
>DATFBR010000017.1:0-3606 GCA_035253685.1 Jiangellaceae bacterium
TGCTCAGTCGGCGCCGGGCAGCGGGGTACCGGTCCCGGTCTCGACGTACTGCTTGAGGCTGTCCATCAGCCGTCCCCACGTCAACGCGGCGCTGGGGAACAGCCCGTCGTCGCCCGCCCAGCCATCGTGGCTGAATTGAACCAATGTGCGCTCCTGGTCCGGAGTCAGCGTCCAGATGATCGTGGTGCCGGCCCAGTGCGGCGGGAATGCACCCGTGGAGGTCCACCTCACCGTGCTGTCACTCACCTCGTCGACGGTCAGTTCGAAGTGCACGGGGGCTTCGGCGAACCTGGGCCTCATCACCGAACCAGCTCCACCGGCGAACCGGACGGTTGGCGTCCACCAGCCGGCGATCCCCTTCTCCGTGTTGAGCGCGTCCACGATGGCGGCGGCCGAACCGTTGACCGGGATTTCGTAGACGATGCGGGCCACTCCGGCACCTCCGAGCAGTCGTGTTCCAAGATTCTTTAGTGTGGACTAAAATATCGCATCGGGGGTTATCGGCGTCAAGGTTTAGGTCGGGCTAAACTATGCACTGGTGGATGTGATCGAGATCGTCGCCGAACCGCATCGTCGCGAGATCCTGCGGCTGTGTTGGGACGGCGAACGCGCAGCTGGCGACCTGGCCGCCCACTTCGACATCACCTTCGGGGCTGTATCCCAACACCTGAAGGTGTTGCGGGACGGCGGTCTCGTGAGCGTTCGCCGCCACGGCACCCACCGCTATTACCGGGTGAACCGGGACGAACTGGGGTCTCTGGCGGCGTATCTCGAGTCGATGTGGTCCGACCAGCTGGACCGCCTGTCAGTCCTGGCCGAGTCCATCGATGCGCAGGAAGGTCGTAGCGGATGAGCCCACAACTCGAGGTCGAACGCCTCATCAAGGCCCGACCAGAGACGGTCTTCTCCTTCTTCACCGACCCTGAGCGGTGGTTGTCGTGGCAGGGTGTCTCGGCCGAGATCGACGCACGCCCCGGCGGGGTGTTCCGGATGAACGTCCGTGGCGACGGCTGGGCCTCCGGGCGTTTCCTGACCGTCGACCCGTTCAGCACGATCGAGTTCACCTGGGGCTGGGAGGGTGACGACTCCCCCGTCCTCCCGGGGACCAGTCTCGTGCGCGTCACACTGACTGCGTCCGGCCCCGAGGCGACTCTGCTTCGCTTGGTGCACAGCGCTCTCCCGTCGCCGGCCGTGCCGCTTCACCGCCAGGGATGGGACCACTACCTGGACCGACTGGCCATCCGAGCGGCCGGCGGTGATCCCGGACCGGACCCGGACACAGCGCCGGAAACCGATCGACACGCGAGGTGAGAACTCCGCGCGGACGGGTAAGGGGGTGTACGCACCGTTCGGACCGAGGAGGACAGATGGGCGCGGACGACAAGGCAGAGAACTGGGCCGAGGACGTCAAGGGCAAGGCCAAGGAAGCGACCGGCAAGGTCACCGACGACGAGCGGCTCGAGGCCGAGGGTCGCGTCGACCAGGCCAAGGCGGACGCCAAACAGGCGGGCGAGAAGGTCAAGGACATCTTCAAGGACTGAATCACCGGGGAGCGCCGGGCTCCGGTTCCGCTTCGGAACCGGAGCCCGGTTGCGTGTCCGGAAGAAAGCGCAGCCCCGACCGGCCCGGCCGTTACCGTCGCAGGATGACCGGTCCCTTCGACGACCTTCTCGCCGCCAACGCCCGCTTCGCCGCGGACTTCAAGCTCGCCGGCTTCGACGGGGTCGCACATGCCGGCATCGCCGTCGTCACCTGCATGGATTCGCGCATCGATCCCCTAGCGATGCTCGACCTGCGCCCCGGCGACGCGAAGATGCTGCGCAACCCCGGCGGGCGGGTGACCGACGACGCCCTGGCCGCTCTCGTGCTCAGTGTCAACCTCCTGGGCGTCGAGCGCGTGCTGATCGTGCCGCACACCCGGTGTGCGATGGCCGGGACGAGCGAGGCGGAGCTACGGGCGCGGGTCGGCCGGGCCAGCGGACGCGACGCCTCCTGGGAGACCTTCGGCGCCGTCGAGGATCAGCAGGCAGCGCTGCGCGACGATGTCATCCGCGTGCGCTCGCATCCGTTGGTTCCGGACTCGGTTGCGGTGGGTGGCTTCCTCTACGACGTCGATACCGGACGGATCAACCAACTCGTGGGGTGATGCGGGCGGTCGTGGCCCCGCAAGGTCGATCGTCAGCATCCGGCCGGCTCGAGTTCCACGTCCGGGCCAGCTGCCGAGAACTCGACCGGTCGGTGTTCCGCCGCCTCCGGTGCCGGAGCGCCGTGGTCCCTGAGCGCGCGCCAGGCGAGCGCCGCGACCGCGACGGCGATGACGGCTGAGACCGCGGCGACCGTGTGCATGCCGCTGACGAAGGCGGTCTGGGCGGTGTCGAGCAGTCCCGTGCCGATCGGGCCGGGGAACTGTCCGGCGATGTCGGTGGCCGCTCCCAGCGTGTCGCGTGCCGTCGCAGCCGCTTCGCCCGGAAGGCCGGCCGGAAGCGACTCGTCGACCTGCCCGCGGTACACCGCGATGCCGACGCTGCCCAGGATCGCGATGCCGAGGGCACCGCCCAGTTCCGCTCCCGTCTCCGAGATCCCTGAGGCCGCGCCCGCACGCTCCGGCGGTGCCGAGCCCACGATGAGCTCTGTGGTGAGGCCGAACACCGGCGCGAAGCCCAGCGAGATCACCACGGATGCGATGACCAGAGTGGCCAGCCCGTCCTGGCGTCCGACCTGGGTCAGGATGCCCATTCCGACGCCCGCGACCGCGAGACCACCGGCGATGAGCCGGCGTGCGCCGACCCGGGGCGCAATACGCGGGGTGACCTGGGACCCGACGACGAAGCCGAGCGCGGACGGCAGAGACAGCAGACCGGCCTCGAGCGGCGACAGTCCCACCACGAGTTGCAGGAACTGCGCGATGAACAGGAAGTAGCCGATCGCAACGAAGATGGCCAGGAAGTTGACGGCGAGAGCGGTGTTGAAGGCCCGGATGCGGAACAGGGCGACGTCGATCATGGGGTCGGGCAGCCGTCGTTGGCGACGCAGCCACACGACGCCGAGCCCGACACCGACGAGGACGCTCATGAGGTGCGCCGGCGCCAAACCGTCCTGTGCGGCTCCCTTGAGGCCGTAGATGACGGCCAGAACGGCGACGACGGAGAGTGCAGCACTGATCAGGTCGAGCCGGCCGGCTTTCGGGTCGCGGTACTCGGGCAGCACGCGGGGCCCGAGCACGAGCAGCGCGACCATCACCGGCAGGGCCAGCAGGAAGACCGATCCCCACCAGAAGAGCTCGAGCATGACGCCGCCGAGAACCGGGCCGATCGCGCTGCCGGCCGAGAAGCTGCCGATCCACACGCCGATGGCGATCGACCGCTGCTTCGGGTCCTGGAACATGTGGAAGATCAGCGACAGTGTCGAGGGCGCCAGCGTCGCGCCCGCGATGCCGAGCAGCGCACGGCTCACGATCAGCATCTCGGCGCTGACCGAGAACGCCGCCAGCACGGACACGGCGCCGAAGGCCGCGGCACCGATCAGCAGGATGCGGCGCCGCCCGATGCGGTCGCCGAGGGTGCCCATGGTGATCAGCGAACCGGCGATCAGGAACCCGTAGATGTC
>DATFBR010000018.1:0-10387 GCA_035253685.1 Jiangellaceae bacterium
GGATCTGCCGCATCAGCAGACCGCCGCGGACCTCGAACGAGAGATCAAGGGTCGACGAGAACGCCTCGGACATGTGGATGCCGCGCAGGTTGGTGTACGCGCCCTCGTACATGACCTCGGTCATCGACGGCTTGAACCACAGCGCCAGGAACGTGCCGGACAGCAGCAGCACGATGAAGCTGAAAAGCGCGATCTCCCCGAGCAGGAACGACCAGTGGTCGGGGAAGGCTTTGCGGATGTTGCGCTTGAGCCAGTTCGACGCGGTGATCCGCTGGTCGACGAAGTCGACGACCTTGCCGGCACCGTTGACGACAGCGCTCATCGACGACGCCCCCAATAGCTCGGACCGACCGACTCGGTGAAGTCGCTCTGCGCTACCAAGTATCCCTCGTCGTCGACGGCAAGAGGCAGTTGGGGCAGGTTGCGGGCGGCAGGCCCGAACACCACCCGGCCGTTGTCGGCGAGGTCGAACGTGGACTGGTGGCAGGGGCAGAGGATGTGATGCGTGTTCTGCTCGTACAGGTTGATCGGACAGCCCACGTGAGTGCAGATCTTGGAGTACGCCAGGATGCCGTCGACGTGCCAGTTCTCGCGGCCTTCCGCGGCGCTGATCTCGTCCGGCTCCATCCGTACGAGAATGACCGGCGACTTCGCGCGTTCGTTGATGCGCGCGGGCCCCGTCTCGGGGAGGTCCTCGAAGGTCTCGGGCATCGCGTTGACCAGCGAACCGATCTCGAGGTCGGTCGGGCGCAGCGGCTCGAACGAGTCGTCCCGGACGACCCGCACGTCGGGGCCCCAGATCGTATGCGCCTTCTTGTCGCCGGGAAGCGGGCCGAGGTCGCGCAGCAGGACGACGGCGGGCAGCGGTAGCAACACCATGGCACCGATCAGCGAGTTGCGGATCATCTTGCGCCGGCCGAACCCACTCTCTTCGACGCCCTGCTCGTAGTCGGCAAGGGCCGCACCGCGGACGTCGTCCCTGCTGCGTAGCAGATGGCGCTCATGGTTGACCTCGTGGCTGGTCATGAGCTTCTTGGCCCAGTGGATGGCGCCGGCGCCGATGAGGAACAGGGCCAGGCCCAGCGTGAGTCCGAGGGCAAGGTTCGAGTCGCGCACCGCGGCGACGACATTGCCGTCGACCTCGATCTGGAAGACGAAGAAGGCGACGACGAAGCCGACGACGAGCAAGGCGGCAAGCGCGAACATACCCGCGACCTGCCGCTCGGCCCTCCGCTCGGCCCTGGGATCGGTGTCGGCGAGGCGGTCGACGTGCTCCTCGAGACCCGGGTCCGGAATCGGCTCGGCGACCGTCGCGGGCACGGGAGGGGGGGCGTGCTGGATCTTTTCGACGTCGGTCCCGTGGCCGGACCTGTCGGTGCTCTCGTGGGTGCTCACGACGCCCTCGTCCCGATCCAGATGGCGGCTCCGATGAGTCCGCCGATGCCGACCAGCCACGCCCACAGCCCTTCCGGTACCGGTCCGCCGCGCCCGATGCCGAGTCCGCCGGGGTTGGGCTCGTCCTCGATCGACTGGAGGAAGGCGATGATGTCGCGCTTCTCCTCCGGTTCGAGCGTTTCGTCGTTGAAGACCGGCATCGACTGAGGTCCGGTCAGCATCGCCTCGTAGATGTACTTGGCTTCGACGCCGGTCAGACTCGGTGCGTACTTGCCCCACGTCAGTGCACCACCCTGGCCGGTGGTGTTGTGGCACGACGCACAGTTGGTGCGGAACAGTTCGCCGCCGCGGGCCACGTCGCCGGCCGCGATGTCCAGTTCGTCGATGTCTGGCACCTCCGGCCCCGGAGCGAGCGACGCCACGAACGCCGCGAGCTGCTCGATCTGCTCGTCGGTGTAGGCGACCTCCTTGTCCGGTGCCTGAGCCCCCGGGGCCGCCATCGGCATCCGGCCGGTGCCGACCTGGAAGTCGACCGCGGCCGCACCGACGCCGATCAGCGAGGGCCCCAGCACGGTGCCGTCGTCGCGGACCTGCCCTTCGCCATTGAGGCCGTGGCAGGTCGCGCACCCGATGGCGAACAACTTCCGGCCCTCTTCCACCTGGGTCGACGTCGCCGACCTGGCCCCGGCGCTGCTCTCGGGTGCGAACGCCGCATACGCACTGCCGATGACGATCAGCGTGAGCAGCAGGACGACGATCGCCGCAAGGGGGTGACGGCGCCGGGAGGAGATGGCGGACACGGCGCTCCTGTTCACTTGATCACGTAAATGGTCAGGAACAGCGCGATCCAGACGACGTCGACGAAGTGCCAGTAGTACGAGACGACGATCGCAGTCGTGGCCTGCTCCTGGGTGAACCGGCGAGCCACGAACGTGCGTCCGAGCACGAGGAGGAAGGCGATCAGGCCCCCGGTGACGTGCAGGCCGTGGAACCCGGTGGCCAGGTAGAAGATCGAACCGTACGGATCGCTGGACAGGCTCAGGCCCTCGTGCAGGACCAGCTCCGCGTACTCGTAGACCTGCCCGGAGATGAACACGGTTCCCATCACGAAGGTGAGCGTGAACCATTCGCGCAGACCCCAGGAGCCCACCTGGAAGACGCGTCCGGTGCGGCCGACCTGCCCGCGCTCGGCCCGCAGCACACCCATCTGACACGTGACCGACGACAACACCAGGACGATGGTGTTGGCGGTGGAGAAGGGGATGTTGAGCAGGGCCGGCTGGGTCTCCCACAGCTCGGGTGCGTTGGACCGCAGCGTGAAGTAGATGGCGAACAGCGCCGCGAAGAACATCAACTCGCTGGACAGCCACACGATGGTGCCCACCGAGACCAGGTTGGGTCGCTCCGGGGCGGGTGCCGGCGCCGATCCGACCTCGGTTGCCGTAGCCACGAGCGCCATTATGGCCACCCCGGCCGGTCAGCACACCCCGACCCCGTAAACGGGCTCCCGCGGCGTGTTGCCGGCCGCAGTCGTCGCGGCCGGCTACTCCGCCGACCGGTAGCATCCGCGCAGGGCCGGACAGCTCGGCCGCACCGACGGACGACTCCGAACGACTGCATCGC
Source organism: Jiangellaceae bacterium (assembly GCA_035253685.1). GTDB lineage: Bacteria > Actinomycetota > Actinomycetes > Jiangellales > Jiangellaceae > DASRTE01. The sequence continues at coordinate 3,019 of DATFBR010000018.1, forward strand.
GAGGGACACCGATGAGCACGCCCGAGTCGACGATGACCATCCTCGTGTACAGCGACGACCGCACCACGCGCGAGAAGGTCCGGCTGGCCGTCGGGCGGCGCCCTGCGGCCGACCTGCCGCGGGTCGAGTTCGCCGAGTGCGCCACAGCCCCCGCCGTGCTCGGGAGCCTCGACGCCGGCGGTGTCGACGTGGTCGTGCTCGACGGCGAGGCGGCTCCCGTCGGCGGTCTGGGGTTGGCTCGTCAGATCAAGGACGAGATCTACCGCTGCCCGCCCGTGCTCGTGCTGATCGGCCGGCCGCAGGACGCGTGGCTCGCCACCTGGTCGCGGGCCGAGGCGGCGGTCCCGCATCCGCTCGACCCGGTCGCCGTCGCGACGGCCGTGGCCGGTCTGATGCGCCGGCGCCTGGCCACCCTGCCGGCCGTCTCGTGAGCCACCGATGACCGCACCGCAGTCTTGGCCCGCAGTCTTGTCCGCGCTCCTCGACCGAGCCGATCTGCCGGCCGCGGCGACCGCCTGGGCGATGGACGAGATCATGAACGGCTCCGCCACGCCGGCACAGATCGCCGGCTTCGTCGTCGCTCTCCGCGCCAAAGGCGAGACCGTCGACGAGGTCGAGGGCCTGGTCCAGGCCATGTACGAACACGCCACGCTGATCTCGGTACCGGGCCACGCGGTCGACATCGTCGGCACCGGTGGCGACCGTGCCCACACCGTCAACATCTCGACCATGGCCGCACTGGTGGCGGCCGGCGCCGGCGCAAAGGTGGTCAAGCACGGCAACCGGGCCGCATCCTCGGCCTGCGGGGCCGCGGATCTGCTGGAGGCCTTGGACGTCCGGCTCGACCTGCCACCCTCCCGAGTCGCGAGCATCGCCGACGAGGTGGGCATCACGTTCTGCTTCGCGCCCGTGTTCCATCCAGCGCTGCGTCATGCCGCCGTGCCGCGCCGCGAACTCGGTGTCCCGACCACGTTCAACTTCCTCGGGCCACTGGCCAACCCGGCGCGACCAGCCGCCCAGGCGGTGGGAGTCGCGGACGCGCGGATGGCCGGGATCGTCGCCGGGGTTCTCGCCGGACGCGGCGTCTCGGCGCTGGTGTTCCGCGGCGACGACGGCCTCGACGAGGTCACCACCACCACGACGTCGCGGGTCTGGGTGGTACGCGACGGCGAGGTCGGCGAGGAGCGGCTCGACCCGTCGGCGCTGGGCATTCCCCCCGCCGTGCCGGAAACGCTGCGTGGGGGAGACCCGCAGCACAACGCCAGCGTCGCCCGTCGCCTGCTGGCCGGCGAGGCCGGCCCGGTGCGCGACGCGGTGCTACTCAACGCAGCGGCCGCGTTGGTGGCTCACGACGGCGTGGCGGGCTCGCTCACCGACCTGCTCGGTGCCGCCTTGCCGCGGGTTGCAGCCTCGATCGACACCGGCGCTGCTGCTGACGTGCTGGTGCGCTGGGTCGCCGCCTGTGCGGCTCAGTAGGGACTGCCGCCGCCACCCGCGCCGCCGCCGCCCTCGAAGAGGACGAGCAAAGCGATCACGATGGCGACAAGTGCCACGATCGCGAGCGTCGTCCAGACCGCCGTGCGTGGGCCACGGGTCGTGGTCGCCATTGGGCATCACCACCTTTGCCCTTCTTGTACCCAAGGGGGCCGTCGGCCACCCTGGCTCATATCGTGACCGTTGTGGACGTGCCGGACACAGACGGCATGGAATGGTCGGGCATCGAGGCGCTCGCTCCGAGGCTCATGGCGTCCGCCCGCCGGGCCGTGGAACGCTTCGGTTTCGTCTTCGCGGGCACGATCCGGAGGGACGGCTCGCCACGCATCAGTCCGGTCGAGGCGCACGTGGTCGACGGACGTCTCATGGTGGCGCTGATTCCGAGGACGGCCAAGGTGCGCGACCTGTCCCGCGACCCTCGTATCACCGTCCAGTCGGCACTGATCCGGCCCGACTCACCCGAGCCGGAGTTCAAGGCCCGTGGCCTCGTGGTCGAGGTCGACGAGCGCCAGCGCCGCGCCACGGCGGCGGCTGTCGCCTCCTCGAGCGGGTGGCAGCCCGGCGCACAGTGGCGGATGTGTGCGATAGCCATGTGGAACGTCGCCGTCCTCACCTGGACCGATGGAGACATGGTCGTGGAGCGCTGGAACCTTCGCGACGGCCCGCTGCCGCCGCAGCGCCGTCGTCTCGATGTGGACCGAGGCGAGTACCGGCTCGTCGACTGAGCGGGTCCGCTGGCCCGGTCACGGCCGCTGCAGATGCTCCTGCCGGCCGACGCGATAGGCCTCGGCGAGCCATGCCTTGAACTGGTCGTCGACCTCCGCGGGCGAGGTGAGCCGGAAGGTGTGCACGACGTTCCTGGGTGAGTAGGCCTGCACGCGGCGAAAGCGCGGGCTGTCGACCCGATGCGTGAGCACCAGGTGGCCGTCGAGCCAGTTGGTCCGGGGAACCAGTGCTGCGAAGCTCATCCGCACGTGCAACGCGATGCGGGTTCGTTGCGGCAGGACCTCGACCGGGCCGAGCGCCGTCACGGCGTCGAGGAACGCATCGACGGTGGCCCGCACTGCCGGCGAGGCGCCAGCGAGATGGGTCTCCATTTCGCCGAGCCGGGCGCACGCGTGCACCTGACCGGTGTTGGCAAACGTCCGGCCGCAGCGAGGGCACGACCACAGGGCGCGAACGGGTCGCTGCGTCTCCATGCCCATCACCTCGGCTCGCGGACATCGTCGCGCACGGCTGCAGCAACGCGACCACCCGGGTGAGTGGTCACACTCCGTGCCACCATCACGTCCATGGACGTTGCGTCGATCACGGAGCTGGCCGCCGGCCAGCTGGCCGCTGCTGGTACGGCCGACAGCGGGCGCAGTTCCGTCACGGTGTACGGCAGGTCCGGAGCGCGGCTTCGGCAGACGGTCGTTGCGCTCGCAGCGGGGCGGGTCATGGGCGAGCACAAGAGTCCCGGTGATGCATCCGTGCTCTGCCTGAACGGGCGTGTGGTGCTCCGTGCCGGGAACTCGCGAGCCGAACTCGGTCCGGGTGACCTGGTGGCGGTGCCGCCGCAGCGCCACGACGTCGAAGCTCTCGAGCCGAGTGTGCTGCTGCTGACCGTGGCGCTGCACTGACCCCGGCCGACGGTCGTTGTGTGCAGCGCCGGGACGATGACCGATCAGTCGGAGTCCTCGGCCCCGAGGGCGAAGGCGGCTTCGAGGTCGTGCTTGGAGAACGTCCGGAACGCGATGTGGGTCTCGGTCCGCAGCACGCCGGGCACCTTGTTGAGCCGGTCGGCGACGACGTCGGCCACCTCCTGGTGTTCGCGCACACGCACCATGGCGACCAGATCGATCTCGCCGGTCACGGAGTAGACCTCGCTGACCGCGTCGAGCGCCGCGATCTGTTCGGCAACCTCGGGGATGCGCGCGACCTCGGCCTCGATGAAGACGATCGCGGTGATCACGTGGCCCTCCTCGCATCGATACGGTCGGCGGCGAGACTACCGGTGCACGGCCGGGGCGGAGCTCAGCGCAGTCCGATGCCGTACGGGCCCCTGGGATCCGGCCGTTCAGCGCCCCGACCGAGCGCGAGCGCGAACAGCAGGCCGACCACGAAGCCGGCCAGGTGTGCGACGTACGCGACCTCACCGGCGGCCATGCCGGTGCCCAAGCTGTAGACGGCCTGGACCACGAACCAGGTGCCGAGGACGAGCCAGGCCGGCAACGGCAAAGGAAAGAACAGCAGGATCGGCACGAGGCTGATCACCCGCGCTGTCGGGTACCAGACGATGTAGGCGCCGAGCACTCCGGCGATCGCACCGGACGCGCCCACGAGCGTCGATCGCGAGTCGGCGTCGGTGAACGCGAACGCGTAGGTGGCGGCGATGCCACACGCGAAGTAGAAGAACAGGAACCGGATCCGGCCGAGCCGGTCCTCGACGTTGTTGCCGAACACCGCGAGGAACAACACGTTCCCCAGCAGGTGCGCCCAACCGCCGTGCAGGAACATCGCGGTCACCGCCGAGAGCAGCGGCACCTTGTCGAAGTCGGGCGGCACGAGTTGACACGCTGGTGCACCCGACGGGTCGACGACGGCATCGCCGACCACGAGCGGGAGCTGCCGGCCCGTGGTGAGCTCCTGCGGGATCGCCGCCCATCGGTCGAAGAACGCCTGAGCCGAGCACAGCGCCTCGGTTCCGGACTCGCCCAGGCCGGCGAGCCCCAACGGGCTGATCAGGAAGATGACGACGTTGACCGCGACGAGCGCACGAGTGACGTAGGCAGGTCTGCGGGTGGGGTTCTGGTCGTGGATGGGGATGACCACCCGGAGATCATCCCTCAGCAGGTGCGGGAAGTCGTGGCCACCGGGGTCAGCGAACCGGCCGGAGCCGGCGGCGGTCGTCGAACGGACGGCTGGCCCGGTCGGCGAGGTCGGCCGCTGCGACCAGACCGACCAGCCCGCCGGCGCCGCCGGCCGGCAGTGCCCATACTCCGTCGACCTCGACCAGGCGGGTGCCTGGCATCTCCAGCCAGCGCAGGACGCACTCGGCCTCCTCGACGGTGGCGGCCGGCAGCGGCGGAGGAGCGGGCGCGACCGTTTCCGCTGTGGCCACGAGCGCGTCGAGGTACGGGCGCGGATGTGCTCCGGGCGGCGTGGCGCCGGCCGCGACCAACCGACCGTGCCGGACGACATGCAGCTCCCAGCCACCCGGATCGAGCCGGCGGGCTGCCGCGAGTTGCGGCACGGCGGCGAGGGCTGCGATCCGTTGGGACCGGGCGGCGGTGCGGACGAAAGTCGACATGCGGTCGCGGTGGACCGCCGCTTCCTCGTAGCGGTGGGCGCCGGCGAGCAGTTCGATGCGCGCCAGCAGCCGGCGGACCAGTTCGTGCGGGTCGGCGGTGAATGCCAGCCGGACGGCATCGACATGCCGGCCGTAGGCGGCGACCGTCTCACCGCCCTCACACGGCGCACCGCACCGGCCCATCTCGGCCAGGGCGCAGGCCGACCGCAGTCGCGTCGGCGAGAGGCGATCGGTGCACTGCCGGATGGGGACCGCCTCGTGGACGGCGGTCATGGCCGCCTCGGCCAGCCGGCGCGATCCGAACGGGCCGAGGTACGTCGCGTCGTCCGCCTTGACCTCCCGGACCAGCGAGAGCCGTGGAAAGGGTTCGACGGTGAGCTTGAGCCAGGTGGCCCGCTCGGGGAACCGCGATCGGCGGTTGTACCGCGGCTTGCGCGCCGCGATGAGGCGTAGCTCGCGCACCTCCGCCTCGAGGGCCGTGGCGCATGTCATGCCCGTGACCGTCTCGGCGACGGCAACCATCTCGGTCATGCGGTTGCGCGTCTCGGATGCGGTGAAGTACGTGCGCACGCGCGACCGCATGTCCTTGCTCTTGCCGACGTAGAGGGCGGCGCCCTGTGCGTCGAGGAACAGGTACACGCCGGGTGCGTGCGGCAGGCTCTCGGCGAGGTACCGCTTCCGGCGCTGCGCCGGCGTGACCATGCTCTGCCAGGTGGCGAGTTCGTCGACGGTGTGGACCCCGACATTGCCCAGCCGCTCGATCAGTCCATGCAGTACGTCGACGGTCGCGCGTGCGTCGTCGAGGGCGCGGTGGGTCGGCATGGTGCTGGCGCGGAAGATGCGTGCCAGTGTGGACAGCCTGCAGTCATGGGCCTCGTCCCGGGCCAGGACCCGGCGGGCCAGCCGAGCCGTGTCGAGCACGCGGGGTCGCGGCCAGGAATGTCCCAGTCGCTCGCATGCCCTCGTGAGGAAACCGATGTCGAACGGCGCGTTGTGGGCGACCAGGACGCAGCCGCGCGAGAACTCCAGGAACGCCGGCAGCACCGCGTCGATGCGCGGCGCCGCGGCGACCATGGTGTCGGTGATGCCGGTGAGCACGGCGACGAACGGTGGGATGGGCATGCCCGGGCTGACGAGCGTCTGGAACTCGCCGAGCACCTCGCCGCCGCGCACTTTGACCGCGCCCACCTCGGTGATCTCGCTCGCACCCGGGGATCCGCCGGTGGTCTCCAGGTCGACGACGACGAAAGTGGTGGCGATCAGCGGGTCGCCCAGCTCGTCGAGTGTCCCCTGGACGGCGACCACCGGCGAGCTCACGCACCCGACGCTAGGCACCGGCTCCGACACGGCGGCGACGACGCGCCGCCGATCCTGCTCACCATTCGCGGCGTCACGTTCGCCGTCGTCGCCGGAGGCGACCGTCGAGGCGACATGATCACCGAGTTAGGGTGAGTCGTCGAGATGGACGAGGAGGCGATCGTGCCGGTGCCGATGCCGACTCCGGCGACCCGGTGGCGCTGCACGCGATGCGGCAACCTGACCCGGTTCGACGTCGTGCGCTCGAGCCGGGTGCGCGAGTACGTCCATCTCGATCTCGCCGGCGAGCCGAGAGTCGAGGAGACCGAGATCCTGGCCCAGGCCGTCGAACAGGTGCGCTGCCGATGGTGTGCCGGGACGGACACCGTCGAGGTCGTCCAGCGCGTCGATGCGAGCCAGGTCCGCGCTGCCGGCGGCACCGAAACGGGCGGCAGGAGCGCGGACACCGCGTGACGACACTGCCCGAGACCGTTCGCCAGCGGGTCATCGCCCTGGCCGCAGATGTGCTCGGAGAACTGGCTGCTGACGAGACGCCGCCGTCGCTGAAGGCCATCGCCCGGTTCGCCGCGGCCAAGCGGGCCAAGCTGGGTGGAACGACCATCGCGGCCGCACTGGACGCCGACCCGGTGTTCCGTGCCCGCGTGCTGGAGACGGCCCGGACCGCATATCCAGGGTTGGTCGAAGCCGTCGCGGAGGGCGCGGCGCCGGCGGCGGCCGATCCGGCCGACGTGGCGACGGTGGCGTTCCTGCTCCGCCCGGAGGGGTGGACGGACCTGGTGGCGGCTGCGGGGGACTCGGCCCGCCGGACCGGCGACCAGGCCCGGGCGGCCCGCGACGCCGCTGCAGCCGTCCGGCTGCGTGAGCAGCTGTCGGCGGTGCGGGCCGAGGCGAGGGAGGGCCGCGAGCGGGCCAAGGCCGACATCGACCGGCTCAAGGCCGAGAACGCGACGCTGCGGCGGCAGCTGAACGAGCTACGGACCCGGGTGGTGGCCACGGAGGACGCCGGACGGAACATGGCCGCGGAGTCGGCGCACGCCGTGAGCGTCGCCGAAGCGGGCCGCGCAGCTGCGGATGCCGAGGCCCGCCGGCTGCGGGCCCGGCTGACCGAGGTCGAACAGGCACTGGAGGCGACCCGCCGGGCCGGCCGCGAAGGCCGTAGCCTCGAAACCGCGCGGCTGGGGCTCTTGCTCGACACGCTGGCCGAGGCGGCCGCCGGCCTGCGCCGCGAGCTCGCGTTGCCGGCGTCGACGGTGCGGCCGGCCGACA
>DATFBR010000019.1:0-5111 GCA_035253685.1 Jiangellaceae bacterium
CTCGTCGACGACCTCGACGATCGCCATGTCCTCGAACAGATGCAGGCCGCTGTGGTGGGAGCAGTGTGCGCCGAGCGTCGGGACCTCGGTCGTCCCGTAGATCTGGAACCACGGCACGTCCCAGGCGGCCCGAATCGTCGACACGAGGTCGGCGGTGTGCGTCTCGCCCGAGGACACGATGGTCGTGGGCGCAATGTCCAGGCGACCCTCGAGCTGCTCGATGGCGAGCAGCGACAGCGTCGAGGGGTAGCTGTAGAGGAACTCGGGTTGGTGGCGGTTGAGCGCCTCGACCAGGTGCTCGACCGGCGCCGAGGCATCGAGTCGTCGGACCACGTGCAGCCCGATGTCGAGGCTTCGCGACATCCGGTAGGTCACGTGGAGGGGTCGCGAAGCAGCGACGGTCGCGACCCTCCGCCGCCGCGGGAGTCTGGGCCACAGGCCCATGTACGCGTTCACCCGCAGCAGGCCGGCCAGATAGTCCCGCCACTCCGTGCGATCGGCGACGAAGACGCCTTTGCGCCCGGTGCTGCCACCCGTGGACGCCACGCGGTATTCACCGAGGTACAGCTCGTCCGAGGTCAGCCGGTCCAGGTGTGCCTCGAGGCTCGCAAGCCGAAGGCGCGGGTCGGTGACGACATCGTCGAACCGTTCCATCAGAAGTGTCTTGTCGATGCTGGGAAGGCGCTCGAGCTGCACCGCATCGCGGATGTCGATGCCGCTGTAGAGCTCTCGATAGAACGCCGAGTGGGCGACAGCGTGCCGGACCAGGTCGGTCAGGCGCGATTCCTGGTGTTCTCGCAGTTGCGAGGCCGACCAACCGTCGTGGCTGTCGAGGTCCCTGGAGCGTCGTAGCGCGGCCGCCATGTCGGCGACCCGGGTCGCTGTGTGTGCCGTTGTCACGTTCCACCGCCTTCGTGCGCCGTGCCCGCGAGACCACCCATGATCAATGCGCCGAGCGTCGGGAACAGTTCGTCGGGGACTCCGTCGGGGTTCGCGAGCCGTTCCAGGGTCAAGCCGTTGCCCAGGGCGATCGCAGCCATGGCGAGTTGGTCCGAATCGAGCGAGAGCCGTTCACCGGTGCGGGCGAGCATCTGGTCGAAGACCTGGCCGATCGCAGCCTTGAGGGCGTCGTGACGCCGGGCGAACCGGCGTCGGAGCTCGGGGTCACGCGCGGCATGTACCCAGAACTCGATCACCAGCAGTGACCAGTTACGTTCCTGCTTGCTCACCGCAGTGAACTCGCGCGCCAAGTCGGCACCCTGCTCTGCGGCGGACGCCGCGCTCGCGCCCGCACGGGCGAGTTGACGAGCGCGGTCCGCGACGCGGGCGTCGAGAACGGCAAGGAAGAGATCGGACTTGCCGTCGAACGCCGAGTAGACGGCGCCGGTCGAGAAGCCTGCGGCGTCGGCAACCGCCTCGAGCGTGGCACCGTGATAGCCACGCTCGAGGAACACTCGCCGGCCCGCGTCGACCAGCGCCGAGCGCGTTCGGGCCTTGCTCTCGGCGCGGGTCAGTCGCGTCCTCGTCGGCATGAGGATAATGACGTTAGCTGGATAATAGGATTACGTCAACGGTCCGAGAGAGCAACCGGACGAGGGCGGTTCCAGCGGACTTTCGCGGCCGCGACTAGAGTCCGGGCACGTGACCGATCTCCGTACCGCAGTCGAACGCGTGCTTCCCTCGGTCCGCGCAGATCTCGAGCGGCTGGTCCGGATCCCGAGCGTCGAGATGGATCCCCGCGCAGCCGCGGACGTGCTCGCCTCCGCCGAGGCCGTGGCGGACCTGGCGCGCGACGCCGGTGCCGCCGCAGTAGAGATCCTTTCCGTCCCCGATGGCGCACCGGCCGTGATCGCGCAGTGGCCGGCGCCGGACGGTGCACCGACGGTAGTGCTCTACGCGCATCACGACGTCCAGCCGACGGGTGACGTCGCCGAGTGGACGAGCCCTCCCTTCGAGCCGACCGAACGGGACGGGCGCCTCTACGGCAGAGGAGCCGCGGACGACAAGGCCGGCGTCATGGCCCATGTTGCGGCGCTTCGCGCGTACGGCGGCCGACCGCCGGTCGGTGTCACGTTGTTCGTGGAGGGCGAGGAGGAGGACGGCTCCCCGACGCTCGCGCAGTTCCTCGCGACGTACGGCGACAGGCTTCCCGCCGATGTGATCGTCGCCGCCGACTCGGTCAACCTGACCCTCGACACGCCGGCGCTCACCACCAGCCTGCGTGGTCACGTGGACTGCTACGTCGACGTCAAGGTCCTCGAGCAGGCCGTGCACTCGGGCATGTTCGGCGGCCCGGTGATCGACGCGTTGACCTCGCTGTGCCGGCTGCTCGCCACGCTGCACGACGAGCACGGCGACGTGGCGGTGCCCGGCCTGGTCCGCCGCACGGCAAACGACGTCGACTACTCGGAGGAGCGCTACCGTGCCGAGGCGGGTGTGCTGGACGGTGTCGAGCTGTCCGGCAGCGGCTCGATCGGTGACCGGCTGTGGACCGGGCCCGCACTGTCCGTGGTCGGCCTCGACGCCACCCGCGTCGCCGATGCCGCCAACGTGCTGATCCCCTCGGCGCGAGCGAAGGTGAGCCTCCGGCTCGGTCCAGGGCAGAGTCCCCGCGTCGCCATGGATGCCCTGACCGAACACCTGCGATCGCATGCCGAGTTCGGAGCGGAGGTGACGATCACGGAGGGCTCCCTCGCGGCACCGAGCGAGCTCGACACGCGCAACGCGGCCTACGACGCCGCTCGGCGGGCGTTCGAGGAGGCCTTCGGTCGGCCGGCGGCGGAGGTCGGACTCGGCGGTTCGATACCGTTCATCGCCGAGTTCGCGAGTGCCTTTCCGGATGCGGCGATCCTCGTCACGGGCGTCGAGGACCCGGACTCACGTGCCCACGGCGTCGACGAGAGCCTGCACCTCGGCCAGTTCGCCAAGGTCTGCCTGGCCGAGACGCTGCTGCTCGATCGCCTCGCCGCCGAGTACCGACGCTAGCTCCTCGGCGGCGCCGCCGTGCCCGGCGGGCGACCCCAACCGCCGTACACTCGTGCCCGTGGCGCGCGGCGACGGTCTCCTCACGCACGATACCGATCCGCACGACCGGAACCCGCAGGACGCCTGCGGGATCTTCGGCGTCTGGGCGCCGGGCGAAGAGGTCGCCAAGCTCACCTATTTCGGGCTCTACGCGCTCCAGCACCGCGGTCAGGAGTCGGCCGGTATCGCGGTCGGCAACCACCAGCAGATCCTCGTCTACAAGGACATGGGCCTGGTCAGCCAGGTATTCGACGAGTCCACGCTCAACTCGCTGGTGGGTCACGTCGCCGTCGGGCACACGCGGTACTCCACGACGGGCGGCAGTCGCTGGGAGAACGCCCAGCCGACCCTTGGCGCGACGTCCACCGGCACCGTCGCCCTGGCCCACAACGGCAACCTGACGAACACCGCGGCGCTCCTCGACCTGGTACGGCAGCAGGTGGGCACCCAGGTGGGTGAACTGCGTTACGGCAACACCTCCGACACCGCGCTGGTCACGGCCCTGCTCGGAGCCGATCCCGACACGACGCTCGAGCAGGCGGCCGTCAACGTGCTGCAGAGTCTGCGTGGCGCTTTCTCGCTGATCTTCTCCGACGAGTCGACGTTGTACGCGGCACGCGACCCACAGGGCATCCGGCCAATCGTTCTGGGCCGGCTCGAGCGTGGTTGGGTCGTGGCGAGCGAGACGGCGGCACTGGACATCGTCGGTGCGGCGTTCGTCCGTGAGGTGGAGCCCGGCGAGCTCGTGGCGATCGACGAGGCCGGCCTGCGCACCCGCCGGTTCGCCGACGCCGATCCCAAGGGCTGCCTGTTCGAGTTCGTCTACCTGGCCCGACCCGACACCCACATCGGCGGCCGCTCGGTCCACGCGACTCGGGTCGACGTGGGCCGCCGGCTCGCCCGCGAGCATCCCGTCGAGGCGGACCTGGTGATCCCCGTCCCCGAGTCGGGGACCCCCGCGGCCGTCGGGTTCGCGGAGGAGTCGGGCATTCCGTACGGCCTCGGCCTGGTCAAGAACTCCTACGTCGGCCGGACGTTCATCCAGCCGTCACAGACGATCCGTCAGCTCGGGATCCGGCTCAAGCTCAACCCGCTGCGGGAGATCGTCGACGGTCGCCGGCTGGTCGTCGTCGACGACTCCATCGTGCGCGGCAACACCCAGCGCGCACTGGTCCGGATGTTGCGCGAGGCTGGTGCCCGCGAGGTACATGTGCGCATCTCCAGCCCTCCGGTTGCATGGCCGTGCTTCTACGGCATCGACTTCGCCACCCGTGCCGAGCTCATCGCGCCCGGCCTGTCCACCGAGGAGATCTGCCGCTCCATCGGCGCCGATTCACTGGGCTACGTCTCGCTGGAGGGTCTGGTCGACGCCACCACGGTCCCGATGAGCCGGCTGTGCCGGGCGTGCTTCGACGGCGTGTATCCGGTGGAGCTGCCCGACTCCGTGCACCTGGGCAAGGACGTGCTCGAACAGACGGAGCTGCCGATTGCGTCCGGCCCGGTGGTGGTGCGGGACCGGGTCGACGTGGAAGGTGTCGCGACCGGGCTCCCCGCCGGCGCGGCTGACGCCCTCACCCGCCCCTGAGGCCGCGCGGGCAGGACATCCCCACCCGTCCCATCTCGTGGTGGGATGCCTCACCCGCCCCTGAGGCCGCCGGGCAGGGCATCCCCGCCCGTCCCAGTGGTGGGATGCCTCACCCGCCCCTAGGCCGCCGGACAGGGCATCCCCACCCGTCCCATCTTGTGGTGGGATCGGCACGTCTCAGGTCATGGGATGACGTGCGAAACCCACCACAAGTGCGGGTCCGGATAACCTGCGACGGTGGCTCATGGCGATCCGGCCAAGACGCCGTACACGGCCGCCGGCGTCGACATCGAGGCCGGCGACCGGGCCGTCGAGCTGATGCGGAAATGGGTCGCGACGACGCGCCGCTCGGAGGTCGTCGGGGACGTCGGTGGGTTCGCCGGGCTGTTCGACGCATCGGCTCTGGCGTCGTACCGGCGGCCGTTGCTGGCGACCAGCACGGACGGCGTGGGAACGAAGGTCGCGATCGCGCAACGGATGGATGTCCATCACACGATCGGCA
>DATFBR010000020.1:0-4408 GCA_035253685.1 Jiangellaceae bacterium
AGCGCGACGAGCGGGCCGCCAGCCGGGCCGCCGCCGCTGCGGCGAAGTCCGCCGCGAAGCAGACCGACACCTGAGCACGAGACACGAACGAGGGAGAGCGCGGCAGTCATGCCGAAGATGAAGACGCACAGCGGGTCCAGCAAGCGGTTCCGCATCACCGGAGGCGGCAAGATCCTGCGCCAGAAGGCCAACCGTCGCCACAACTTCGAGCACAAGCCGTCGACCCGGACCCGCCGCCTCGACGGCCTCACCACGGTCTCGACGGCCGACACCAAGCGCATCAAGAAGCTGCTCGGCAAGTAACGACGACGTACCCGGGCCGTGCCGGCCCGATCTAGCAAGGAGTTCCAGTGGCACGCGTGAAGCGGGCGGCCAACGCCCACAAGAAGCGCCGTGAGGTCCTCGAGCAGGCCAGCGGCTACCGGGGTCAGCGGTCCCGGCTGTACCGCAAGGCGAAGGAGCAGGTCACCCACTCCCTCGTCTACGCCTACCGGGACCGGAAGCAGCGCAAGGGCGACTTCCGCCAGCTGTGGATCACCAGGATCAATGCCGCCGCTCGCGCCAACGGCCTGACCTACAACCGGTTCATCCAGGGCCTGCGACTGGCCGAGGTCGAGGTCGACCGCAAGATCCTGGCCGACCTCGCCGTCAACGACCCCGCGACCTTCGCCTCGCTGGTCGAGACCGCCCGGGCTGCGCTGCCGACCGATCGCAACGCCCCGGCGGCCTGACGCGCCCGCTACGGGGCCGGCCGGAGTTGTCCGAGGCCGGCGAGTTGTCCGGCCTGTCAGGTGTGGCCGAGCGGAGTTGTCAGGGCGGGCGACCGCGTTCCCCGCGGCCGGCGAGTTGTCCGGCCTGACAGGTCGGGCCCGGCTGGCTTTGTCAGGGCGGGTGCGGCTCTAGTGAGACAACGAGGTGCGCCGGCGTGTTGACGGTACGGTCGGAACGCGTGCGCGTGGCGCGCAAGCTGCGCCGCCGGGCCGCCAGGCAGAAGGCCGGGCTGTTCCTCGTCGAGGGCCCGCAGGCCGTCGCGGAGGCAGTCGCCCGGCCCGACCTGCTCGTCGAGTTGTTCGCCACGCCAGAGGCCGCGTCGCGGCACGACGGCATGATCGCCAGCGCTCCCGTGCAGGTGCAGCTGGCCGACGAGGCGGCGGTGGCGTCGTTGTCGGAGACGGTGACGCCGCAAGGCCTCGTGGCGGTCTGCCGGCAGGTGACGGTCGGCCTCGACGAAGCGCTGGCCGGGCAGCCCACCTCGGTCGCGGTCCTGGTCGAGGTGCGTGATCCGGGCAACGCCGGGACCGTGATCCGCTGCGCCGATGCGGCGGGGGCGAATGCTGTGATCATCGCCGGCGACTCGGTGGACCCGCACGGCGGCAAGTGCGTGCGCGCCTCGGCGGGCAGCCTTTTCCACCTTCCGGTCGTCGCCGGCGTACCGCCGGCCCAGGCCGTCCGGGCCCTGCGGGGCCGGCGCATGTCCGTCCTGGCGGCCGACGGTGCCGCGGCCACCGACCTGGACCGCGCCGAGGACGACGGCATACTCAGCAGGCCGACGGCGTGGCTGTTCGGCAACGAGGCTTCGGGGTTGCCCGAGGACGTCCGCGCGCTGGCCGACCAGATCGTCCGGATTCCCATCCACGGGCGAGCCGAGAGCCTCAACCTCGCAGCCGCGGCCGCCGTCTGCCTGTACGCGTCGGCACGTGCACGACGGCGTGACCGCCGGGCCTCCTAGACTCGGGCGCGACCGCCGACGCGACGCCCGGAGCAGCCAGGAAGATGTCCGCGCCCAACAGTGAATACGACCCGGTCGAGGTGACGCCGCTGCACCCCGACGAGGTGGCCCGGATGCGCGACGAAGCACTGGCCGCCATCGGTGGCGCAGGTGACCTGGCCGCCCTGAAGGAGGCTCGGCTCGCCCACGCGGGCGACCGGTCACCGCTGGCACTCGCCAATCGGGAGATCGGAGCGCTGCCACCGCAGGCGCGCAAGGAGGCCGGCCAACGGGTCGGGACAGCGCGACGCGAGGTCGCCGACGCGGTCGCGGCTCGCCAGGCCGTGCTAGAGACCGAACGCGACGAGCGGGTGCTGGTCGACGAGGCCGCCGATGTCACGCTGCCGTGGGAGCGGACGCCCCGAGGTGCCCGGCACCCGCTGACGACGATCCAGGAACGGGTCGCGGACGTGTTCGTGGCGATGGGCTGGGAGGTGGCCGAAGGACCCGAGGTCGAGGCCGAGTGGCTGAACTTCGACGCCCTGAACATCGGGCCGGACCACCCGGCCAGGTCGATGCAGGACACGTTCTTCGTCGAGTCCGAGCAGTCCGGGCTCGTGCTGCGCACCCACACCTCGCCGGTGCAGGCACGGACGATGCTCGAACGGCCACCGCCCATCTACGTGATCTGCCCCGGGCGAACGTTCCGCACCGACGAGCTCGACGCGACCCATACGCCGGTGTTCAGCCAGGTCGAGGGACTGGCCGTCGACGAGGGCATCACCATGGCCCACCTCAAGGGCACGCTGGACCACTTCGCGGCCGCCATGTTCGGTGACGGCATCACCACCCGGCTGCGGCCGTCGTACTTCCCGTTCACCGAGCCCAGTGCCGAGATGGACCTGCAGTGCTTCGTCTGCCGAGGCGCGTCCGTCGGCGACCCGGACCGGCCGTGCCGGACGTGCTCGTCCGAGGGCTGGATCGAGTGGGGCGGCTGCGGGGTCGTGAACCCGCGCGTGCTGGTGGCCTGCGGCATCGACCCGGAGCGGTACACCGGCTTCGCGTTCGGCATGGGCCTGGAGCGCACGCTGATGTTCCGGCACGGCGTCGAGGACATGCGCGACCTGGTGGAGGGCGACGTCCGCTTCGCCGGCGCGTTCGGGATGGAGATCTGATGCGTGTTCCCGTGTCGTGGCTGCGCGAGCACGTGGAGCTGGCCCCGGACGAGTCCGCGCGCGACATCGCCGCCCGCCTGGTCCGCGCGGGCCTCGAGGTCGAGACCATCCACCAGGCGGGGGCCGACGTCAGCGGGCCCCTGCTCGTCGGACGCGTGCTGGAGTTCGCCGACGAGACCCACTCCAACGGCAAGACCATCCGCTGGTGCCAGGTCGACGTCGTCGGCGCGGACCAGCCGCGAGGGATCGTCTGCGGAGCGCACAACTTCGCCGCCGGCGATCTCGTCGTGGTGGCGATGCCGGGCGCCGTGCTGTCCGGTGGGTTCGCGATCAGCGCCCGCCGGACCTACGGGCACACCTCCGACGGGATGATCTGCTCCGCCCGCGAGCTCGGGCTCGGCGACGATCACACCGGCATCATCGTGCTGCGCCCCGAGGAGGGCTCGCCCGGCGACGACGCCACGCAGGTACTGCGCCTGCGCGACGAGGTCCTCGACATGGCCGTCACGCCCGACCGCGGGTACTGCCTGTCCATCCGCGGGGTGGCCCGCGAGGTCGCGACGGCGTACGGGGTTCCCCTGCACGACCCCGGGCTCGGACCGGGCCGCCATGCGCGGGCGGAGGCGGGGGCCGGTCCGGGCTACCCGGTGGTCGTGGACGACATCGACCGGTGCCCGGTCTACGTCGCGAGAACCGTCACCGACCTCGACGTGGACCTCAGCAGTCCGCGATGGCTGCAGCGGCGGATACAGCTGGCGGGCATGCGACCCATCTCACTGGCCGTGGACGTCACCAACTACGTGATGCTCGAGCTCGGGCAGCCGATCCACGGCTTCGACCGCGACGCGCTGACTGGACCGATCGTCGTGCGGCGTGCGGCGCCCGGTGAGAAGCTCACCACGCTCGACGGTGCGGTTCGCGACCTCGACCCCGACGACCTGCTCATCACCGACGACACCGGCCCGATCGGACTGGCCGGCGTCATGGGCGGTGAGAGCACGGAGATGGGCTCGTCGACACGAGCGATCGTCGTGGAGGCGGCGCACTTCGAGGCGACCGGCATCGCCCGCACGGCCCGGCGGCACAAGCTGCCCAGCGAGGCCTCGAAGCGTTTCGAGCGAGGCGTCGACCCGGCCCTGCCGGCGGTCGCTGCCGCGCGGGTGGCCGAGATGCTGGTCGAGTTCGGCGGCGCGACGGCCGAGCCCGGCGTCACTATCGTGGGATCGCTGCCGGAGCCGCCGGCGATCGAGATCGACAGCGACCTGCCCGGGCAGGTCGTGGGGGTCGCCTACGCACCGGAGGAGGTCGCGGGCCGGCTCGCCGCCGTCGGCGGACGGGTGACGCCGCTGGAGGGGAGGCGGCTCTCCGTGGTCCCGCCGACGTGGCGGCCGGATCTCACCGACCCGTTCGACCTGGTCGAGGAGGTGGCGCGCCTGCACGGCTACGAGGCGATCCCCTCAGTGCTTCCGGTCGCGCCTGCCGGTCGCGGCATCACACCCGACCAGCGCCTCCGTCGGCGGATCGA
>DATFBR010000021.1:0-7488 GCA_035253685.1 Jiangellaceae bacterium
GGGCGCGCTGCTCCGCGAGCGGTCTGTGAGGTAAGAAATGGCGCCCCTGTGCCGGCGGTCACCGGAACGGGGCCGGTGCCGCCGAGTTGCCGGAGTGGTTGCCGTCGTCACCGGCTGGCCAGGCGCACCACCTCGATCACAGGAGGCAAACCCGGCCGACACCCTCGAGCGGACAAGCACTCCGCGTACTCAGGTCATCCTCGACGGTTCGCGCTCGTCGGCCCCAACGAGCCTGGTTGACGAGGCGGTGTCCGAGCTACGAGATCGGAGTTGGCCGCGACGGCGATGAGGCCGCACGGCTACGGTCAGTGGTGCGCGCCTCGCCGCTCATCGGACACTCGGGAGCCTTGATTCTGCGTTGGAGCCGAGTCGGTACCGGGCCAGTATGCCCGTCGTGCGCCGCTGCTGCGCTGGCCATCGAGAAGGCGGACCAGCGGCCCGACGGACAGGAACGATGCGGGAACTCGCACCCGAACGCCCAGGTGACACTGGCTGGATGACCAAACCGTCCGGTCGGTCGGGCCGCCCGCTCTGATCATCGTCCACCGGTGAACGGTGGTTCGCCTTCGTTTAGCGGGCGGAAGCGCAGCGCGGACCAGACGTCGTCGACCGCCACCTGCGTGATCGGCCGCAGGCCGTGCTCGGCGAGGATCGGCCACAGGGTGTCGCGGTTGATGTCCGCCCGGTTCGCCTTGGGGTAGGCGACCCAGAACACGTCCGGGCGCATGAGTTCCCCCTCGTGGGCCGCGAGAAAAGAGCGCAGCGAATCAGAGTCCGGAGCGAAGACGAGTGCGGTCGTCGCATGGCCCAGGTCGTCCACAAGTTCGACACCCTCGGGTAGCGGCTCGACGAGACCGAGCTGCGCCGGATCGGAGGACCAGACGGTCGTATTCGGCTTGATCTGGAGCTTCTCGGCAACGGTCTTGCTGCCCATGGCTCGGCCCTTCAGCTCGGCGCTGGTGCGTTCACAGGCGTGTAGGTGAGGGAGAGTACGCCGGTGCTGAACGTCGAGGACCTCACGAGGTTCAGCGGGATCCGGCCGGACTCGTCGTCGAAGAGGCGCTTGCCAATGCCCACGACGATCGGGTGGACCAGCAGCTGGAGTTCGTCGAGCACGTTGTCCCGCAGCAGCGACCGGACGAGCGTGGGGCTGCCGGTGATCGAGATGTTCTTGCCGGGCCGCTTCTTCAGCTCGGCGAGCTCCTCGGCAACATCGCCCTTGATCAGCGTCGAGTTCTGCCAGTCCACCGTGTCCAGGGTGGTCGAGGCGACGAGCTTGGGGGTGCTGTTCATGAAGTCGGCCATCTCGACATCGCTGTCCTGGTGGGGCCAGTAGCTCGCGAACTCCTCGTAGGTCACGCGGCCGAGAAGCATGGTGTCAGCCTCGGCCATCTGTGATCCGACCACCTGCATCATCTCGTCGTTGAGGTAGGGGAAGTGCCAGGTTTCCGGCGCCTCGACGACGCCGTCCAGGGAGATGAACAGCCCTGCGACGATCTTCCTCATCGTGTCTCCTCGGTGTGTTGTCGGGTCTGTAGGCGGTCGGTCGCTGACCGGCCGCGCTGGCCGTTCAACCCTCGCACCGACGACTTATCTTGTCAAGACTGATCAGACTGTCGGTTGGCTGATCCCGAGCATTGGGCAGGCGCGCTGCCAGCGTAGGGTCGTGGGGCCGCAGATTCGACCGGAAGGCACCCGACCATGCACATTGCCCAGACAACCGGCCTGAACTGACATGGATACCGCGAACCTGCGCGACGCATGCGTGCTGATCACCGGCGCGTCCAGCGGGATCGGCCGCGCCTGCGCGGAAGCCTTCGCCAAAGAGGGGTCCCGGCTGGTGCTGGCCGCGCGAAGGCATGAACGGCTCGAGGAGCTGGCCGACGCGCTGTCCGTGCCGACCTTGCCGGTCGAGGTCGACGTACGAGACCGATCGGCGGTCGACGCCACCATCGGCGGGCTGCCCCCGGACTGGGCCGACGTCGACGTGCTGGTCAACAACGCAGGCCTCGCCGCCGGATTCGGCCCACTGCCGGACAACGAGCCGGACGACTGGGACCGGATGATCGAGACCAACCTGACGGGTCTGCTCAACGTCACCCACGCCGTGCTGCCCCGGATGCTCGCGCGCGGCCGCGGCCACATCGTCAACATCGGCTCGATCGCGGGCCGCGATACGTATCCCAACGGGGCCGTGTACTCCGCGACCAAGGCCGCGGTCGACCGGATCACCACGGGCCTGCGGATGGACGTGGTCGGCTCCGGCGTGAAGGTCTCGGGCATACAGCCCGGCCTGGTCGAGACCGAGTTCTCCATGGTGCGCTTCGGCGGGGATGCCGAGCGCGCCGGAGCCGTCTACGCGGGTCTGGATCCGCTGACCGGTGCCGACATCGCCGACACCGTCGTGTGGGTGGTCAGCCGCCCGGTGCACGTCCAGGTGGCTGAGGTCGTCGTCCTGGCCGCCGCACAGGCGTCGGCGACGATCGTCCACCGGCAGTGAGAGCGACCTCAGCCCACGATCGCGGCGAGCAACCAGGCACCGGCGATGAGCAGCCCGGCGAGCAACTCGATGAGGATCGACAGGCCGACCGCCTTGAGAGCGTGGACGGTCGATGGCCACGCCTCGGCGTTTCTGGGAAGCCGTACCCGTTCGGCCAGGTAGACGCCGAGGACGAAGCCGACGAACAGCCCCACCACGGGGATGACGAAGAAGCCGACCATGCCGAGCAGCGAACCGACGACGATGCTGCGCGTCGGCACGCCGGCGTCACGCATCCGGCGGCCCGGGAGCAGATACTTGACGACGGTGCCGGCGACCGCGAGTGCGGTGGCGAGGACGAAGACCCCCCACGCGAGGGCACTGCGCTCGACCAGGGCCCAGACCGCGACCGCGCCCCAGACCAAGAGCAGGCCCGGGAAGAACACCAGCACGATGCCAACCAGGCCGAGCACGATCGCCGTGCCGACCAGGACCAGTCCGATGGGCTCCACGGACGGCATCGTGCCAGGAAATGACGAAGGGCCCCGACCAGTGGCCGGGGCCCTTCGCCGTGTCGTGGGTTCAGATTCAGCGCTCGTCGGCCATTGCCGTGGCGGGAGTGTCGATCAGTCGGTCGGTCTCGTCGTGCCACTCGACGGCGAGTGGACGAAGCTTGGGCTCGTGACGCCGCCCGTGGTGGCCGCAGAACAGCAGGTCGCCACCGCCGGCCAGGACGACGCGGATGTATGCCTGAGCGCCGCAGCGATCGCAGCGGTCGACCGCCTTGAGTGGGCTGACGACGGCAGTGGTCACGGTGCTCCTCTCGGGTGCTCTTCGTTGTCTCGTAGAACATGAAAACAGACCCGTCCTGTTCCGGAGACCTCATGCACAGGCGCTTCGCTCTGAGCGAAGCGAGATGTCTGACACCCGGAGCGGCGCGGCACAGCCGAAGCGATGTCCACCGCCGACTACCCTGGCATCGCACGGTCGAGCGATCCCGTGCGCGAACAGGAGAGCCGACGTGTCCGCAGTGCCGGCCGAGTTGCCGCTGGGCACCCGCAGGTCGCCACGACGGGTGACCGCCGGTGGCGGCTACACCGCCCGCCACTTGTCCGTGCTCGAAGGCCTCGAGGCGGTGCGCAAGCGACCCGGCATGTACGTCGGCTCGACCGACTCCCGGGGCCTCATGCACTGCCTGTGGGAGATCATCGACAACGCCGTCGACGAGGCGCTGGCCGGTGCCTGCTCCACTGTCGAGATCACCCTGTACGACGACGGGTCGGTCGAGGTCCGCGACGACGGGCGCGGAATCCCGGTCGACGTCCACCAGCGCACGGGCCTGTCCGGTGTCGAGGTCGTGTTCACCAAGCTCCACGCCGGTGGCAAGTTCGGCGGTGGCTCGTACGCCGCATCCGGAGGTCTGCACGGGGTGGGCGCCAGCGTGGTCAACGCGCTCGCCGCCCGGCTCGACGTCGAAGTCGACCGCGACGGCCGGACCTACGCGATGTCCTTCCGCCGCGGCGAGCCAGGAGTCTACGACGCGGACGGACCCGACGCCGCCTTCACACCGTTCACCGACCATTCCGAGCTGCGGGTCACCGGCAGGGTTCGCAAGGGTGTCACCGGCACTCGGATCCGGTTCTGGGCCGATCCGCAGATCTTCCTGCGCGAGGCCTCCTACGCCTTCGACGAGCTCGTCACCCGGGTCCGGCAGACCTCCTACCTGGTCCCCGGTCTCGTACTGGTCCTGCGTGACCATCGCCGGGTGGACACCGGCGGTGAACCGGACGAGCGCCGGTTCCGCCACGACGGTGGCATCGCCGAGTTCGTCGGGTTCCTCGCCGCCGATCCGGCGGTCAGCGACGTCCTGCGGCTGCACGGCACGGAGTCGTTCACCGAGACGGTGCCCGTGCTCGACGACGCTGGACACATGACCTCGCGCAGCGTGGAGCGCCAGTGCGAGGTCGACGTCGCGCTTCGTTGGGGAGCCGGGTACGACACCGAGCTGCGCTCGTTCGTCAACGTCATCGCCACGCCCAAGGGCGGCACCCATGTCGCCGGCTTCGAGCAGGGCCTGCTCAAGGCCCTGCGCGACCTGATCCGCAGCAATTCACGGCGGCTCAAGGCGGGCGAGGACAAGATCGAGAAGGACGACGCCCTCGAGGGCCTCACCGCTGTCGTCACCGTTCGGCTGGCCGAGCCTCAGTTCGAAGGCCAGACCAAGGAGGTGCTCGGCACGAGCGCGGTGCGGGGCATCGTGGCGCGTGTCGTGGAGCGCCAACTCGTGGCCCAGCTCACCAGTCCCAAGCGAGGCCACAAGGCCCAGGCCACGGCCGTGCTCGAGAAGGTCGTCGCGGCTGCCAAGGCGCGCGTCGCGGCGCGGCTGCACAAGGAGACGGTGCGTCGCAAGAACGCACTCGAGACCAGCGCATTGCCGACCAAGCTGGTCGACTGTCGCTCCGGTGCGTTGGACCGCTCCGAGTTGTTCATCGTCGAGGGTGACTCTGCGCTGGGGACGGGCAAGGCGGCTCGCGACGCCGAGTACCAGGCGCTGCTGCCGATCCGGGGCAAGATCCTCAACGTCCAGAAGGCGTCGGTCGGTGACATGCTCAACAACGCCGAGTGCGCCGCGATCATCCAGGTCGTCGGCGCCGGGAGCGGTCGGAGCTTCGAGCTCGGCCAGGCCAGGTACGGAAAGATCGTGCTGATGACCGATGCCGATGTCGACGGTGCGCACATTCGCACGCTGTTGATCACATTGTTCTTCCGCTACATGCGCCCGCTCGTCGAGGCCGGGCGGCTGTTCGCCGCCATGCCGCCGCTGCACAGGATCGAACTGTCCGACCCACGGAAGGGGCAGGAGCGGTACATCTACACCTACACCGACGCCGAACTGCAGCGCACGATGCGAGAGCTCGACCGCCGGCAGGTGAGGTACAAGCAGCCGCCCCAGCGCTACAAGGGGCTGGGCGAGATGGATCCCGACCAGCTCGCCGAGACCACGATGGACCCGCGGTCCAGGCGGCTGCGGCGTATCAATGCCACCGATGCGGAGGCGGCCGACGGCGTCTTCGAGCTGCTCATGGGTAACGACGTCGCCCCCCGCAAGGACTTCATCGTCGCCGGGGCGGCCCAGCTCGACCGCGCCCGCATCGACGCCTGACCGCCGTCAGGAGGCGGTCGCGGGCTGCCCGAGCAGACTCGCGGCCTGTTCGCTGCGGCGATACAGGACGACGCGACGGTGTCTGCTACGTGTGACCAGTCCGGCGTCGTGCAGAACGCCGAGGTGATACGACACCGTCGCCTGGGTGAGTCGATGCCGTTCGCTGAGCTCCGTCGTCGATCGTGGAAGCGCGAGGTCCTCCAGGATCCTGGCGCGGGTGCTTCCGAGCAGGCGGGGCAGGCCCGGCCTCCTCCGCCGCCCGACCGCCGCTCCGATCCCGTTGGCCGGATAGAAGACGGTGGCGTCGTCGGTGTCCTCGAGCTGGAGCCACAGCCTCGGCCAGCCGAGGGCGAACGGTGTGAGGACGAGCTCGTTGTCGGTGAACCGCGAGTGCATGCTCCACGGCGAATCGATGCGCAGTTCCTCCCCGTCCCAGTCCATCGTCGGGTCGAGCGACTGCAGGACCGTGCCGACGCCGCCTGCCGACATCGCCGCGGAGCGGTCGAGGACATCGATGGCCAGTGCCGTGGCGATGCTGTCCCAGCGGTCGGCGACGGCATGCCGCCAGAACGCGCGCAGGCCGCTCACGGCCCGGCTGGCAAAGGTTCCGGAGTCCAGCGCGCTGCGGACCTGAGGCGGCGAGGCATGGCCCATGTATCGCTCGTCGATCTCGTCGGCGATCCGGTTCTGCGGCGTGGCCCGGATCAGTTCGAGCTGGTTGTCCAGCGCGTCTGCGTTGCGGTCTGCGGGCGGCTTGGGCGTCAGGAAGTCAGGGGTGTAGCCGGCATGCGGAGCCGACACGACCGTGCTGAGCATGGCCACGTCGGGTTCGCGCATCGCGAACCGTGCACTCGCCCCGGGATCTCCGAAGACCGGATGACGCCGGCCCGCGGCGACGAGTTTCAGCCAGGCCAATGCCTCGAAGGTGGGGGATGGCGCCAGCCGGATCCGACCCAGCGTCGCGGCGTCCAGGCCGAGGACGATCACGATCCTCCACGCTAACCGGCGTGACGTTTAGACGGGTATCGAATCCATACCAGGTGGGTCTCGGTGCCGGGTTTGCTGGTCGGGAGCGCCTCCGCGCAAGGAGGCACACCCGAGGAGGATCCATGGCCAGCAGGAGACACACCGTCGCGCTCGCCGGGTGGTCGTTCGGCCACCGGGCGGCCGTCGTCGGGGCTGCCGGCGTGGCGCTCGTGCTGAGCGCGTGTGGCGGCGACGACGACGGCGATGGCGGCGGGCAGGCCGGTGGGCCGACTGGTGCGGTCGTCATTTCGGGCTGCAACCCGCAGAACCCGCTGATTCCGGCGAACACCAACGAGACGTGCGGCGGCAACCCGCAGCAGCAGGGCATTTTCTCCATGCTCGTTCGCTACGACCCGGACACGGCCGCACCGGAGATGGAGATCGCCGAGTCGATCGAGTCCGACGACAACATCACCTGGACGGTCACGCTGAAGGACGGGTGGACCTTCCACGACGGCAGCCCGATCACCGCGAACAGCTTCGTGGACGCCTGGAACTTCAGCGCGCTGGGTGAGAACGGGTACCTGAGTTCGTACTTCTTCGAGCCGATCGAGGGGTTCGCCGAGGTGCAGGGCGAGTTCGACGACGAAGGCGCCTACATCGAGGGTTCGGCGACGGCCGAGACCATGTCCGGGCTGGAAGTGGTCGACGACCGCACGTTCACCATCACGCTGACCTCGCCGCAGTCGGCCTTCCCGCAGCGGCTGGGCTACACCGCCTTCGCCCCGCTGCCGGAGGTCTTCTACGACGATCCGGACGCCTTCGGCGACCAGCCGATCGGTTCTGGTCCGTTCGAGGTGGTGGCGTGGAACCAGAACGT
>DATFBR010000022.1:0-5569 GCA_035253685.1 Jiangellaceae bacterium
TTGCAGGAGACTCACGACGCCTTCTACTGCGTGGTCGACATGCACGCCATCACCGCCGGGCACGACCCGGCGGTGTTGCGATACCGGACGCGGCTGACCGCTGCCCAGTATCTGGCCGCCGGGCTCGACCCCGAGCGCAGCACGTTGTTCGTCCAGAGCCATGCGCCGGAGCACGCCGAGCTCACCTGGGTGCTGGGGTGCATCACCGGCTTTGGCGAGGCGAGCCGGATGACGCAGTTCAAGGACAAGGCGGCGCGCCAGGGTTCGGACGGCACCACCGTCGGCCTGTTCACCTACCCGGTGCTGCAGGCCGCCGACATCCTGCTCTACCACGCGGACAAGGTCCCGGTCGGTGAGGACCAGCGCCAACACGTCGAACTCACCCGCGACCTCGGCGGGCGGTTCAACTCCCGGTTCGGTCAGACATTTGTGCTGCCCGAGCCGTACATCGTGGCGCAGACCGCGAAGATCCTCGACCTGCAGAACCCCGGTGCCAAGATGAGCAAGAGCGTGTCGGGGTCCGGCCTGGTCGAGCTGCTGGACGATCCGCGCGTGATCGAGAAGCGGATCAGGAGTGCCGTCACCGACAACGGCCGTGAGGTGGTGGCCGATCCGGAGAACAAGCCGGGGGTGACCAACCTGATGACGATCCTGTCCGCGTTCAGCGGCCGCTCGATGGACGCCATCGAGCGCGACTTCGCCGGACGTGGCTACGGCGACCTGAAGAAGGAGGTCGCCGCCGCGGTCCTCGATACCGTCGTGCCGTTCCAGGTGCGGCTCAGGGAACTGCTCGACGATCCCGCCGAGCTCGACTCGCTGCTGGCGCGGGGTGCCGGCAAGGCGCGCGAGGTGTCGTCCCGTACTCTCAGCCTGGTGTATGACCGCGTCGGGTTCCTCGCCGCCCGGTGAACCGTCCCGGCGAACTCGAGGTCCACACCATCGGTGTGGCTATACCGCTTCCGGAGCCGTACGCGGCCGAACTGCAGGGGTGGCGGCGCGACATCGGTGACCCGCTCGCCTGCGCGATCCCTTCGCACATCACGCTCCTGCCGCCGACCGATGTCGCCACGGACGACCTCGCGGTGGTCGACAAGCACCTGACGGCGGTGGCGGCGGCCAGTGCGCCCTTCCATGTCCACCTGCGCGGGACGGCGACGTTCCGGCCGGTATCGCCCGTGGTGTTCGTGGCGCTGTCACAGGGAATCTCCGCCTGCGAACAGCTCTCCAAGGCAGTCCGGACCGGTCCGCTGCCGGTGGACCTGTCCTTCCCCTACCACCCGCACGTGACGATCGCCCACCATCTTTCCGACGAGGCCATGGACCGGGCCTTTGCGGGGCTGGCCGGATACGAGGCGGGATTCGACGTGACCGAGTTCTGCCTGTACGAACACGGTCTGGACGAGGTGTGGCGGCCGCAGCGGTCGTTCCCCCTCGGCTCGAGGGACACTCAGACCCGTCCCGTGTAACGCCCCGTCCGGCGGCGACGTCGCCGTCGCGACAGGCCGAGCACGATGGCGGCCGCGCCGGCGGCTGCCGCCGCAACCCACACCCAGGATGGTTGCTGGCCAGGGTTCAGGGCGTCTGCCGCGGTGCCCGACGGCGGAGCGTCCGGGTCCGGTGACTCCGCGCTGTCGGCGACGGCGGCGGCGACCTGTTCGGGCGTGACCAGCGTGCCCACCGGCTCCGCCAGTTCCCGGACGCCGAAGCCCCAGTCGAGAA
This sequence comes from Jiangellaceae bacterium, assembly GCA_035253685.1. GTDB lineage: Bacteria > Actinomycetota > Actinomycetes > Jiangellales > Jiangellaceae > DASRTE01. The sequence continues at coordinate 1,720 of DATFBR010000022.1, forward strand.
GTGCCTGGGCGGCGGGTTCGGCTCGGCTCTCGGCGCCCAGCACCACTGTGACCAGTCGGGTGCCATCGCGCTGGGCGGCGGCGACCAGGGAGTGGCCGGAGACGCTGGTGTAGCCCGTCTTGAGCCCGATCGCTCCGTCGTAGTCGCCCAGCAGGCGGTTGTGGTTCTGGATCTGGAAGGTGGCCCCGTCCAGCCCGGGGAAGTCGTAGGTCCGCGTCCGGACCAGACCGGCGAGGTGCTCGTCGGCCAGCACGGCCCTCGCGATCAGAGCGAGATCATAGGCCGAGGTGACCTGACCCGGCGCGTCCAGGCCGTGCGGGTTGGTCGCGTTCGTGTCGAACGCTCCCAGCCGGGCGGCCTCGTCGTTCATCAGGGCCAGTGCGCGGTCCTGGCCGCCGACGATCGCCGCCAGCGCGGTGGCGGCGTCGTTCCCCGACGCAAGCAGCAGCGCGTGTTCGAGGTCGGCGATCGTGTACTGGTGGTCGGGGACGAGCCCGACCCGGCTGCCCTCGGTCCGGGCGTCTTCTTCGGTCGCGGTGTACGGCTGGCCGGCGTCGACGGACGGCAGGACGGCGAGGGCGGTGAGGAGCTTGATCGTGCTCGCCGGCGGCAGGGGTGCGTGCGCGTCGAGGGCCGCGAGGACCGATCCGGAGTCCAGGTCGGCCACCAGCCATGCCGGTGCCTCCACCGCGGGGAGCGGGGGAGTGGCGGTTGATACGACGGGCACACCGGTGGCGGCCAGGGCAGCGCCGCCGACCGCCTCGGAGAACGGCGAGTCCGGCGGCGGGGAGAGTGCACCGCCCGACGCGGTCGCGACGGTATCGGGCGTGCTCCCCACGGCCGACGTGGACAGCGCGACGAGCAGGATCAGGGCCGAGCACGCCACCGATGAGGCTCGGCCGAGCCGGTTGCGAGACAGCGGTCGCCTCGGTCGGTCGGATGGCATGTCGGGCATGGTGGACGACAGCGTACGGCGGCGGCGGTCGGTATCGATCAGGTGGCTGCCTCGTCGAACGGTTGCACCAGAGTGCGCAGCAGTTCGGCCAGCCGCGCCCGGTCGGCCGCGGGCAGCGCCGCCAGCAGACGGCGCTCGTGGGCGAGCAGGTCGTCGAGCGCAGCGTCCACCGCAGCTCGTCCGGTGTCCGTCAGCCGGACCCGGACGCCACGCCGGTCGGCGGAGTCACGCCGACGGCGCACCAGCCCTCGTGCGGCGAGCTTGTCGACCCGGGCGGTCATCGTGCCGCTGGTGACCAGCGTTCGGGGGAGCAGGTCGCCGGGGGAGAGCTCGTATGGCGCTCCGGCCCGGCGCAGGGCGGCGAGGACGTCGAACTCCCACGGTTCCAGGTCGTGCTCGGCGAAGGCCGCCCGGCGGCCGCGGTCGAGGTGGCGGGCAAGCCGACCCACCCGCGAGAGCACCTCCATCGGGGCGACGTCGAGGTCGGGGCGCTCGCGTCGCCAGGCCTCGACCAGCCGATCGACCTCGTCCTCGCCCACACCGAGGACCCTACGACCCAAGTATCTTGACATCAAGACAGTGCTGCTCGACCGTTGTCTTCGCTCATCCGATGGAGGGTTGATCGCGTGTGGAACCCGGAACGGTACCTGGCGTTCTCCGCTGAACGCGCCCGCCCGTTCCACGACCTCCTGTCCAGGGTCGCTGCGACCGACCCAGCGGAGGTCGCGGACCTGGGCTGCGGTCCAGGAACACTGACGGCAACGCTCACGACCAGATGGCCGCGCGCCCATGTGGTCGGTGTCGACTCGTCGGCTGAGATGGTGGCTGCGGCCCGGCGTGTGGGTGGGTTCGACGTCGTCCTGGCCGACCTGCGCGAATGGGAACCGGACGGCTCGGTCGACGTGCTGGTCAGCAATGCAACGCTTCAATGGGTGCCGGGCCACCTCGCGCTGCTGCCGAGGTTCGTAACGATGCTCGCGCCGGGCGGATGGCTGGCCTTCCAGGTGGCGGCCAACTTCGCAGCGCCCTCACACACGTTGCTGCACCGGGTGTCGGACTCGCCGCGGTGGCGGCATCGCATCGGCGGAAGCCGGGTGGATCGGCCCTCGTCCCACGACCCCAACGTCTACCTGGCTGCGCTCGCCGACGTCGGCTGCACCGTCGAGGCCTGGGAGACCACGTATCTGCTGGTGCTGCCGGGAGACGACGCCGTTCTCGAATGGGTCAGCGGATCGGCGCTGCGGCCGATCTTGGTCGAATTGGACGAGGCGGAGCGGGCGGAGTTCATCGCCGAGTACGGCGCGTTGCTGCGCGAGGCGTATCCGCGGCGCCGATACGGCACGGTGCTTCCGTACCGACGCGTCTTCGCCGTCGCCCGGCGGCCATGACAGCCGTTCAACCGGGCCGGATGCGCGGTTTGCTTTCCAGGCCGGCCAGCCCGTTCCAGGCCAGATTGACCAGGTGGGCGGCGACGTCGGCCTTCTTGGGCTTACGGACGTCGAGCCACCACTGTCCGGTGAGCGCGACCATACCGACGAGCATCTGCGCATACATGGGCGCGTGCTTCGTTTCGAAGCCTCGAGCCTTGAACTCCGCGGCCAGGATGTGCTCCACCTGGCTGGCCGCGTCGGAGATGAGGCTGGCGAAGCCCCCGGTCGAATGGGCGACCGGTGAGTCGCGCACCAGAATGCGGAAGCCGTCGGTCGACGACTCGATGTAGTCCAGCAGCGCCAGCGCGGCCTGCTCGAGCACCGTACGCGGGTGCGTCGCCGAGCGAAGGGCGCCGGTGATGCGGTCGAGCAGATGCTCCATCTCGCGATCGACGACGACGGCGTACAGGCCTTCCTTGCCGCCGAAGTGCTCGTAGACCACGGGCTTGGAGACACCGGCCCGGCTTGCGATCTCCTCGATCGACGTCCCGTCGAAGCCACGCTCGGCGAACAGTGCGCGCCCGACGTCGAGCAGCTGCTCGCGCCGTTGCTTGCCGGTCATGCGTACCCGGCTGGGCGTGGCGCGCGGTCGGGCCGTCGTGGTCTCGGTCACGTGCTCATGATGCCTTGCCGCTCAGGACGCGATGAGAGCCTTCTCGCCGCCGTAGTCGTCGAGGCGCTTGGCCTGGATCCGGTCGGCACTGGGCCAGCGCACGTCCCAGGCCCAGCCGAGCTTCTCGAACAGCCAGATCAGCCGGGCGCTGGAGTCGATCTGACCCTTCAGCACGCCGTGGCGCGCACAGGTCGGATCCGCGTGGTGCAGGTTGTGCCACGACTCACCCATCGACAGGAACGCCAGCCACCACACGTTTCCGGACTTGTCGCGGCTGGCGAACGGGCGCTCGCCGACGGCGTGGCAGATCGAGTTGATCGACCAGGTGACGTGATGCAGCAGCCCCACCCGGACCAGGGTGCCCCAGAAGAACGCCGTGGCCGCACCCTGCCAGGACCACGCGAGCAGGCCGCCGAGAACCGCCGGCAGCAGCAGCGACACCGCGACCAGCCAGGGGAACGCCCGGCTGACGGCGCGGATGTCCGGGTCCTTGATCAGGTCGGGTGCGTACTGGCGCTGGTTGGTCTGCTCGACGTCGAACATCCAGCCCATGTGGGCGTAGAACATGCCCTTGACCAGTGCGGGGACGGTCTCGCCGTACCGCCACGGCGAGTGCGGGTCACCGTCGCGGTCCGAATACTTGTGGTGCTTGCGGTGATCGGCGACCCAGCGGATCACCGGGCCTTCGATGGCCAGGCTGCCGGCGACGGCCAGGGCGATCTTCAGTCCCCGGGTCGCCTTGAACGAGCGGTGGGTGAACATCCGGTGGAAGCCCACGGTGACGCCGTGGCCGGAGACCACGTACATGACGACGGCGATGACGACGTCACGCCAACCCAGCCAGCCGCCCCA
>DATFBR010000023.1:0-10536 GCA_035253685.1 Jiangellaceae bacterium
TGGTTCCGTAGTCGAGCAGAGCTCCGGAGGCAGGATCGGTAAGCAGGCGGCGCCAGATGCCGTGCCCGGCGATCCGGCGAGCCACCGACGCCGGGACCGGCCCGTATCCTTCGAGCTCGCCGGGTGCGTCACCGAGTCCGATGAGAGTGCTGAAAGGGACGGTGATGTTGACGGTGGCGGCTCGCCCATGTCGCTTGCCCAACCGCGTATCCTCCTGGCCGCATTGGCCGCCGAGGTGCCCGGACTCCAGCGACGACCAGGCGAGCTGCGCCAGGACGTCGACGCGCACCTGATCGGCGGTGCGGGCGTCGGCGGGGTTCTCGCGGCTGAGAGCGTCCACCGCCGCGTCGAGCATCACCCGGATCGCCGTGATGTCTTCGGCGGGGCCATAGATGCCGAGCCAAGCCATTCCGTCCGGGGACGGGCTGTAGTCGACGCGGCGTTGCTCGCAGGCGCGCTCGTGCCGCTCTTCCAGGGTCTTCGGAGCAAGGGCGGCGACAGCGCGGGCAATCGCGTCACGGTGCTGGCGCAACGACCGGCGGCCCGCCTTCGGTAACACGCGGGCCTCCACTTCGGCGACCAAGCCGCGACGGAGACCGTCGGGCGTCACCACCTCGCCGGTGTACCGGTCGCATGCACCGTCCGCCGGGTCGAGCTGGCGAACCCCCACGGCCAACGCGGCAGCTTTCGAGTAGTCGATCTCGCCGTCGTGCAGGGCAGCCACTGTGTCCGGCAGCTCGTCGACCAGCTGGACCGCCGTGATCACGCGGTCACAGGCCGTGGACGGGGCCATACCGAGGCGGGCGGCCAGCAGCTGGCCGGCCGCACGGACGGGGGTGAAGCCGTGCCGGGCGGCCTCAGGCGCGTGGCAGACCGGGTTCTGGGCGAGTGCGGCCGTGGCCGCCACTTCGACCGCATCCGCCCATGCCTTCAGGCGACGGCACGCGGCTGCAATCTCGACCAGGTCGTATCCGTCAGTGACCGAAGCGGGGTCGATCCGATGGACGAACGCCGCCAACTCCGGCCCCGGCGCGAGCCCCTCCAATCCGGCCAGCCCGGGGGCGTCGGGGGACCGGGAATCGTCGGAGGCTGCGGATTCGAACATGTGTACGAGTCTAATTGCCACTACCGACATGATGATCCGTCTGTCCACAAGGCCCGGTGAACGCAGAAGAGGCTCCGTCGTCGCAGATCCGCCACAGGCTCATGCCCTCAGCGTTCGGACGAAATGCCGCGCCGAGGGCGAGGTGGTTGTCAACGTGACCTCCGGTGCGGGCTCGCTGGCGTCGTCGTTGGAAGGTGCTCGGCACCACCGACTTCAACATCCACGTCGTCCGGGCCTGATCTCAGGGTTCGAGCCCCAGCTGGCGCAGGCGGCCCCGCGTATCCTCCAGGCCCCAGGCACTCACGATGCGGCCGTCGGCGATGCGGAAGATGTAGACCTCCGCCACGTCGGTGAAACGCCTGCCGGTCGGAGGATGGCCCAGCCACGTGCCGCTGTGGGTGCCGGAGCAGGAGAAGCGGCCCACCACGGTGTCGTTCTCGGCGATCAGGTCGTCGATGCGCATATGGACTTCGCTGAACGACGCGAGGAACGGCTCGATCCACCGCCGTGCGGCGGGCGCCAGCCGCTGGTCGTAGAGCTCGTCGACGACGTCAAGGCGGCGGTTGTTCAGCACCTCCTGGACCAGCCTGCGCACCAGACCCTTGTTCGTATCGACGGTCCGCGCGCTCTCCGGAACGTGCTCGGGCGAGGTCATGCCGGCCGCGGCGCATACATGATGACGGCGACGCCGGCCAGGCAGATCGCCGCTCCGACGCCTTGCCAGACCAACCAGGTACCGCCGATCTCGGCAGCGGCGGCGAGTGCGAACAGTGCGACTGATCTGGCGAGATTCATGACGGCAGCCTAGGAACACGGCGGCCTGCCTGACAGTTGCCGGCCATTGAGACTGTATGGGCCGGCCAGGGGTGGCCGACGGGTCGCGAAGTCAGCTTCCAACTGATCTCTCTGGTCCTCCTCCACGAGGCGTGTATCTGCCGGCGGGCCGTGTGCTCTTGTTACCGACGGTTCGTTGGGGGAAGCGGGGCTCGACATGCCTCTTACCGATCAGGACTGGACCCTGGTCCGGTGCCTCGTCGTCGACCATCTGGTTGCGACGGCGAACCCGTATGCCGTTCTGCAGGACTACTTCCCCGACCACGTCGACCTGTGGCCGGTCACCCAGGTGGCCAGCGAGAACGCCGACACAGTGGTCAGTGCGGCGAAGTCGGCAAGTCTGGCGGATCCGTCACCGCTGTCGATCCAGTTGCTCGAGGTGCTGTCGAAGCTCGACACGATCAAGGTGCTGCCCGACATCGACAAGGTGACCGCCTATCTTCAGCGCCTCCGGGCCGAGAAGGCAGCGCTTGTCCAGGACGACCCGTTCTCGGCCTGCATCCTCCCCGGATCCGGCGAGGTGTTCATCGACCGCGTCCCGCTGCGCGCGTCGGTGCGGCTGCTGGTCGACCCACCCGACGGAATTCCCGAGCCGCTCGTGCTCCGCGTCAGCGGCGAACGCAGCACCGGCAAGTCCTACACGTTCTCCCTGCTCCAACACCTCTCGGACCGGTGCGGCATCCAGCCGGCGAAGGTCATCGTCGGCAAGACGAGCACGGCCGGGGACGTCCTGCGGGACTTCGCCGTCCGGGTGGCGGCTCCTGGCGCGCGGCCGGATCCCGTCGACGACCCGGCGAAGCGGCTGCGCTACTGGGCTCTGTGGTTGGTGGAGCAGGCCAGGCGGTCCTCGCCGACGCGACCGTGGTGGTTCGTGATCGACCAGTGCAACGACCTGGAGCCGACATCCGAGGTGGTGGAGCTGATCGCGCAGCTGGCGATCGCCATCGCGGAGGTGACACCGCATCCCGCCGAACGCCGACCGCGGCTGGTGCTGCTCGGATACGGCGACGACTTCGCCGACCTGCCGGTGCCGCGCAAGCAGGTCCATCCCGATCAGGTCCGCCGGGCCAGCGAGGCGGACGTCAGGACGTTCTTCGCTCAATACTTCCGGGAGGCGGCGAAGCGGAGCCAGGGTTCGGAGACCGTCGACGAGACGGCCCTCGGACAGCACGTGGCGATCGCCGCCGAGCAGGTGCTCCGCGAGGCGGCAGAGGCCGAGCAAGCCGGACGCTCGTACATGCTCGCGCTCGCCAGGGCGGCCGAGGGGGCCGTCGATGTCTTCGCCGCTTGACCGGCCTCCGGAGGACTTCGCCGCCCGCCTGCGCGAGCGGTTGCAGGCTCAGCGCGGCGCCGACGTCGAGCCGGCGGCCGATCGGGTCGAGTACCGCAAGGCGGCGGCGCTGCTGACCAGCTTCGACCCCACCCAGCTCAGGCGCCCCGGCGACCAGTCGGTCGGCGGTGCGGTCCTCCACCTCGTCGACGACTGCGAGACGCGCGGCGGACGCTCGGGTCAGGCGTGGTCACTTCGACCCGATGTCCGCGAGCAGACGCTGCGTTCGCTGGCCGGGCCGGACGAGGCGCTGCGCATGCTGGAGGCGAACGTCGCGACGGGTCCGGAACACAGCACGGAGTGGGCCGTTCTCGCCTACCTGCGGGGGCAGGCACCGGCCGTCGAGTCGGCCGACATCGACACGCTGTGCCACATCCGCGAGGCGGTCGGCTGGCTCTCCCTCGTTCCCAGGGTGACCGGGCTTCCGGCCGAGGACGACCTGGCTCGGCTGCTGGAGAACCGCAGGCTCCTGGAGCCGCTCGAGTCCCTGCTTCGGCACCGCTTCGAGGGGCGGACCCGCGAGCTGGAGCGCTTGCGCGCCCACGTCGGCGTGCTGCCCGCGACGACATGGCGTGGCAGGGTCACCGGCTACGGCCGTGCCTTGACGGCGAAGGCAGGACGCACGAAGACGCCCCTACCGCTGGTGGTGTTCGGCCCCGGCGGCATCGGCAAGAGCACGCTGGTGGCGCGGTTCCTGCTCGACCATGTATCCCGCCGCGACGTCAGATTCCCGTTCAGCTACGTGGATTTCGAACGGGCGACGGTGTCGATACACGAGCCCATGACGATGCTCGAGGAGATGGCCCGTCAGCTCGCGGTGCAGTATCCGCAGCACGCTGCGATCTTCAGCTCGCTTGCGGGCCGGTTCCGCGACGCTGCACGTCGGCACCGCGACGACGAGGCGGAGACCGACGAGTGGCAGGCGATCGCGACGACGCGGACGCTCGGGCGCGGCGTCCACTACCAGCAGCACGTGAGCGCGCGCGACGACGACGCCCGCGCCGCGGCCGAACTCGGCATGGCCGTGCGGATCGCCACCGGGTCGACAGCGGAGGACCACCTGCCATTCCTGATCGTGCTGGACTCCTTTGAGGAGGCGCAGTACCGGGCATCTCCGGTGCTCGACCGCATGTGGGCGATGCTCAACGCCCTGACCAGCATCTATCCGGACACCCGGGTCGTGGTGGCAGGACGTGCACCGGTCGCGCACCCCAACGTCGCGGTCGACGACATCCCGACGATCGAGCTCGGCGAACTCGACCCCGATGCCGCCGTGAGATTCCTTTCATCCCGCGGTATCGCCGGACCGGTGGCCAACGCCATTGTCGAGCGGATCGGGGGCAGCCCGCTGAGCCTGCACCTCGCCGCGAACGTCGCGATGCGCATGGGCATCGCCGGCGACACCGGCGAGTGGATCCGGACCGTGCCGGCGCGCCGGCGCCGGCTGCTGGGGACCGTCGACGACATGCTCATCCAGGGCGTCCTGTACGACCGGCTGCTCAAGCACATCACCAACGACGAGGTGCGACGACTCGCTCACCCGGGGCTGGTCCTCCGCCGAATCACGCCGGAGATCATCCGCGACGTGCTCGCGCGCCACTGCGGCGTCTCGGTGCCGGACCTGGACCGGGCCCGTGAGCTGTTCGCGGAGATGGCCAGGGAGCTCGACCTTGTCGACATGGTGGCACCCGAGGTCCTGCAGCACCGACCGGACGTACGCCGGGTCATGCTGCGCCTGCTCGAGAAGGACAAGACCTCCATGAGCAGGGCGGTCGAGCTGAGTGCCGTCGGCTACTACGCACGTTCCGACCAGCCGGCGGACCGTGCCGAGGAGCTTTATCACCGGTTGCGGCTGGCCGACGACCCGCGTGCGATCAAGCAGCGCTGGATGCCCGAGGCTGCGCTGTACCTCGGCAGCGCCGACGCCGAGTTACCGCCCCGCAGCGCCAGGCTGCTCGCCCGGCTCCGTCAGGACGTCCCGGACGACCTCGTGGACGAGGCCGAGCAGCTCGAGTGGGAGCGGACGACGGCGGCCGAAGTCGAGAACCTGCTGGCCCAGGGATACGTCGTCCACGCACTGGAGGTGCTGGACGCGCGCCGGCCGTGGACCGTCTGCAGCCCCCTGCACGCCCTGTTCGCCGACGCGCTGATCCGCAGCGGCCGGGTGAGCGAGGCCCAGCAAGCAGTGTCGGCCGCGCTGGACGAGCCCGGAGTGGACCGGTGCGGCGACGCGTACTTCGAGCTGCTGCTGGTCTCAGCCCAGGCCGCCGCGGCGGCCGGGAACACCGAAGCGGCCGACACCGACCTTCAGCAGGCCGAGCGTGTGGCCACCAGCCTCGGCCGGGACCTCGACGCGCTCGGAGCGATGCTCCAACGTGCCCAGTTGCACGGATCGATCCGTAGCCCGGAGGAGGAGGCGGTGGACGCGGCCCTGGCCAGAAGGGTCGAATCCGTGCCCGCGAAGACGTTGGCCAGCCGGCCCATGCTGTTCCGCGCGATCGCGTCGGAGGTGGGCGAACGCGCACCCCGGGTGCTGGCGCACGCCCTCGACCTGGTCGGGCTGCCGTCGGGATCGGACCGTCCGCTGGCGATGCTGGCAGAGTCGATCGTCGGCACCCTCGCGGCCAAACCCGCGGTGGCGGAGGCGTTGCGGCGGCTCGGCCGCACCGTCCCGATCCGGGAGATGGAAGACGACGCGAAGGTCCCCGAGGTGATGGGCGTCCTGAAGGAGGCCCGGCGCAACGGGTCCCTCGAGCGGTTTGCCAAGGAGCTGCTCACGATCAGTGACGACAGCGGACGGCTGCGGTCGGGCATCGCGGCGGCGATGTCGACCACACCGGTGACGTTCGAGCCGGCACCGGTGACATCGGTCCACGCCCACGGATCTGCCCCAGGAACCTCGGCGGCGAGAGGTTAGGGCCGGCAGTGGCGACGTACCTGGACCCGGACGAGCTCGAGGCGGTGCGTGAAGCGGCGATCGCGTCGTTCGCCGATCCGCAGGCGCGGCCGCTGCTGTTCGAGGGTGTCCTTCCGGCCTATGTCGCGACCCTGCCGTACCTACAGTCCCCGGCTCTGCAGATCACCTCGGACCTGATGAAGATGAACGGCGTCGAGCGGCTCGTCGACGGATCGGTACCGCTGCAGAACTGGCTGCACAACGCCGCCCGGATGGCCCTCGAGGAAATGCGCCGAGCCACGTTCCAGCAGGCTCTGGACAGCGTGGCGAGCCAGGCGTCCGGCGAGCCCGACCTGGGGCCCATCGCGGAACCGGCCGAGCTGCAGGAAGAGATCGTCTTCCAGGACGACACAGTCCCGTTCGACTTCCTCGCTCGTGGCGCCGTGGCCGGAGCGTCGGTCGGGCACCTCACCGTGCCGCCGTACCAGGACGGCGTTCGGCGGATGACGCCGCTGGGTGCGCCGGCATACCCGCACGGAGGCACCGGCTGGCTGATCACCCCGACGCTGCTCGTGACCAACCATCACGTCCTGAACGCGCGATCGGCCGTCGAGGGGCCGGCGCCCCAGGCCAGTGCGGAGGACCTCGCCCTGCAGGCGACGGGGACGGTCGTCCGCTTCGACTACGACGCGGAGTCGGCCGGTGGTGTCGAAGTGGGCTGCTCCGACGTCGTCGCCTGGTCTACCGACCTCGACTACGCCGTGCTGCGCCTGACCGAGCCGGCCGGACGTGCCGGTCTTCCGGTCCGGTCGGCCACGCTGGACGCGAAACTCGAGGACAACGTGCCGGTGAACGTGATCCAACATCCGGACGGCAAGGCCAAGCGCATCGGCCTGCGCAACAACATCGTGCACGGCACGACAGAGCGCGACATCCGGTACTTCACCGACACCCAGCGCGGATCGTCCGGCTCCCCGGTCCTCACCGACGACTGGGTGGTGTGCGCGCTGCACCGGGGATCGCGCCGGGTCGACGTCAAGTTCCAGGGCAAGAGCAGCGCGTACGTCAACGTCGGCACGCAGATCTCTGCCGTGCTCGCCGACCTGGCGGAGCGCAATCCGACGGCGCACGACGAGGTTCGCGCGCTGCAGTGACACGAAGGGGGAGCAGTCATGACCAGTCGTTCACCGGTGGCCACCGACCCGGCCACCATCTTCACCGATCTGGAGGCGGCGGCCCAGCGAGCCCGCGACCGTGCGGCTCGAGAGCTGGAGCAGCAGGAGTCCGTCGAGGAGCTCCGTGCGGACGCGCCGGCGTCTGCGGCCGTCAGCAGGGCGGTGCGCGAGGCGCGCGGCGCGGTGCTCATGGACGGCGCATCGGCGCTGGAGAAGCTGGCCAAGGATCCGGACACGGACCTGAGCGAACCGGAGCGGTTCGGCGTCGAGGCAATCGTCCTGCTCGAGGGCCGGCCCGCACTGCCCGTCCAGGGAGGCGACTTCTGGAACCCTCCCGAGGAGTGGCAGAGCCTCCTGGACCACCGGGCGGCGATCAGGGCGTCGATCGCCCGCGTGGGCCGGATCGACGTGACCGGCCACCCCGACCTGGACTGGATCGGCACCGGCTTCCTGGTCGCGGCGGACGTCGTCATGACCAACCGTCACGTGGCCTCGGAGTTCAGCCGCCGCGACGGTGACGGCTGGACGTTCCGCAGCGGGCGGAGCGCCCGGATCGACCTGCTCGAGGAGCTCGGCGGCTCGCCGGCGCTCGAGTTCGCCGTCACCGACGTCATCGGCATCCACGAGGACGAGGACGTCGACCTTGCCCTGCTGCGCATCGCCGTCACCGGAACCGGCGACGCGGCACTGCCGCAGCCGTTGCGGATCGCCGGTGCCGAACCCGACGACCTGGTCGGACGTCCGGTCTACGTCGTCGGTTATCCGGCCTGGGACGGACGACGCAACGAGCCCGAGCCGATGCGGCGGATCTTCATGGATGTCTACAACGTCAAGCGACTCCAGCCGGGTGTCACCGTCGCGTCGCAGACGCCGGAGACCGTGCTCCGGCACGACTGCTCGACCCTCGGCGGCAACAGCGGTTCCCCGGTGTTCGACCTGGCCAGCCACACCGTCGTCGGCCTACATTTCGGCGGCCGCTACGGCGTCGGCAACTACGCCGTTCCGATGTGGCGGCTGGTCGACGACTCGCTGGTCGCGTCCGCAGGCCTGAACTTCGCCTGATCCCGTCTGATCGGGCGAGTGCCTGCCACCTTCTGTTGCATTGGACGCTGGCCCTCGCTGGCGACCGGTGTGTCGGTGTGGTTCAGTACGGTGCCGCAGACGCAGGTGGATCCGACGGCGCGGTCCCGACCCGCGCCGTGACGACGGTGCCGTCAGCGCAGGTCGGGCGCACCGGCCCCGCTCAGCTCCGGAACAGGGCCACCTTCAGCGCGCCGGTGTCAGCAGGCCGGGAGAAGGCGTCGTACGCGTCCTGCATCTCGTGGATGCCGTACCGGTGCGTGATCAGGCCGTCGACGTCGAGCCGGCGGCTGGCCAGCATGCGCAGCAGCGTCGGCGTCGTGTAGGTGTCGACCAACCCGGTCGTCACGGTCACGTCGCGGATCCACAGTGTCTCCAGGTGCAACGTCGCGGGGCTGCCGTGCACGCCCACGTTGGCGACGTGTCCACCGGGCCGCACCAAGGTGGTGCACATCTCGAACGTCTCCGGAATTCCGACGGCCTCGACGGCAACGTCGGCACCGAGGCCATCGGTCAGCTCGTTCAAAGCCCCCGGCACGTCGTCGCCCGGATCCAGTGCCGCGTCGGCACCGAACCGCTTCGCGGCGTCTCGACGCGCGGGTGCGGAGTCGACCGCGACGATCGCCGAGGGTGTCAGCAGTCGCGCCGTGATGATGGCGGCAAGGCCGATCGGACCGGCCCCGACGATCACGACCACGTCACCGGGACGGACGGCGCCCGAGGTCACCCCTACCTCGTAGGACGTGGGCAGGATGTCGGCGAGCATGAGCGCCGACTCGTCGCTGACCGATTCCGGCAACACGTGTGTCGAGGTGTCCGCGAAGGGAACACGCACCATCTCGGCCTGGGTGCCGTCAATGCGGTGGCCGAGGATCCAGCCGCCGCCACCGATGCATTGCCCGTACCTCGCCTCGCGGCAGAAGCGGCACCGACCGCAGGCGCTGATGCACGAGATCAGGACGCGTTCGCCCTCGTGCACCTGGCGGATGCCGGCTCCGACCTCGAGAACGGTTCCCACAGCCTCGTGACCGAGAATCCGCGGCGGCTCCGCGGTCGGCACGTCCCCCTTGAGGATGTGCAGGTCCGTGCCGCAGATCGTGACGGCGTCCACGCGCACGACGGCGTCCTCGGCGTCCTGGATCACGGGGTCCGGTACGTCCTCCCAGGACCTGCGGCCGGGGCCGTGGTAGACGAGCGCTCTCATGTCAGCCTCCTTGTCGAGTTGCGGAATCGGTCGGTATCGGAGTCGGTGGCTCGGCGACGAGCACGTCGCCGAGCTCGCGACGCGGCGTGGGCGCGACGTGCGGCCCGAAGCCGAAGCGGAGCAGTACTTGTGGATGCCCGGGCAGACCGAGCGCCCGCGCCAGCTGGAGCCGTATCGAGGAGATCTCGATCGGCTGGTTCAGGAACGACGCCTGCAACCCTGCTGCCGTCGCCGTGAGCAGGACCCGCTGCAGCGCCTGGCCCGCAGCCAGCCAGTCGGTCTTCTCATCGGATGAGGTGACGATCAGCGCCAGTAGTGCGGACAGCCTCGACAGCTCGTCGTCCTTGGCCGCCTGCGACGTGCCGACGTCGAACGTGCGCACCATCAACGGGCCGACGACGGACTGGAGCTCGGACAGGCCGAGGGCGTAGCCCGGCATGCCGTCGTCGCGCATCGGATGGCTGGTGCGCATCCAGTGGGCCAGCTCGCGACGGAACGCTGGTTCGGACATCTGGATGTAGTCCGCGTCGGTGACGAACCACGTGACCTTGTGGCGCTGCTCGTCCGGGACGTCGAACAGCCACGCACCTTCGGCGAACGCCGCGTTGCGCAGATCGTGGACGATCTTCTCGTCGACCGGCGTCGGGTCGAACGCACGGCGACAGGTGTGCCGGTTGGTGATCGCGGCGAACAGCCGCTCCGTCTCGACGTTCGGCGTGGCCGAGCGACCGGACAGCTCCACCCGAGCGAGCAGGTCGGAGTCCGCGCCGCACGGCAGGATCGATACGTCGACGCCTTCCCCGACGTGGCCCAGCGCCAGCCGCAGGTTGCACAGGGCGGCGCCACAGCTCATGACCAGTTCGCGCTCATCGGGATCGACGACCGGCAGGCGCCGGCGGCGATCGGCGTACA
>DATFBR010000024.1:0-5300 GCA_035253685.1 Jiangellaceae bacterium
CGTCGTCACCGATGCTCCCGCGGAGCCCGGATCGTCGGGAAGCCCGATGTACGACGAGTCGGGCCAGGTCGTCGGGGTCGTCTACGCGGCGACGAAGGACGGGACCCGGTCCCTGGCCGTACCGGTCTCGACGCTGCACACCATGCTCGACCAGGCCAGCTTCGACGACGAGGTCCCACCCTGCGAGTAGACCCGCCGCCGGCGCCGGGTGCGAGGATGCGCCGGATGAGTGGCGACCTCCTGACGAACCGGGCACTGAACCGGGCCACCCTTGCCCGCCAACTGCTACTCGCCCGATCGACGATGTCGCCGCTCGAGGCCGTCGAGCACCTGGTCGGCCTGCAGGCGCAGAATCCGCTCGACCCGTATCTGGGTCTGTGGTCGCGCCTCGACGGGTTCGATCCGCACGAGCTCGGCCGCCTCGTCGAGGACCGGTCGCTCGTCCGCATCCCGGTCATGCGATCCACCATCCATCTCGTCACCGCGGACGACGCACTTCTCCTCCGGCCGATCACCCAGCCCGTGCTGACGATGGAGATCGCCCGGCACCCCGAGTACGCTCCGCAGCTCGTCGGCGTCGACCTCGAGCCGGTCCTGGCATACGCGCATCCGCTTCTCACACAGACGCCGATGTCCGGGCGCACGCTGCGAGCGGCTCTGGCCGATCGCTTCCCCGACCTTCCGGCCGCCGCCATCGCCTATGCCTGCCGCTGCTACCTGCCCCTGGTGCAGATCCCGCCCAGGGGTGTCTGGGGCAAAACGCTCCAGGTCACATCGACTCCTCTCGACACCTGGCTCCACCGGTCTCTTCGCACCGACGCCACGATCGACGAGGTCGCACTCCGGTACCTGGCCGCTTTCGGGCCGGCGATCGTCGGAGACTTCGCGACCTGGTCGCGTCTGACCGGGCTTCGCGAGGTCGTCGACCGGCTGCGCCCACGCCTGCGAACGTTCACCGACGAGAAGGGGCGAGAGCTCGTCGACCTGCCCGACGCGCCGCGACCCGATCCGGACGCGACTGCACCGGTACGGTTTCTGCCCGAGTACGACAACGTGCTGCTCTCCCACGCCGACCGCAGCCGGTTCGGCGAGAACGCCCAGCTGTTCGCGTCCGAGCTGGGCGCGTACAAGGGGTCGGTGCTCGTGGACGGGATCGTCCGAGCCATCTGGCACCACAGAGTCGACGGTGGCGCCACAACCGCAACCGTCGCCGTGCAGCACCTGCCGATGTCGAAGGCCGACATGCGCGCAGTCGAGGAGGAAGGGCACCGGGTCGCCCGGTTCTGGCACGCCGATGCGGACCGCCACGAGGTCCGGATGACGCCGATCGGCTGAACCTCCTCGGGCTCCCTTGTCGGCAGACTGACGGTTCGCTACACAATGGAGGGGTGACCGAGTCGCCGGACCGTCCCGACCGGCCCGTTCTGCGGGCCGACTGGACCGACCTGCCCGGTGACCCCGACCCCGCCGACCGGGCGATGATCGCCCACGCCACCGCCGCGGCGGTCCTTCGGGCCGGCCGCGACACCGGCCCCGACCCTGAGCGAACGCGTCGACTGGTGGGCCTCGCCGACGACGTCGGCATCGACGACATCGCCTCTCTGTGGTGCGACGCCGGCGCCGGCACCCTCCCTGGCACGCTCTGGTCGCTGTACCTCCTCCGCACCTGGGTGCATCGCGACGGTGTCGAGGCCGCGCGCCTGTTCGCCGCCGGGCAACGGGTGGCCGAGGTGTCGACGGTCGTGGCGGGCGTGGCCGAGCCGCCCGGGCCGCGCGAGGTCGCCGAACTCGGCGACGCCGTCCTGACCAGCGCGTTCGACGGTGACTTCGCCGTCGCGCTCGAACGAGCCGCCGCGTTCTGCCGGGTGGTTGCCACCGGACGTGCGCATCTCGCCGACGACTGCGCCGACGAGGACGAGGCAGTCAGACAGACCAGGCTGGCTGAAGGCAACCTCCGGATGGCACAGGAGCTCGAGCACGCCGCCGCGCTGTGGCGTGACGGAGACCTCACCTGACGCCACCGCTGGGGAACAAGCGCACGGTGGGGTAAGTTCTGGTCTTGGCGACAGTCCGAGAGGACTCTCGTCAGGCGTCGCACCGCGGTAACCCCGGGTCCCACCTTGAGCCGCTGCGAGCGGCCGTTGCGCCGAGAGGCGTTCCCGGTGAGGCGTCTCCACGTCGGGCGGCCCCGGTCCACGAGACCAGGGCCCTCCCGTCAGTCCCAGCCGAGTTCGTGCAGGCGGTCGTCGTCGATGCCGAAGTGGTGTGCCACCTCGTGCACGACCGTCACCTGGATCTCGTCGACGACGTCGTCGTACGTGTCACAGATCCGCAGGATCGGGAGGCGGAACAGTCGGATCGTGTCGGGCAGGACGCCGGCGTACCACCCGTCGCGTTCGGTCAGCGGCGTTCCCTCGTAGAGGCCCAGCAGTCCGGGCGATTCCTCCGGGGCATCGTCCTCGACCAGCACGACGACGTTGTCGATGACCCGGGACAGTTCGGCCGGGATCGTGTCCAGAGCTTCCCCGACCAGCTCCTCGAACTCCGCGACCGTGACGTCGAGCACGACCACCAGTCTCGCGGGTGCCGCGGCAACGCGGTGAGGCGGCACTGTGTTACGAACGTGGCGTGATCGCCGCGTCCACTCCGCCGACGCCGACCGCGCCCTGGCTACCGCGCTGGGCCCGGCGGGCGGCTCCGTGGCTCGCGACCGTCGTGGCTGCGCTCCTCGGAGCGTGGCTGGCTCTGGTGGTGGCGGGGACCACCCACGCGGCTGTCGGTCCGCTGGGTGTCGATGCCGCGATCAAGCCCGCGTGGGGCGGTGAGACGGTCGTCGAGGTCGATCCGATCGGGACCCTCGTGCTCGACACCCACAACGCCCCGCTCGAAGTGGGTGTGACCGTACGGGCGGTGGACGTCGAGCGGGTGCGTGAGCTCGTCGACAATCCTTCGTCGCTGTCCGGTATCGACGAGCGGATCGTCGCTGACCTGCAGGATGTCCTGCTGCGGGCCGCGATCCGGGCAGCGATCGTGGCAGTGGTCGGTGCTCTAGTGGTGGGTGCAGTGCTGCTGCGGTCGTGGCGACGGGCGTTGCTGGCGGCCGCCGTCGCCAGCGGGGTTCTCGCCGGCTCGTACGGCTTGGCGGCGTTGACCTATGACCAAGACGCCGTCCGCGAGCCGACGTTCACCGGCCTGCTCACAACCGCCCCGCAGCTGGTCGGCAGCGCCGAGGACATCGCGTCCAACTTCGACGCGTACGCGGACCAGCTGGCGAGCATCGTCACCAACGTCGGCCGTCTCTACGACACGGCGCTCACGCTGCCAACCTTCGCTCCTGCCGATGACACCGTCAGGCTGCTGCACGTGTCGGACCTCCACCTGAGCCCCAGCGCGTGGGACGTGATACGGGCAGTAGCCGAGCAGTACGACGTCGACGTGATCGTGGACACCGGCGACATCGCCGACCATGGAACCGGACCGGAGTCGAGCTACGTCGGCCCCATCGCCGACCTCGGGCGGCCATACGTCTTCGTCAAGGGCAACCACGACTCGGTCCTGACGCAGGCGGCCGTAGCCGAGAACGCCAACGCCGTGGTGCTCGCCGGCGACCAGGTGCACGTGGCCGGACTGACGTTCATCGGTGCGCCCGATCCGCGGTTCACCCCCGACCAGACCACACGCGGCACGGCTGACCAGGATCTTCGCCGCGGCACCGAGGAGCTGGCCGACGAGGCCCGCTCCCTCGACCCGCCCGCCGACGTCATCGTGTTCCACGATCCGACCTACGCCGAGCTCTTCGACGGCGCCGGGCCGCTCGTCCTGGCCGGACACGCCCACCGACGGCAGACCGTTGTACTGGACGAGGGCACCAGGATCATGGTCCAGGGCTCGACCGGCGGTGCCGGACTGCGCGCTCTCGAAGGTGAGGATCCGACTCCCGTCACGCTCTCGGTCCTCTACCTCGACCCGGACACCCGGCGGCTGGTCGCGTGGGACGACATCACCCTGGGTGGCCTCGGCCTCACCAGCGCCGAGATCCAGCGTCACCTGGCCGTCGAGGACGAGGGCGAAACCGGCAACGGAGGCGACGCCGACGAGGCTCATTCCGGCACCCCCACCGCCACACCCTCCCCGTGATCATGTGACTTTGGTACCGCATCGGGCCGCCGAGTCGACATGATCGGGAGAGATGGATCAGGGCCGAGGCTCGGTTTGGAGAAGGCCTGTTGGACGGCCTATGCTTTCCCGGTCCCCGACGGCGACGAGCCACGGGCAAGCCGTCCCGGTGTAGCCCCCATCGTCTAGCGGCCTAGGACTCCGCCCTTTCAAGGCGGCAGCGCGGGTTCGAATCCCGTTGGGGGCACGCACCACGCATGGTCCTGTGGAGCAGTTGGAGTGCTCGCCGCCCTGTCAAGGCGGAGGTCGCGGGTTCAAGTCCCGTCAGGACCGCCGGTGTTCCGCCGTGCGGAGGCCGCGCGACGCCCCCGTCGTGCTGGACCACCGGGCCCAGGGCCCTCATTCCGCCCACAGCGGCGTCCGCTACCGCGTCCAGCCGCTGGTCACGTCCGCCTCATCTCGTGACCGGGTTGATGGTCGGCGCCAGCAAGCACGAGGGCGTTCTGGACGCCCTGGTCGAGGACCCTCGCCGGCGAGCTGTCGGTAGCCGGCGTGTGCCTTGCCCTAGGCGTGGCTAGGTCTCACAGCGGGCCTTCAGGCCGCGGACTTCCATGTCGAGATACCGGTTGGTCAACCGCTTGGTCAGCAGACCAAGCAAGGGTCCGAGCACGCCTGCCTGCTCCAGTGAGGCCGTCACGTTGACCCGATCCCCGCCGCCCACCGGGGTGATCACATGGCTTCCGGTTGTGACGATCCCGGGGCCACGTGCCATCCAGGTGAAGGATTGTCCGGGTACCAACTCGGTCACCTCCCATACCGCCACCGGGAGGCGCGGCTGCTTGATCCGAGCCCGGGAACCCACTTGAAGCGGTCCTTGGTCAAGCCGTTCGACGCTGCTCACGCTCCGAGTCCAGTCCGGCCAGTGCTCGACATCGCTGTAGACACCGAAGACGCGGTCGGCGGGGGCGGCAACGTCAATGGCGGCCTCGAAGCGCATGCCATGACAGTACGGCCCGCGGTCCACGGCGTTGCGACACAGGCGGACCGCACGGTTCGCGACACGACAGAGCACTGCTGGAAGGTTTTCGCGCGTCGGTGCAGCCTCGCTCAGGCCGGTGACCGACCTCCCACCGGCTGGAGAACGGCCACCGCGAGGGTCCGGCCGGCGCGTCGCGCGTACACCG
>DATFBR010000025.1:0-2569 GCA_035253685.1 Jiangellaceae bacterium
CAGGTGGGCCTACGGTCGTCGCCGTGGAGACGGAACCGACAGGATTGCCCAGCTCCGCGGCGCAGACCACACTGTCGCGGATCATGACGACGCTCGACACGAACCTGCTCGGCACCGTGCACGGCGGCGTGATCATGAAACTGGTCGACGAGGTGGCGGGCGCAGTCGCCCAGCGGCATTCCGGCGGGCCGGCCGTCACCGCCTCGATGGACGAGATGGCCTTCCTCGAGCCGGTCCGGATCGGCGATCTCGTGCACGCCCACGGGCGGGTCAACTGGACCGGGCGGACCTCGCTCGAGGTCGGCGTGCGGGTGCTCGCCGAACCGTGGAACGCACTGCAGACCGCCAAGCGTGTGGCCACGGCATATGTGGTCTTCGTCGCCCTCGACTCCGATGGGCGGCCTCGGCGGGTCCCTCCGGTGCTGCCGGAGACCGAGGAGGACCGGCGTCGCTTCGCGGAGGCCGAGATCCGCAGGACCCACCGGCTCGCGCGACGGGACGCAATCCTCAGATCGCGGAGACAGTGACCGCTGAGCAGTGAGCCGAAACTCCGTCTCGGCCGCCGAACCGGCGGAGGCGTGCTGACGGCGAACGACGGTCCTCACTGGACCAACGAGGCGACGTGGGCGGCGATCTCGAGCGCACTGGTCGCGGCCGGTGACGGCGCATTCAGCACGTGGACCGTCCGACCGTCGCGCTGGATCAGGAAGTCGTCGACGAGTCTGCCGTCCGCGCTGATCGCCTGCGCCCGCACGCCGGGCTCTGCCCGGACGAGATCATCGTCGGCGATGTCCGGCACCATCCGGCGCAGGTTGTCGGCGAACCGGCGTCGGGAGACCGATCGCAACATCTCCTCCGCGCCCGAGCGGTAGTGCCGGCCGGCGAGCCGCCAGAAGCCGGCGTAGCGCAGGGTGTCGGCGAGATCGCGCAGTCGGACGGTGCGCCAGCGGTAGCCTTCGCGCGCGAGCGCGAGAACGGCGTTCGGGCCTGCGTGCACGGACCCGTCGATCCCCCGGGTCAGGTGAACACCCAGGAACGGGAACGCAGGGTCGGGGACCGGGTAGATCAGCCCGCGCACGAGATGTCGCGCCGATGGCGTCAGCTCGTAGTACTCGCCGCGGAAGGGCACGATCCGGGCGCCGGGTCGCACTCCGGCCAGGCGCGCCACCCGGTCGCTGTACAGGCCGGCACAGTTCACGACGGCGTGGGCCTCGACGTCCCCCCGCGTCGTCTCGACCACGGTGGCGAGCTGGAAGTTGCGCAGCCCTGTGACCGCGCTGTTCAGCCGGAGGTCTGCTCCGGCCTCCTCGAGACGGCGCACGAGCGCAGCACAGACGCCGGCGAAGTCGACGATGCCGGTGCTCGGCACGTGGAGAGCTCTGACACAGCGCAGGTGGGGTTCGAAGGCTGCCGCCTCGTCCGGACCGATCTCGCGTACGGTCAGGCCGTTGGCCAGCCCGCGCTCGCGCAAGGCGGCGAGGCGAGGCAACTCGGTGTCGTCGACGGCGACCACCAGCTTGCCCGTCACCTCGACCGCAACGCCGTTGGCACGCGCGAACTCGGTCATGGACTCGGCGCCGCGCCGGCACATCAGCGCCTTGTGACTTCCCGGCGCGTAGTAGAGCCCGGAATGGATCACACCGCTGTTCCGACCGGTCTGATGGATGCCCCAGCGGCTCTCCTTCTCGCACACCACGACCTGGGTGCCGGGCCGCCGTGCCAACTGATCGGCGACGGCCAACCCGATGATGCCGCCACCGATCACCAGGATTCGTCGGGTCAACTCTCAGTCCGTTCTCGATGTCGTAACCATCCCCTCGGGCAGCCTACGGTCGGCAATGAAGAGGTCGCCGCGATCGGGGCGGTGTCGGTGGGATGTTCGTCCGAGGTTTTGAGATGGCCAGTGCCATGTGCCCGTCGGTCAGGAATACCGCCCTTGAGGTGAACGCGGCTGCCGGCAGCCCGAACACGAGGGGGACCCGCGTCGCTTCGCGGAGGCCGAGATCCGCAGGACCTTGATCTCGATCCGTGATCGGGCGTCCGGTAAGGTGCCCGATGTCGTGTCAGCGTCGTCCGATTGAGTGACGTGGACGATCCCGCCCGACATCTCGCCGCGCGAACCGACTACCACACAAGAGATGACTCACATCAGCGCTGAGAATCGTCCGAGCTATACCTGGCCAATGCTCTCGGCTGTCGTACCGATGTACGACGAAGAGCAGGTGTTGCCGCTGTTCTTCGAGCGCCTTCGGGCGGTCCTCGACACGCTCAGCGTCGACTACGAGGTGCTTGCCGTCGACGACGGAAGCCGGGACAAGACCGCAGAACTGATCGCCGAAGCGCAGAAGAGTTGGCCGGAGCTCCGCCTCCTCCGGCTGATGCGCAACTCGGGCCACCAGGCTGCGCTGACCGCCGGCTTCGTCCGCGCGCGCGGCGATTACGTCGTCACCATCGACGCCGACCTGCAAGATCCACCGGAGACGATCGCGGAGATGCTGCGCGTGGCTCGCGACCATCGGGTCGACGTCGTGTACGGCACCCGGGCCGATCGTTCCAGCGACTCGTTCTT
>DATFBR010000026.1:0-4691 GCA_035253685.1 Jiangellaceae bacterium
CTGGTTGCGGGTGCGAGGCTCGTGCTGTGCGCCGACACCGGCGTCGGTCACCTGGCCACCGCGTACGCGACACCGTCGGTCCGACTGTTCGGCCCGACTCCGCCGGCCTGGTGGGGCCCCGCGATCGACCCGGATCTGCACGCTGTCCTGTGGCACGGTGACTCCTCGTCGCCCACCGCCGGTGACCCGCACGCGTCGATGCTCGACCCGGTCCTGGAGCGGATAGGGGTCGACGAGGTGCTCGACGCGGCCGACCGGATGCTGAGGGACGAGGGCCCTCTGCCGGCCGGCGTGAGGCCGGTGGAGACCATCGGCCGGGATCGTGGTCCGCCATGACCCGAGCTTTCTCCCATGCCGCACACGTCTACCGGGGTGCCGACGAGTACCTGGCCGGGACCGTGCCGTTCCTCCTGGACGGCCTCTCCGGTGCGGAGCCGGTGGCCGCCGCCGTCCCGGAGCCGAGGCTTCGACAAATCGAAGGGGAGCTCGGCTCGGCTGCCTCGCGGGTGCGACTGATCGACATGGGTCGAGTCGGACGCAATCCCGGACGGATCATTGCCGGCGTCCTACGTGCGTTTGCCGATGCGTACCCCGACACCCGTGTGCGCATCATCGGCGAGCCGATCTGGCCCGGTCGCTCGGCGCTGGAGTATCCGGCGTGTGCCCAGCACGAGGCTTTGATCAACCACGCGTTCGAGGGGCGGAACGTGGCGATCCTATGTCCTTACGACGCCGGCGGACTCGACCCACAGATACTCTCCGACGCGACGATGACGCACCCTGTCATCGTCGACCGTAACGGCCGGCGGGACAGCCCGAACTTTGCTCCCGACGACGTCATCGCGGCCTACAACATGGACCTTCCGGACGCGCCGAACGCCGCAGCGGTGGCGTTCGACATCGACGATCTGGGGGAGGTCCGGGCCTTCGCCGTCGAGCACGCATCGCGCATCGGGATGGCCGGCGAGCGGCTCGATGACGTCGCGCTGGCCGTGGGCGAGCTCGCGGCCAACAGCATCCGCTACGGCGGAGGCTCGGGAACCCTCAAGGTCTGGGCGGACGGCGGTCACGTGGTGTGCGAGGTGCGCGACGGCGGGCACATCGAGGACCGGCTCGCCGGGCGCATCCCGGTCGTGCCCCCGCAGGTCGGCGGCTACGGCCTGCTGATCGTCAACGACCTGGCCGATCTGGTCCGCACGCAGACCGGGCCGGCCGGGACGGCGATTCGGCTGCACTTCACCGTGCCCTCGTCATCACCGACCCGGCATGACGGTCGGTCGAATTTTCCTTCGTACGAGTCCGCATAGGTATCGATCCCCGGGGTACCGGGTGGGTCTAGTTGCCCACACCAGGAGGCCATGATGACAACACCAACGGGGGCCGGCACCCCTGACATGCCGGAAAGAACACCCGCCACCACGACGGCCGGTGAGGACGCCGGAACGGTGAAGCAGGCCGCCGGCACCGCCACCGAGGAAGCCGGCCGGGTCGCCGGCGTGGCGAAGGGTCAGGCGCAGGAGGTGGCGTCCGAGATCGGTACGCAGGCCCGCGACCTGGTCGGCGAGCTGAAGACCCAAGTCCACGACCAGTCGATCAGCCAACGCGATCGCCTGGCGGACAACCTGCGCCGGTTCGGCGACGACCTGGACCAGATGCGGCAGTCGTCCACCCACTCCGGGCTGGCAACCGACCTGACCGGAATGCTGGCGACCAGGGCACGCGAGGTTTCGACCTTCCTGGGCGAGCACGAGCCCGGCGACCTGATCGAGGAGTTGCGTCAGTTCGCCCGGCGGCGTCCCGGCCTCTTCCTGCTCGGTGCCGCAGTTGCAGGCGTCGTGGCCGGTCGTCTCACCCGTGGGGCTGCGAGCAGTGGCTCATTGTCGTCGAACGGTTCCGCGGGCCGGCACCGGGTGTCCGCAGAGTGGTCGACAACCCCGCCGTCGGCGAGCAGGCCGTTGCAGGGCACCACGATCGACGCCGGTGTCGGCGGAGCCGGCGTGCCGACCGGAAGCCTGACCGACGACCCCACCAGCACGGGGTCGCGTCGGCAGGGACGTGTTGCATCGGCAAGCGGTACTGCCGGACTCCGTCCGGACGAGCCGCTGCTCGGGGACGAGGTGCGGCGGCCATGACCACGCCGTCGATGCCCGGACCGACCGATAGGGACGTTCGCCCCGACGTCGAGGACCGGTCCCTGGGCGACATCATCGGGGAGATCGCCGAGGACCTGAGCCGGCTCGTTCGCCAGGAGATCGACCTTGCCAAGACGGAGGCCAGGCAGGAGGTGACCAAGCTCGGCAAGGGTGCAGGCATGCTCGGCGGTGCCGGCCTTGCCGCGCACCTGCTCCTGCTGTTCGGGTCGGTCGCTCTCATGCTCGTCCTCGGCCGAGCCATGCCGCTGGACCTCGCCGCGTTGATCGTCGCCGTGATCTGGGCGATCGTCGCCGCCGTGCTGGCCGCGCGGGGTCGGCGCCAGCTCCAGTCGTTCGACCCCAAGCTCGAGACAACCACGCAGACGCTGAAGGAGGATGTGCAATGGGCGAAGACACTGAGGGACTGAAGCGAGACATCGAGGACACCCGGGGAGAGCTCACCCGCGATGTCGACGCACTGGCCGAGAAGGTGAGCCCGAGCCGCATCGTCGGCCGCAGCGTGGAGCGTACGAGGGGTCGGCTGTCGGGCATGAAGGACCGCGTGATGGGGACCGCTCAGGGCGCCGCCGGCTCGGTCGGCGACGGCGTTTCCTCTGTCGGCGACGCGGTGACCGGCACGGCGTCGGATGCAGCCGATGTCGTCAAGGAGAAGACGCAGGGCAACCCTCTCGCGGCAGGTCTCGTCGTGTTCGGCGCCGGATGGCTGGTCTCGTCGTTGCTGCCGGCGAGCCAGAAAGAGAAGGAGCTGGCCGCGAAAGCCGTCGACACCGCCAAGGAGTACGGAGAGCCACTGGCGCACGAGGCGGCCGGTGTCGGTGCCGAGATCGGCGAGGGCATGAAGGGCCGCGCCCAGGAGGCCGTCGAGTCGGTCAAGTCCACCGCCGCCGACGCAGCGTCGACGGTGAAGGACGAAGGTCGCTCGTCCGCGTCGACCGTGGCCGACGAGGTCAAGACCCGCACCTGATCGCACGACGGAAACGGCGCCCAGTCCGATCAAGGACTGGGCGCCGTTTCGTCGGCAGCGGGCTACGAGGAGCTCCGGTCCCGATCAGCGGCCTGCGGGCGCGGCTCGTCGGGGGCAGTTCCCTGCTCACCGGGGATCGAGTCCGCCTTGACGGCACGTCGCTGGCCGAGCGGTCGAGGTTCGCCCTTCGTCGTGTCCTTGATGGTCTGCTGCTCCATCTCGGCGTTGATCTCGGCGCCGAGCAACGTCGCATAGGCGGCCAGCCAGAGCCACAGGAGCAGGACGATCACTCCGGCCAGTGAACCGTAGGTCCGCCCGTACGAGCCGAAGTTGTCGACGTAGATCGAGAACCCGATCGATGCGACGACCCACACGACGGTGGCCACGACGGCGCCGATCGACAGCCATCGGTACTTCGGCGCATCCCGGTCCGGGGCCCACCGGTACAACAGCGCGAGGGCGATCAGTACCGCGACGACGAGCCCGAGCCAGCGGCCGACCTCGGCGACCGCCTCGACCCAGCCCGGCACGTCCAGGGCGTCCAGGACGACGGGAATGGCGGCGACGAGCGCCACCGCGACGACCATGAAGATGATCGCGCCCACCGTCATACCGAGCGCCAGCGCCCTGCTCTTGACGAATCCACGCGTCTCCTCCTCGTCGTACGCGACGTTCACGGCGGTGATCAAGTTGCTGATGCCTCCGGATGCGGTCCAGAGCGCGAATACCAGGGCGATCAGCAGCCCGATGCCGAGCGACCGCTCGGATGCGGTGGCCAGCGCCGTCATCTGTTCGGTCAGCAACTCCTCAGCGCTGCTCGGCAGCGCCTCACCGAACGACTCGATCTGCTTCGCCACGTCTTCGGGGTCGCTGACCAGTCCGTAGATCATCACGACGGCGATCAGAGTCGGGACGATCGCTAGGAACGCGTAGAAGGCGACGCCTGCGGACAGCAGCGGCACGCTGTCCTTCTTCGACTCCTTCCACGCCCGCTTGACGATCTGGAGCCACCCGGGACGGGGGATCTCACTCGGGCGGTCTGCCTCGACACCGGGCACCGTCTGCGGATCGCGGTTCATGGGTCCCCACCTACCCGGTATCACGACGCGTACGCCGTAGCTGTGCGCGGTCCGCGGCCACGCTCAGGACGGGTGGCGTTTGTACATTTGCGAGGTACGCGAAATCGGGCGTGGGGAGTTGAAGGTGACCGAGCGGGTGGATGTGGTCGTCCTCGGGCTGGGTGTGGGTGGGGAGGAGGTTGCCGGCCGGCTGGCCGAGGCGGGGCTGGAGGTGGTCGGTATCGAGGGTGGCCTGGTCGGCGGCGAGTGCCCGTACTGGGGGTGTATCCCGAGCAAGATGATGATCCGTGCCGCGAACCTGCTCACCGAGGCCCGCCGGATCGACGGGATGTCCGGTCACGCCGAGGTCGTGCCGGACTGGACGCCGGTGGCCGAGCGGATCCGGCAGGAAGCTACCGACGACTGGAACGACCAGGTGGCCGTCGACCGGTTCACCGGCAAGGGTGGCCGGTTCGTCCGTGGGCGTGGCCGGCTGGTCGGGCCGGGGGTGGTCGA
>DATFBR010000027.1:0-3185 GCA_035253685.1 Jiangellaceae bacterium
TGTCGGCCGCAATCCCGCCGACCGCGACATCCACCGGACCGCCGGCTTCAAGTGCAGCGGCGAGCGTGGGGCACGAGTCCGGCTCGATCGGCACGATGGACGGCCCACCGTCCCGACACGCGAGGGTCACACCCGCGGCCAGTCCTCCGCCGCCGACGGTGACGAGCAGCGCGGACGCGTCCGGCACCTGCTCGCGTACCTCGAGTCCGAGGGTGCCCTGGCCGGCGACCACTGCCGGCTCGTCGAAGGCGTGCACGCTCGTCACATCGAGATCCGCCGCGTACGTCTGTGCCGCGACCATCGCCTCGTCGTAGAAGCCGTCGACGACGTGCACCTGCGCCCCGTACGAGGCGATACGCGCAGCCTTGGCGGGCGGCGAGGTCGCGGGCACGAAGATGGTCGCCGGCACGCTGAGACGGGCGGCCGCCCATGCAACCGCAGCCCCATGGTTGCCGCCGGACGCCGCCACGACACCGGCCGGCGGAATGTCCCGAGTGAGCAGCGCATGGAGCGCACCTCGCGGCTTGAACGACCCCGTGTGCTGCATGTGCTCCAACTTCAGGACCACGCGTGCAGCGACGCCGAAGTCCTCGCCGCGCAACTCGAGAACCGGAGTGCGGCGGACCTTTCCGGCCAGCCTGACGGCGGCGGCGCGAACGTCGGCCGTGCTGGGCGGCTGTGCAGGCGGCAATGTCACGTGGGGATGTTATGGCGCGATCTCGTCGTCGGGCGGGCCCTCGGCACAGCGTCGTGCGGGAGCCGTCGAAGAAGTGCAGGAACGGCGCCCGGGCGCGCAGCGACGCGGCGTGCGCGACCGTCCTGGCAACGGTGGACCAAGGTCCTGTTCCGGCGCTTCTACAATCGATGGTCACGGCGCTGAGGAGATGACCGTGACCGACGTTGGGAAGCCCGATCTCGCAGTAGGGCTGATCAGGACTCGGGACGCCGGCGATCGTCCGGCGGAGGAAGGTGTCGGCATCCTCCCGCACGTGGCGGAGGTCACCGCCACCATCGAGAACGTC
Source organism: Jiangellaceae bacterium (assembly GCA_035253685.1). Classification (GTDB taxonomy): domain Bacteria; phylum Actinomycetota; class Actinomycetes; order Jiangellales; family Jiangellaceae; genus DASRTE01. The sequence goes on from DATFBR010000027.1 coordinate 1,023, forward strand.
GGAGACGCCGTCGCCGGCGAGACGATCACGCGCTTCTGGGTGCGGGGCGATGGCGTCGACCGGGAACTGCGGATCGTCCACACCCCTGAGCTACTGCCCGGCGACGAGATCGAGGTCACGGCTCTCTGGGACGTGCGCAACAGTCAAGGCGCATACGTGATCACCGTGACAGCCGACGCGTTCTCCCAGATCGACGAGGTCCGCAAGGACAACAACTCGGCGACGGCCCACGTCGCGGTTCTGGGCACCCGCGTCGAGATGAGATAGCCGGAGCGGGGCGCCCACCGAGCTTTGCCTTGCGTCAGGAACTTGTCGGGGTCAACTTGTACCGCAAGCGGATCGCTAGCCGGGCGTCCCGTCGCGCTCGCTTCTTCGGGCGAGGCTCTGGAGTTGCCCTGCGTGCACGTCGCTCACCCATTCCCAGCCAGGCTTGGCCGATGGGCCGATCCGCGGGTCATCGGGGACACCGCCGTCACGCAAGGCTTGCACGTACGCGCGATCCAGTTCGATCCGTGCGCGCACCTGATCAGCTCCGCAGACGGACCCGTGACCCGGGATGAGGACATCGACGTCGTCCGCCACGCCCTCCAGCAGCCGCAGCCCAACGAGATAGTCCTCGATCGGGTCATTGGTGCTGTTCAAGTCGTCGAGCATCGGGATCAAGACATCAGACAGCATGTCGCCGGCGACGAGAACGCCGCGCCCCTCGATCAACAGCGCCGCATGGCCCGGAGCATGCGCCGGATGCTCAATGATCCGGACTTCAGGGCCATCCCAAGGAATCTGCGCAGTTTCGGCAGGCAGACCAGTAATGAGGCCGAACAGGTCCAGCGGTATCTCCTCGGCGATTTCCGGCGGTAACCCCTCGGCGACGCGGGCCTTCCAGTCCGCGTGCGACAGCAGATCTCGCATAGCAGCCGCGCAGCGGGCTGTACCGTAACGGGGCGCTTCGCCGAGTTCGGCGTGCCACAGCACGTGATCCCAATCAGGATGCGTCGAGAAGCCTGCCACAACGGGCTGGCCCAACTCGCGAAGGTCGTTCGCGAGGCAGGCCATTTCGGAGCCTCGTATCCCGGGGTCGATGAGCAACACGCCGGCCCGGCCTTGCACGACAACGGCGTTGTTCTGGAGTAACTCGCTCTGGTGGATCAGCACACCCTCCGCGACCTGCGTCAGCATGAGGCTCCTCCGTTCTGACGCGCACCAGCTTGACGTATTCGAACATGTGTTCGACAGTGGAGGTATGACGGTCTCCGCGCTCCGCGATGCTCCCGCCGGGTCAGGACCTCCACGACCCGAGGCCGGACTGTTGCCGGTACTGCCCGCGCTGCGGAGCCTGCTGCCCGGGCTGCGCCGGGGCCAGGTGGTGTCGGTCGACGAAGTCGGGGCGCTGGCGACGGCGCTGGTCGCGGGTGCGTCGGAGAACGGCGCCTGGTGCGCTGTGGTCGGCCTGCCCGAGTACGGCGTGCTGGCCGCCGCCAGGTCCGGGGTGAGCCTCGACCGGCTGATCCTGGTCGACGACCCGGGCGAGCGCTGGGCCGAGGTGGTGGCCATTCTGTTGGACGCCGTCGAGGTGGTGGCGCTGCGGCCGCCTGCCCGGCCGTCGGTGACCGAGGTGCGGCGGCTGAGCGCGTTCGCGCGGCGGCACGGTGCCGTACTGGTGGTCGCCGGTGTGCCGTGGGAGGGCGCGCAGGTGCGGCTGCGGGTGGCTTCGTCGGTGTGGACGGGCCTGGGCGACGGCCATGGGCACCTCCGCAGCCGGCGGGTGCGGGTGGTCGCCGAGGGCAAGGGCCGCCCTCGGGCGGAGTGGCTCTGGCTGCCCGGACCCGACGGTGAGGTCACGCCCGCGGGTCATGCCGCGGTCGACGATCACGAGCCCGCAGTCGAGCTGTCGGTGGCCGGATGAGCGGCGCGCGGACGCTGGTGGTGTGGTGCCCGGACTGGCCGGTCGTCGCCGTCGGCGCCGATGCCGGCACGCCGGCCGCGGTGGTCTCCGGCGGTCGGGTCGTCGCGTGCACCGCAGCCGCCCGGAACGCCGGGGTCCGGCGTGGCCAGCGGCTGCGCGACGCCCAGCGCCACTGCCCGGCACTGGACGTCCACGCCGAGGACCCCCAGGGCGAGGCCCGTCATTTCGAGCAGGTGGCGGCGGCGGTCGAGGTGTTC
>DATFBR010000028.1:0-2333 GCA_035253685.1 Jiangellaceae bacterium
GCGTCGTGGACGACCTCCGCTGCCGGCACATAGCGGCCGACCGGATCCGTGAAGGCGTCGGCCAGGATGTATCCCTGGTTGTACAACCGCTGAAACGGCTCCGGCGTCGACACGTGGCCCAGGTCGAACAGGATCTTGTGCCAGAACCGGGCGTAGAGCAGGTGCAGGACTGCGTGCTCGACGCCGCCGATGTAGAGGTCGACGCCGCCCACTTGCTCCCCTTCCGCGTCACCCATCCAGAACCGCTCGACGGTCGGATCGACGAAGCGGTCGTCGTTGGTCGGGTCGAGATACCGCAGGTAGTACCAGCAGGACCCGGCCCACTGGGGCATGGTGTTGGTCTCACGGCGATACGTTTTCGGCCCTTCGCCGAGGTCGAGCGTCGCATGCTCGAATGCCTCGGTCCTCGACAGCGGCGGCCGGGGTTCGGCCTCCTCGATCTCCTGCGGGCGGAAGTCCGACATCGGCGGCAGCTCGACCGGCAGCATCGACTCCGGCAGCGCGCTCGGCAGGCCGGTCTCGTCGTACACGATCGGGAACGGCTCGCCCCAGTATCGCTGGCGCGAGAACAGCCAGTCGCGAAGCCGGTAGGATACCCGCCGCCGGCCGTTCCCGGACCCTTCCAGCCACTGGATGGTCCGGGTGGTCGCTTCCGCCCTACCCAGGCCGTCGAGCGAGAGCTGGCTGCTGCAGGAATTGATGGCCACACCCTCCTCCAGGAACGCTTCGGGCCAGGTGTGGGCTTGCTCGGGGACCGCGTCTGGGTGGTCGTCCAGCCATCGGTCATCAGGCCGGACCACCGCCCTGATCGGCACTCCGAACTGCCTGGCGAACTCGAGGTCGCGCTGGTCGTGGGCGGGCACGCCCATGATGGCGCCGCCGCCATAGCTGGCCAAGACGTAATCGGCGACGAAGATCGGCACCGACTCGCCCGACGCGGGATTGGTCGCGAAGGCGCCCGTAAAGACCGCCGTCTTCTCCCGTTGGGCCTGACGCTGTCGGTCGCTCAGCGAGTCGGCGCGTTGGCGGTAGGCATTGACGGCCTTTCTCGGCGACGCGGCCGGCCCCCTCTCGGTCGACGACGGGCCTCGCCAGGCCTGAGGCGTGCCGGGCGGCCAGGCTGGAGCTGTCAGCTGCTCCACGAGCGGGTGCTCGGGGGCGAGCGCCAGGCACGTCGCGCCGAACAACGTGTCGGGCCGAGTGGTATAGACGACGATCTCAACGGTCGCGCCGGTGGCGGTCGAGGCCGTGAACCGGATGTCGGCCCCCTCGCTGTGCCCGATCCAGTTGCGCTGCATCGTCTTGAGCGAGTCGGTCCAGTCGAGAGGGTCCAGATCCTGGAGCAGCCGGTCCGCGTAGGCGGTGATCCGCAGCATCCACTGGCGCATCCGGCGACGGTAGACGGGGAAGTTCCCGATCTCCGAGCGACCCTCGACGGTCACCTCCTCGTTCGCCAGGACCGTCCCAAGCCCCGGGCACCAGTTGACCGGCGCCTCGTCGAGGTACGCGAGGCGGTAGGAGTCGACGACCTTCCGCCGCTCCACCGCATCCAGCTCTCGCCACGGCTTCCCGTCGGGGTTCGCGGACGAGTCCGGCGCGCGGACGCCCTGCTCGAACTCCTCCACCAAGGATTCGATTGGCCGGGCGGCCTGCCCCTCGGCGTCGAACCAGGACCCGAATATCTGTAAGAAGATCCACTGAGTCCACCGGTAGTATCGGGGATCCGCGGTGGAGATCTCACGGCGCGGGTCGTGCGCCAACCCGAGCCGCCGGAGCTGCCGCCGCATATTGTCAATATTTTCGGCAGTGGTGATGGCCGGGTGCTTGCCCGTCTCGATGGCGTACTGCTCGGCGGGTAGGCCAAAGGCGTCGAACCCGAACGGATGGAGGACGCTGCAACCCTTCATGCGGAGAAACCGGGCATAGACATCCGAAGCGATATAGCCGAGCGGATGCCCGACATGGAGGCCGGCGCCCGAGGGGTAGGGGAACATGTCGAGCACGTAGAGCCGATCGCTGCGTTCCGGACCGACGGATCCGTCGGCGAAGGTCCCCGATGGATTGGGAACCTCGAACGTCCCCCGCTCGGCCCAAAGATCCTGCCACCGCGACTCAATGTCGCCGGCGAGCTTGGCGGTGTAGCGGTAGGGAGGGATCGATGGGTCGCCCTCAGGATGTTCCGTCACGATGCGCCCTCTGGTCGTATGGTCCGGTGACCGCGTCCGTTAACGTCATGCCAGGGAGTCTCCGCGCCGCGCCCATCGGCATCAGCCATGTTGGCCTCCGGGGCCTCTCAAGGCCAGCGTTCTTCGTCAACGATGGCGTGGCTGGCG
>DATFBR010000029.1:0-15000 GCA_035253685.1 Jiangellaceae bacterium
TGTGGTTCAAGCCGTCGATGACCGAGGTCATGTACGAGGGCGCGTACACCAACCTGCGCGGCATCCACATGTCCGAGGCGTTCTCGTCGACCCTTGATCTCTCGTTCGAGGTCCGCGGCGGTCTGCTGATGCGGCAGATCCACCACTGGGCGGCACTGCTGTTCGTGGCGGCGATGTCGGTGCACATGCTCCGGATCTTCTTCACCGGCGCCTTTCGCAAGCCGCGCGAGCTGAACTGGCTGATCGGCGCCACGATGCTCTTCCTCGGCATCGTCAACGGCTTCACCGGCTACTCGCTGCCCGACGACCTGCTGTCCGGAACCGGAATGCGGATCATCGAGGGCGGCATGCTCGCGATCCCATTCATCGGCGCCGGTTTGTCGTCGTTCCTGTTCGGCGGCGAGTATCCCGGCGACGACGCCATCTCGCGGCTCTACATCATCCATGTCCTGCTGGTCCCCGGCCTGCTCCTGGCGCTGGTCACGTTGCACCTGATGATCCTCTGGTACCAGAAGCACACCCATTGGGCCGGGCCGGGCCGGACGGACCGGAACGTCATCGGCTACCCCTTCTTCCCGATCTATGTGGCGAAGTCCGGCGGCTTCTTCTTCGTCGTCTTCGGCGTCATCACACTGATCTCGGCGACGATCCAGATCAACCCCGTCTGGTTGTGGGGGCCGTACGACCCCTCAAGGGTCAGTGCCGGCACCCAACCCGACTGGTACGTCGGTTTCCTCGACGGCGCGCTGCGGGTCATGCCGGCCTGGGAGATCAGCGTGTTCGGGCAGCCGCTGCCCCTGAGCGTGCTCATACCCGCGGTCATCCTCCCCGGCCTCGTCCTGACCCCGCTGCTGCTCTATCCGTGGATCGAGCAGTGGGTCACCGGCGACTGGCGTGAGCACCATGTCCTCGATCGCCCGCGCAACCAGCCCGTCCGTACCGGGATCGGTGTCGCCTTCGTCACTTTCTACGTCCTGCTGTGGATCGCGGGCGGCAACGACTTCTTCGCGACGATCTTCCAGATACCGATCAACTGGATCACCTGGTTCATGCGGATCGCGGTGGTGATACTCCCGCCGATCATGTACTTCGTCACCAAGCGGATCTGCCTCGGACTGCAGCGACGCGACCGCGAGAAGGTGCTTCACGGCCGCGAGTCCGGCGTGATCATGGTCAGCCCCGAGGGCGAGTACTCGGAGTTGCACGCACCGCTGTCGCACGAGGCCGCCTACGAGGTCACAGCCCACCGCCGCCAGACACCGGTCCGGCTCGACCCCGAGACCGACGAGAACGGCATCCCGGCTCCGCGCCGACGGATCGAGAAGGTCCGCGCCCGGCTCTCGTCCTTCTACTTCGGTGACGTGGTCCAGAAGCCGACGGTTCACGAGTTGGAGGCCGCACACCATGACGGCCACGGCGACGGACGCGGCGATGGCCACGGCCCGGCGCCGGCGGCACTCGATCGAGGCGAGCCCGAACCACCCGGCGAACGCAGCGAGATCGGGACCGGCCCCCAGCCCTGACTCGGTCGGTCCTGACCGGCCCTGAAGGGCCCGGGGCCGCGGCAGCCTGACCAACCCCGCAGCCCAGGGCAGGCGATGTGATCCCGCCAGGGTCGGGGCGATCGACGCTGGCGACCGAGCCCGTTGTCATCGCCGGTCCGTAGGCTGGCCGCCACAGCGAGCTGAGAGGCGGGTTGCCGGTGTCGCGGCGCGGATGGGTTCTGTTCCTACTGATGGGCGTGATCTGGGGCGTCCCCTACCTGCTCATCAAGGTCGCCGTGGAGGAGCTCTCCCCGGCCGCTCTCGTACTCGCTCGGACGCTGCTCGCCGCCGCCCTGCTGATGCCGATCGCCGCGGCCAGAGGGCAGCTACGGCCGCTGCTGGCGTACTGGCGCCCGATGCTGGCCTACACGGTGATCGAGATCTGCATCCCGTGGCTGCTGATCGGCTACGCCGAGCAGGACCTGTCCAGCTCACTGACCGGCATGCTGATCGCCGCCGTGCCACTGGTCGGCGCGCTTCTGGTGCGGCTCACCGGTCACGAGCAGCTCGACTCGCGTCGCGTGATCGGCCTGGCCGTGGGCTTCGCCGGTGTCGCCACGCTGGTCGGCTTCGACGTCGGCACGGCAAGCGTCGGACCGGTCGTCGCGCTCGCGGTGGTCGCGTTCTGTTACGCCGCGGGTCCACTCATCCTGGCCCGTTACCTGGCCCACCTTCCCGGCCTCGGTGTCGTCGCTGTGTCACTGGCCGTCTCCGCGGTCATCTTCCTGCCGGTGGGCGGTGCGCAGTGGCCCACCGAGCCCGTGTCCATCCAGGCCTGGCTGGCCGTATTCGGGCTGGCGGTGGTGTGCACCGCTGTCGCCTTCATCGTCTTCTTCCGCCTGATCGCCGAGGTCGGGCCGGCCCGCGCCACCGTGATCACCTACGTCAACCCGGCCGTGGCGCTCGTGCTGGGCGTCCTCGTCCTGAACGAGTCGGTCGGCGTCGGCACGCTCGTCGGCTTCGGGCTGATCCTGGCCGGGTGCGTGCTCGCAACCGCACGCGATCGCGGACCCCGTCCGGAGCCGGAGCGGAAGGCTATCGACGCCGACGCACGCTGCCTGTCCAACCCGGTTGCGGAGCCCTGAGCACGTCAGCGGCCGCGTTCGCCCCGGAGGGACCCCCCACCGGCGGTCAGTGGGCGTACTCACCCCGGTAGTACTCGAAGATCAAGCCACAGACCGCGCATGCCCCCAGCGCCACCCCGATGATGAACAGCCACCAGGCGAACACCAGGCCAAGGAAGACAAACGCCGCGGAGCCCGCGCAGGCCAGCGGCCACCACGAGTGCGGGCTGTAGAAGCCGTACTCCCCTGCCATCTCCTCGATCTCGCCGTCCGTGCGGTCCTCCGGCCGCGGGTAGACCTTGCGGGAGGTGTAGAGCAGGTAGAACGCCACGAGAGCACCCAGGCCGAAGGTGAGGACGAGGGCCGTGGTGCCGGTCGGGTCGTAGGACAGGAACCAGTAGATCGGCGTCGCGACCAGGAAGAAGGCCGCGACGATGGCGAACACGACGCCCTCGATCTTCATCGGCGCTCCCCCGTGTCGGCGGCGCCCAGCGCCTCCTGCAAGAGGCTCGGGTCTTGCGGCTTCTTCTCCTGGACGGCCGCGACCTCCGGGTACTTCAGGTCGAAGGCCGGCCGCTCGCTGCGGATGCGCGGCAACGACGTGAAGTTGTGCCGCGGCGGCGGGCAAGAGGTCGCCCATTCCAGCGACGCCCCCCAGCCCCACGGGTCGTCGACGGCGACCTTGGGCGCGTGGCGCGTCTGCCATACGTTCCACAGGAACGGCAAGGTCGAGGCGCCGAGCAGGAACGCGCCGAGCGTCGACACCTGGTTGAGAACGGTGAAACCGTCCGTCGGGAGGTAATCGGAGTAGCGGCGCGGCATACCCTCCACCCCGAGCCAGTGCTGGACGAGGAACGTCGTGTGGAACCCGATGAACAGCATCCAGAAGTGGATCTTGCCAAGCCTCTCGTTCAGCATCCGGCCGGTCATCTTCGGCCACCAGAAGTAGAAACCTGCGAACATCGCGAACACCACCGTGCCGAACACCACGTAGTGGAAGTGGGCCACGACGAAGTAGGAGTCGGACACCTGGAAGTCCAGCGGCGGCATGGCCAGCACGACGCCGGTCAGGCCCCCGAACAGGAACGTGACCAGAAAGCCGATCGCCCACAGCATCGGTGTCTCGAACGTCACCGAGCCGCGCCACATCGTGCCGATCCAGTTGAAGAACTTCACCCCCGTGGGGACGGCGATGAGCATCGTGGTGGCGGCGAAGAACGGCAGGTTGATCGCTCCGGTCACGTACATGTGGTGGGCCCACACCGCCGCCGAGAGCACGCCGATCGCCAACGTGGCCCCGACCAGGCTCTTGTAGCCGAAGATCGGCTTGCGGCTGAAGACCGGCAGGATCTCGGTGATTATGCCGAAGAACGGCAGCGCGATGATGTAGACCTCGGGATGGCCGAAGAACCAGAACAGGTGCTGCCAGAGCACGGCTCCGCCACCGGACGGGTCGAAGATGTGGGTACCGAACTTCCGGTCGGCGAACAGCGCGAACAGCGCGGCGGCCAGCAGTGGGAACGCGATCAACACGAGGATGCTGGTCACCAGGATGTTCCAGCAGAAGATCGGCATCCGGAACATGGTCATGCCGGGTGCGCGCATGCAGATGATCGTCGTGATGAAGTTGACCCCACCGAGGATCGTGCCGAAGCCGGCCAGCGCCAGCCCCATCACCCATAGGTCGCCGCCGATGTGCGGCGTGTAGACCTCGTTGTTCAGCGGTGCGTACGCCGTCCAGCCGAAGTCGGCCGCGCCTCCGGGGGTGATGAAACCCGCGATCGTGATCAGCCCACCGAACAGGAACAGGTAGTAGCTGAACATGTTCAGCCGCGGGAACGCGACATCCGGGCTGCCGATCTGCAGCGGCATGACCACGTTGGCGAAACCGATGAACAGCGGCGTCGCGAACAGCAGCAGCATGATCGTGCCGTGCATGGTGAACAACTGGTTGTAGAACTCGTCGGTGATCAGTTGACTGCCGGGTGAGAACAACTCGGCCCGGATCAGCATGGCCATGACACCCGCGAACAGGAAGAACCCGAACGATGTCATCAGGTAGAGGTAGCCGATGACCTTGTGGTCGGTGGAGGTGATCCACCGCACGACCACGCTGCCCGGCCGCCTGGTGCGAACGATCGGTTCGGGGGCGACGGTCGCGGTGCGCTCGACGTAGGTTGTCACTGGTCGCTCCCCGTCTCGTCGAGTGGCGTGGTCGAGTAGGAGCCACGCAGCGGCGCCTCGACCTGCCCGGTCTGGCCCGCGTCGCGCAGATCCTCGAGGTGCTCTTCGTACTCGTCCTCCGACACGACCTCGACGGTGAAGAGCATCCGAGCGTGGTACACCCCGCACAACTCGGCGCACTTGCCTCTGAAAGTGCCTTCACGGTTCGGCGTCGCGTGGAACACATTGGTACGGCCAGGGATGGCGTCCATCTTCATGTAGAACGACGGCACCCAGAACGAATGGACCGTATCGGGCGACTTGATCTCGAACCGCACCGTCTGGTCGACGGGCAGGTACAACGTGGTGGGGTCGGTCGTGGTGCCGGTGTCGTACACGTCCCCGTCGACGTAGTTGAAGGTCCAGGCCCACTGTTGGCCGACGACGCCGATGGTGAGATCGGGCTCGCTGCTGGTGTCGAGGATCTCGTTCTGGCGGTCGACGGTGAAGTAGAACAGCGCACCGATGACCGCCAGCGGGGCGACGGTGTAGAGGAACTCGATCGGCAGGTTGTACCTGGTCTGCGGCGGGAGGTCGTTGGTGCGACGCCGGTAGGCGATCGCCGCCCAGAGGATCAGGCCCCAGACCAGCACGCCGATGGCCAGCGCGGCGATCCACGTTCCGTTCCACAGGTTGCCGACCAGGTCGGTCTGCTCGGTCGCAGGCTCGGGGAACCCGCCTCGCCGCCATTGTTCGGTCAGTTCGGTGGAGCAGCCACCGCACGCGAGCGTCGCTGCGCCCAGCGCGAGCGCAGAGGTGACCCGGCGGCGTCGGGCCGGGCGATCGCTGCGTTTCAGACCCACGAGGCGCCCTTCCGTGCGGCTCCAGCGTCGTGGCCCGGCGGCCGGGCGACGGCGCGGATGCGTGCTTGTCCTGCCGTTGCCACAGTAGCGGCTGGACCGGATCCCCATCCGGTGAGGGCGACGATTAGCGTTCGTGGCGTGCCGGGCGCTCTGGACGGCTATCTCGACGCCGCGTCCACCGAGCCGCTGCATCCAGCGGCGCGCGAGGTCATGCTCGCCGCACTCGACGACGGCTGGGCCGATCCGGCTCGCCTCTACGGATCGGCTCGACGGGCCCGGCTGTTGCTCGACAATGCCCGCGAGGTGGTCGCTGCTGCCATCGGCGCACGTCCGGACGAGGTGTCGTTCACCGCGAACGGCACTCACGCGGTCCACGTCGGCGTGCTCGGGACGGCGGCCGCCCGCCGCCGGGTTGGTCCGCGGGTCGTGGTCTCGGCGGTGGAGCACTCCAGCGTGCTGCAGGCGGCGGCAGCGCATGCGGCGTCGGGTGGCGAGGTCACCCACGTGCCAGTCGACCAGTACGGGCGAGTCGACCCGGACGACTTCGCCGAAGCCCTCGACGACGCGACAGCGCTGGCCTGCCTACAGGCGGCCAACCACGAGGTCGGCACGCTCCAACCCGTGGCCGCCGTCGCCGAGGCCTGTGCCGCGCGGAGAGTACCGCTACTGGTCGACGCAGCCCAGGCGGTCGGCCGGGTCCCGGTGCCGACGGCATGGTCGCTGCTTGCCGCGAGCGCCCACAAGTGGGGTGGTCCGGCAGGTGTCGGCGTTCTCGCCGTCCGGCGCGGTGTCCGCTGGCGGTCGCCGCTCCCCGAGGACGAGCGGGGACCAGGCCGGGTCGCCGGGTTCGAGGACGTGCCGGCCGCCCTGGCCGCAGCCGCCGCCCTGCGCGCGCGCAACGAGGAGGCTGCTTCGCTCGCGGCCTCCCAGGCGGCCCTGGTGGACCGGATCAGGGAACGAGTACCCGATCTGGTTCGCGACGTGGAGGTCGTCGGCCATCCCGACGAACGGTTGCCACACCTGGTGACGTTCTCATGCCTGTACGTCGACGGCGAAGCATTGCTGCTGGAACTCGACAAGGAGGGGTTTGCCGTGTCCAGCGGGTCGTCGTGCACGGCGAGCACACTGCGCCCGAGCCACGTGCTCGAAGCCATGGGCGTGCTCACCCACGGCAACGTCCGGGTATCGCTGGCGCGAACGACGACCGCATCCGACGTCGACCGGTTTCTGGACGTGCTGCCGGGCGTGGTCCAACGGTTGCGGTCGACAGCGGGCGTGGATCGGCTGTGAGCCGACGATCCGCCAACATGTCGAGGCGAGCCAGTTGAACGTGGATCTCGTGCTGGACTGCCGCGGGATGCGGTGCCCGCTGCCGGTCATCGAGCTCGCGCGACACGTCGGCGAGGTCGGCCTCGGCGGTATCGTGGCGGTGGTGGCCGACGATCCTGCGGCGGCCGTTGACGTGCCGGCCTGGTGCCGCCTACGCGGGCACGAGTACGCCGGTACTGGTGCACGGGTCGACGGGGTCCCTTCGTACCTGGTCCGCCGCAGCCGCTGAGGCACCGCCGCCCACTGCCCGCCGGTCTTTGTGTCAACCGGGCCAACTCTCGTTCATTCCTGAACGAGAGACATTCTCGCGTCGGTCACAATGACCGCTTCAGCTCGTGAGGCGCCTTTGCGCGAAGTCGGGTCTGTCAGGTGCGCGGTGTCATGAGGTGGGGCTCGACGTCCGCGATGGCCTGGGCACCGTAGGCCCTTCCCAGTCGCCTCAGGACGTCACTACGCCCCAGCTCGTACTCCTGGGTGCCCACGGTTTCGAGGACATAGGTCGCCAACAGGGCGCCGAGCTGAGCCGCTCGCTCCAGCGAGAGCTTCCAGGCGATTGCCGTGAGGAAGCCGGCTCGAAACGCGTCGCCCACACCGGTGGGGTCGACGGCGTCCGTCTTGGCCGCGACCGGAACCTGGATGCCGGGCAGTCCGGCCTGGTCGATGCGAGCGCCATGGCGGCCGAGCGTGGTGACCCTGACGCCCACGCGGTCGAGCACCTCGTCCGGGCTCCATCCGGTCTTCTTCTCCAACAGTGCGGCTTCGTACTCGTTGCAGAACAAGTACGCGGCTCCCTCGACGAGCAGGCGAATCGACGGGCCGTCCATCCAGGCGAGCTGCTGCGAGGGGTCGGCCACGAACGGGTAGCCGCGGGTGCGGCACTCCTCGGTGTGACGCAGCATCGCCTCGGGATCGTTCGGGCTGATCACGACGAGGTCCAGGCCACCGACCCGGTCGGACACCGGGCGAAGTTCGATGTCGCGGGCTTCGCTCATCGCGCCGGCGTAGAACGTCGCGATCTGGGCGTGGTCGTCGTCGGTCGTGCACACGAACCGGGCGGTGTGCCGCACCTGCGAGGAATGGACGCTCGCACAGTCCACACCGTGGCGCTCCAGCCACGACCGGTAGTCGGCGAAGTCCTCTCCGACCGCTCCCACCAACACCGGTGACAGCCCGAGGTTCGCCATCCCGAAGCAGATGTTCGCGCCGATGCCACCCCTGCGGATCTGCAGGTCCTCGGCCAGGAACGACAACGAGATCTTGTCCAACTGGTCGACGACCAGGGAGTCGGAGAACCTTCCGACAAAGGTCATCAGGTGGTCGGTGGCGATCGACCCCGTGACGGCGATGTTCACGGACGGCGAGTTTAGGTGGTGCGCGAAGGGGACACTGCGCCCGCGTCGCTACGAGGCTGTGGCGGACAGACGTCGTGGACCCTCGCCATCCCTGGCCAGGACTCAGTGGAAGGAGTCGCCGCAGGCGCAGGAACCGGTCGCGTTGGGATTGTCGATCGTGAAGCCCTGTCGCTCGATGGTGTCGACGAAGTCGATGGTCGCACCGATCAGATAGGGCGAACTCATGCGGTCGACCACGACGTTTACTCCGCCGAAGTCCTGAACCAGGTCACCGTCGAGCGAGCGCTCGTCGAAAAAGAGCTGATAGCGCAGCCCCGAACAGCCACCGGGCTGCACGGCGACCCGCAGGGCGAGGTCATCGCGACCTTCCTGCTCGAGGAGGTTCCTGACCTTCGTGGCGGCACCCTCGGTGAGGACCACACCCTGGGTGGTCTCTTCCTGAACCGTCATATCGATCTGCTCCTGAGAGTCGCTGGACCGGTCGTCGACGCCAACGCCCGCGTGGCGGCCGGCATTCCTTCGTACGTCCCCATCGTCGCACAGGCTCATCGACGACTCCACGTCCGTGCCACCCGCGCGGCGACCTTGGCGAGGCTTTCGGCCGGTTCGCCGAAGGCAGCGTCGGCACCGACGACGTCGACGACGGAGTACGCGGCCTCGATGCCGTTGGCCCGGAGCTCGCGTAAGCCCACCTGGACCGAGCCGGCGATGACGACGCACGGGCGCATGGCCGGTGCCGCCAGCGCGGCGATGCCGGACACCACCTTCCCGCTCATCGACTGCCAGTCGAGCTTGCCCTCCCCGGTCAGCACGAGCTCGGCCGTGCGGATGGCCTCGGCCACGCCGACCGCGTCCGCGACCGCCGCGAACCCTGGCTCACGGCGTCCTCCCAACAGCATCAGCCCGTAGCCCAGACCGCCGGCGGCACCGGCTCCCCTCGCGTCGGCCGGCCCACGCCCTGCCAGGTGGGCGAAACGGGTGAGCGCACCGTCGACCTCGATCAGGCGGTCGGCTGCGACGCCCTTCTGCGGCCCGAACACGTTGGTGGCCCCCCGCAGCCCGAGCAGCGGGTTGTCGACGTCGGTTGCAGCTACCAGATCGACGCCGGAGAGTCGATCCCTGGCCGGATCCACGTCCACGCTCTGCAGCTGGTTCAGGCCGGTCACACCGGCCGTGAGCGCACCGGCGGGCTCGCTGGTCGCGCCCAGCGCCGCCAGCATCCCGGCGCCGCCGTCGTTGGTGCCAGTGCCGCCGAGACCCACGACGACCTCGGTCGCACCGGCTGCCAGCGCCTCGGCGACGAGTTCGCCGACGCCAAAGGTCGATGCGTCTTCGACCGTGCCGGGAACCGGCGCCGAGCCCTGGCGGGGCAACAGTGCGATGCCGCAGGCCTGCGCGGACTCGACGAAGGCCCTGCTGCCCACCAGCAGCAGGGTGGCCGGAACTCGTGCCTCGAAGGGCCCGCGCACCGTGACGGCGAGCAGGTCACCTCCCGTCGCGGCATGAAGCACGTCGACGAACCCCGGTCCGCCGTCGGCCATCGGTGCGGTCACCACGTCGTCGCCGGGAACGGTGCGGCGCCAGCCCTTGGCGATGGCCTCCGCGGCCTCGACGGCGGTGAGCGTGCCGGCAAACTTGTCCGGGGCGACCAGCACGCGCATGCGGCAGAGTCTGCCGCATGCGGATCCGCCCCCTGCGCGCCGAGGACGCGGCGGACGCTGCCGCCCTGGCCGGGTGCGATCGTCTCGTTGTCGAGCATCTCGTCGCGCACGACCCGGCCGGCGCCTGGGCAGCAGACGATGCCGGCACGCTCGGGGGTGTCGTCCTGTCGACCCGACGTGACTTGCTGTGGAACCTCTCGGTGCTGACGGTGGTGCCCGCTGCGGCATCGGTGGGGCCCGCCTTGCTGGACGCCGCACTGGTGTACAGCCGCGGCTGCCTGCGAGGGATCGGCGTCCTACCCGACGATCCGGCGACCGCGCGGTGGACTCGGGCGGCCGGATTCGCCCTCCATCCGACGATGCGTCTGGCCGGCCGCGTCGACCGGTCGGCCCTGCCGATCGTCGACGGCGTCCGCGAAGCGACCCCGGCCGACCGGGCCCTGGTCGAGTCGGTGGACCGGCAGGTCAGGGGTGCAGCCCGAGGTGCTGATCACGAGATCCTGGCGGCCGGCTCCGGTCTGCTCGTGTGCGACGTGCGGACCGGTTCGGGTTACGCCTACCACCGCGACGGCTCGCCGGTCGCGCTGGCTGCCACGACACGTGAGGTCGCCCGGCGCCTGCTGTGGGCGGTCCTGGCACGGTCGGCAGGGCGGGGGCCGATCGAGGTGCCGCGCCTGTCGGCGGAGCAGGACTGGGCGGTCGACGTCGGCCTGGCCGCCGGACTCGGAGTGCACGTCGGTGGCTTCCTGGCGCTGCGGCACCTGCGCCCACCCGCGCCGTACCTGCCATCACGCTGGTGGGGCTGACGCGGGAATGAAAGCCGCCCGCGGGAGGCTGAATTCTCCGCTGCCGAGGGTTGCATGCGAGCATGCCGGTGGACAGGACCAGAAAGGCAACATCGTGACCGTCACCCCCACAACGGGCACCGCGCCGCTGCCATTGCTCGTGCTCGGCCGGGGCGCCGACCCGAGCAGCGAGCGCGGCGTGGAATGCCCGGGTGATCTTCCGCCGGCGAGCGATCCCGACCTGGTCGACCGCGCCCGTCGGGCCCGCGCCGCACTCGGCGACCGCGCGTTCGTCCTCGGCCACCATTACCAGCGCGACGAGGTCATCCAGTTCGCCGACGTCACCGGCGACTCGTTCAAGCTCGCCCGTGAGGCGGCGGCGCGCCCAGAAGCCGAGTACATCGTCTTCTGCGGTGTCCACTTCATGGCGGAGTCGGCCGACATCCTCACCAGCGGGGACCAGCAGGTGATCCTTCCCGACCTCGCGGCTGGATGCTCGATGGCGGACATGGCCCGCCTGGTCCAGGTCGAGGAGGCGTGGGAACGGCTGGCCGACGCCGGCGTGGCCGGCGTCACGGTGCCGATCACCTACATGAACTCGTCGGCCGACATCAAGGCGTTCTGCGGCCGCAACGGCGGAGCGGTGTGCACGTCCAGCAACGCCAGGCAGGCCATCGGCTGGGCACTCGAGCGCGGCCACAAGGTGCTCTTCTTCCCCGACCAGCACCTCGGCCGCAACACCGCCGTGCTGCAACTGGGACTCAGCCTCGACGACTGCATCGTCATCGACCCGCACCGGCCCGACTTCGGCGTCACCGACCAGCAGGTCCGCGAGGCGACCATGCTGCTGTGGAAGGGCCACTGCTCGGTGCACGGGCGGTTCACCGCGGACTCCGTCGCGGCCGTCCGCGAACGCATTCCCGGCGTCAACGTGATCGCCCATCCGGAATGCCAGCACGACGTGGTCATCCGCTCCGACTACGTCGGGTCTACCGAGTACATCATCAAGACCATCGCCTCAGCCGCACCGGGAACGGCCTGGGCCGTCGGTACCGAGCTCAACCTGGTCAAGCGGCTCGCGCAGGACCACCCGGACAAGATTGTCGTCTTCCTCGACACGACAGTGTGCTTCTGCGCGACGATGAACCGCATCGACCTGCCGCACCTGGTGTGGGCGATGGAGAACCTCGTCGGCGGGCGTGTCGTCAACCGGATCGAGGTCGAGCCCGACACGAAGCACTGGGCGAAGGTCGCCCTCGACCGCATGCTGGCGCTGCCCGGCATCGAGGCCGCCAAGGACTGAGGTCGTCGGAAACCGAACGCACGGCTTCGCCCCACTCACGCAGGTACAATCCCGGCAGATCGGACGAACTCCCGTGCGCCGACGGGGCAGGGTGAACCTCGCCGCGATTCATCGGCTGCCCTCACAGGCCCGGAGCGCCCCAGATCGGGAACCAGCGGGTCACGTCGGGCTCGAACGGCAGGTCGCCGGCCAGCAGGGCTCGCACCTGGATCTCGAGCGCCGAGTCGCGTCGATGGTTCGCCGCGTCGACCGGCGCGAACGGGTAGAACGTGCCCCGCTTGTAGAGGTACACCAGCGCCAGGGACCGGCCGGACTCACTGCGCAGGCCGATCGTCGAGCACAGCAGGGACGGCCCGAACCCGGCCGCCTCCAGCGTGGAGTTCACCGCATGCAGGTCGGTGACCAGCGCCGGCACGTCGTCCGCGGGCCGGCGCACCACCAGCCAGGTGTACCCGTAGTCGTCGCGCACCTCCTCGGGCTCTGCTCCGCCCAGCAGTGCGGTGATCTCGTCCTTGAGGCGGGCGAACGGCCCTCCCTCGGCTTCGCGGAAGCACACCGCGCCGACGCCGGTCGGGTGGATCTCGGCCGCCGCCTCGAGCGTCAATGCGGCGCCGGGCAGCGAGAACAACGCGTCGAGGTTGGGCTGGACCTGCTTGGTCCTCCCGAGCAGAGCGTCGAAGAGTCCCACGAGCTCAGCCGCGCCCGAGCTCGGCGGAGATCTTCGCGAGCTGGTCCAGCCGCTTCTCCAGCGGCGGGTGCGACGCGAACAGCGCGCCGAGATCCATCTTGCCGGTGACGGCGGGCGCGAAGAAGAAGGCGTTGTACGGCTCGGCGGCGCGCAGGTCCCTGGCCGGAATCCGGCCCATGTCCCCGGTGATCTTCGTCAGCGCGCTGGCGAGCGCGGACGGCTGCTGGGTGAGGATCGCGCCGGCCCGGTCGGCGGCCAACTCGCGGTATCGCGAGAGCAGGCGGGTGAGCAGGAAGCTGACGGCGTAGACGACGATCGCGATCACGGTGGCCGCGAGTGCGACCGCCGCCGCATTGCCGTCACGGTTCCGGCCGAGGCCGCTGAAGGCCAGCGCCCGGGTCATGAACCCGGCCAGGACGCCGACCACGGAGGCGATCGTCATGACGGTGACATCGCGATGGGCCACGTGGGAGAGCTCGTGCGCCAGCACGCCCTCGAGCTCTCGCTCGTCGAGGCGTCTCATCAGGCCCGTGGTGGCGGCGACGACGGCGCGGTCCGGGCTCCGGCCGGTCGCGAAGGCGTTGGGCAGATCCGTGTCGGCGATCGCCACCCGCGGCTTGGGCATGTTCGCGGTGGCGCAGAGCCGGTCGATGACGGCATGCAGTTGCGGAGCCTCCGCAGGTGACACCTCGCGCGCACGCATGGCCGACAAAGCCAACCGGTCGGAGAAATACCACTGCGCCCACAGCGCGCCGAGTCCGATGAGGATGCCCGCCCAGAGCGCACCGGTCAGCCGGCTGATCGCCAGCACCAGCACGACGTACAACAGGGCCAGCAGCAACATGGTCAGACCCATCCGGACCGTCAGGCCGCGATCGGGTCGGAACCTGCTCCGCGCCACGCCATCTCCTTCTTGTTGCACACGTCCCCTGCTGGGACAACGCTTCGTTCTCCGGCGCCGGTTCCGTCACCGGCCGGCGGGGCGTTTCACCACGGGCAGAACGGTCGGGGGCGGTCCCTCGGCATGACGAGCGTGGTCGGCACCCGGAGCCTCAGCCGGGGATCAGGCCCTCGCCGGACAGCAGCTCGCGCACCTCGTCGATGTGCGCCTCCGCGTAGGGGAGTACCAGATCGCTGTCGACGAGGGCGTCGTCGGCGACCGGCGAACCCAGAGACCGGACCGCGTCGAGCAGCGCGACGAGCGCAGAGCGGAACCGGTCGTCGTCGCCGGCCTCGACCGCGGCGGTGAGGGCGTCGTCGAGCGGACTGAGTTCGGGCAGCCGTGTGTCGTCGATCTCGAGCTGGCCCTCGCCCATGATCCGGACGATCACGACGTGCCCTCCTCCTGCCGCGGTGCCGGCCGCGGCTCCGCGGCGGAGTCGGTGGCCGCCTCCGCCGCGGGCGCAGCCTGACCCTCGATCTGGCGCGGAGGCTCGGTCGATCCGGTGGTGAGCTCCTGCTTCATCCGGGCCAGTTCGAGCTCGACGTCGTTGGTCGACGCGAGACGGTCCAGCTCCACGGTGATGTCGTCCCTGGCCGTTCCGGTGACGTCGTCGAGCGCGCCGGAGGCCAGCAGCTCGTCGATGGCACCGGCCCGCGCCTGCATCGCCGCCGTCTTGTCCTCGGCGCGCTGCACCGCCATGCCGACATCGCTCATCTCTTCGGAGATGCCGCTGAACGCCTCGCCGATGCGGGTCTGTGCCTCGGCGGCCGTATAGCTGGCCTTGATCGTCTCCTTCTTCGTACGGAAGGCCTCGACCTTGGCCTGCAAGCGCTGCGCGGCGAGGGTGAGCTTCTCCTCCTCGCCCTGCAAGGCGGCGTGCTGGACCTGCAGATCGCCGATCTGGCTCTCGAGCCCCGACCGCCGGGTCAGCGCCTCACGGGCGAGGTCTTCGCGGCCCAGTGAGAGTGCCTTCTGGGCCTGCTCCTGCAACTTGCCCGACTGGCCGGAGAGCTGGGACATCTGGACTTCGATGCGCTTGCGGCTCGTGGCGACATCGGCCACGCCGCGACGCACCTTCACCAGCAGCTCGCGCTGCTTGTTGTAGGAGTAGTCGAGGGTCTCCCGGGGGTCCTCGGCACGGTCGAGGGCCTTGTCGGCCTTGGCCCGGAAGATCATGGACATGCGCTGAAGGATCCCCATCTGGACCGGTAGCCCTTTCTGGATGCGCGGTCGCCTGCTGTCATACTTCCTTCCACCCTACGGCGTCTGCCTCCTCGTGGGCAGGCCGGTATTCATGCTGGCCTA
>DATFBR010000030.1:0-14896 GCA_035253685.1 Jiangellaceae bacterium
GGGCGAGGCCGTTGGTGGTGCAGGAGGCGTTGCTGATGACGTGGTGCTTCGCCGGATCGTACTGCTTCTCGTTCACGCCCAGCACCACGGTGATGTCCTCGTTCCTGGCCGGCGCCGAGATGATGACCTTCTTCGCGCCACCGTCGAGGTGTGCCTTCGCCTTCGTGGCATCGGTGAACAGGCCGGTGGACTCGATCACGATGTCCGCGCCGAGGTCGGCCCACGGCAGCTTGGTCGGGTCGCGCTCCTCGAGAGACCTGAAGCTCCTTCCCGCGACGGTGATCTCGTCGCCCGCGTACCCGACCTCGGCGTCGAGCCGGCCCAGGATCGAGTCGTACTTGAGCAGGTGGGCCAGGCTCTTGTTGTCGGTCAGGTCGTTGACGGCCACGAGCTCGATGTCGTCGGCGCCCTGGGCGAGCACTGCTCGGTAGAAATTGCGCCCGATGCGCCCGAACCCGTTGATACCTACGCGCATGGTCATGAGACTCGCGACTCCTTCACGTCAGGGAACCAGCATGTCAGGTGTCAGGTTGGCCTCGGTGCCGGGGACGCCGGTGTCTGCCGCCTTGCGGTCGGCCATGGCCAGCAGTCGCCGGATCCGCCCGGCCACCGCGTCCTTGGTCATCGGCGGATCCGACAGCTGTCCGAGCTCCTCCAGGCTCGCCTGCTTGTGTTCGAGGCGGAGCAGCCCGGCGGCGCGCAGGTGGTCCGGAACGTCGTCGGCGAGGATCTCGAGGGCACGCTCCACCCGGGCGCCCGCGGCCACCGCCGCCCGCGCCGAGCGGCGCAGGTTGGCGTCGTCGAAGTTGGCCAGCCGGTTGGCCGTGGCCCTGACCTCGCGGCGCATCCGCCGCTCCTCCCAGGCGAGCACGCTGTCGTGCGCACCCAGGCGAGTGAGCAGCGCACCGATCGCGTCGCCGTCACGCACGACTACGCGGTCGACGCCGCGCACGTCGCGGGCCTTGGCCTGGATGCCCAGACGCCGCCCGGCGCCCACCAGCGCGAGCGCGGCCTCCGGTCCGGGACAGGTGACCTCGATGGCCGAGGACCGGCCCGGTTCCGTCAGCGACCCGTGGGCGATGAATGCTCCGCGCCAGGCGGCCTCCGCGTCGCAGCTCGAACCGGAGACGACCTGCGGCGGCAGCCCCCGGACCGGCCGGCCTCGGCCATCGATCAGACCCGTCTGGCGGGCGAGCACCTCGCCGCCGGCCACCACGCGGACCACGTACCGGCTGCCCTTGCGCAGTCCGCTCGGCGACACGACGGCGATGTCGCTGTCGTGGCCGTAGACCTCGGCGATGTCACGGCGCAGCCGGCGTGCGGCGACGCCGGTGTCGAGCTCGGCCTCGACCACGATCTTGCCGCTGACGATGTGCAGGCCGCCTCCGAACCGCAGCAACGCGGAGACTTCGGCCTTGCGGCAGCATGGCTTGGTCACCTCCAGGCGGGCCAGCTCGTCCTTCACCGACGCGGTCATCGCCATGGGCCGATCCTGCCACGAGCGAAGGTGGCCGCGTAGGCACGGGCCAGGCGCTCGGGATCGTGACGCGGACTGCCGTCGGCCATCGCGACGTCGGTGACGGTGACATCGGCCCCGAAGTTCCGGGCCACCTGGTGCAGCAACTCCTGGTCGGGTACCGATGAGCGGTCGGCCACCACTGCATCGATCCGCAGGTCCGGCGCATACGCCGCGAGCACCTCCAGATGCGCCTCGGGGGTGAAGCCTTCGGTCTCGGAGCCCTCGGGCGACAAATTGAGGGTGACCATCCGGCGGGCGGAGGTGTCGATCAGGGCTCGACGCAGCTCGGGGAGGAGCAGGTGCGGGATGACGCTGCTGAACCACGATCCGGGCCCCAGGACCACCCAGTCCGCTTCGGCGATCGCATCGAGAGCGTCCGGACACGCCGGCGGATCGGGCGGTACGAGCTCCACGGCGACGATCATGCCGGTCGTGGAGGCGACGGCGTGCTGTCCGACGACGGTCTCCATCGTCCGGGCCGTTCCGTCCACGCGGTCGGCTCGGGCCACGAGTGCGTGGATGTCCAGTGGTGTGGTGGACATCGGCAGCACCCTGCCCTGGGCGCCCAGCAGGCGGGCGACCCAGTCGAGGCCTTCGACGTGGCCACCGAGCAGCTCCCAGAGCGCCACGATCAGCAGGTTCCCGGCGGCATGGTCGTGCAAATCGCCCGCGCTGGAGAAGCGGTGCTGGAGTACTCGTGCCCAGGTCTGCCCCCACTCGTCGTCTCCGCACAATGCCGCCAGCGCCATGCGCAGGTCACCCGGAGGGAGGACGCCGAACTCGTTCCTCAGCCGGCCGCTGGACCCACCATCGTCCGCCACCGTCACCACCGCGGTGAGCCGTCCGCTGATCCGGCGCAGCGCCGACAGTGAAGCGGCCAGGCCGTGCCCGCCGCCGAGGGCGACGACCTTGGGTCCGGCCAGGCGTTCGTCCCGCACCGGTGGGTCATTCCCGCCCGAGGTCACGGTGGACGACCAGCGTCTCGATCCCCTGGTCGCGCAGCCGGTCGGCCAGCGCTTCGCTCATCACCACGCTGCGATGCTTCCCACCGGTGCACCCGACCCCCACCGTGACGAAGCGCTTGCCCTCTCGCAGGTAGCCGTCGGAGGTCATCCGGAGCAGTTCGGCGTAGCGGTCGAGGAACTCCGTGGCTCCGGGCTGGCCGAGGACGTAGTCCCGCACCGCCCCGTCCCGACCGGTCTGCGGCCGCAGTTCGGGCACCCAGTGCGGGTTGGGCAGGAAGCGCAGGTCGGCGACGACGTCGGCGTCGACGGGAATGCCGTACTTGAAACCGAACGACACCACGACGGCACGCAGGCGGGGGGTCTCCCCCTCGAAGGCCGTGCGGATCCGCCGGGCCAGCTCGTGCACGTTGAGCAGCGACGTGTCGACGACGAGGTCGGCTCCTGCCCGCAGCTCGGCCAGCTGTTCGCGTTCGCGCCGGATGCCCTCGAGAACGCGGCCCTCTCCCTGCAGCGGATGGGGCCGGCGCGCGGACTCGAACCGGCGCACCAGCGCCTCGTCACCGGCCTCGAGGAACAGGACGTAGGGACGCACACCGCGTGCGGCGAGCTCGTCGAGCGCTCCCCGCAGCTCTCCGAAGAACACCCCACCCCGCACGTCGGCCACGACGGCGATCCGGCGCTGCGCGGCCCGCGCCGTGACCGTGTCGACCAGCTCCATCAGCAACGACGGCGGCAGGTTGTCGACAACGAACCAGCCGAGATCGTCCAGCGATGCCGTCGCCGCGGTCTTTCCCGCCCCGGACATGCCGGTGACCACGAGCAGCTCCGGAGGCTCCCCGGTCTCGGCCACGTCCGCTCCTCAGGTCGACGCGGAGTCCGCGTCGAGGATCTCACCCGTCGCCATGTTGACCGAGGACGCCGGACGGTGCTGCGCAACGGCCGCCACGACCGCCTCGGCGGTCCGCATGCCGAAGCCCGGTACCTGCGCGATCTCCTCGGGGCTGGCGGTGCGCAATCGCTTCAGCGAACCGAAATGCGACAGCAGAGCCTTGCGGCGCGCCGGGCCCAGGCCGGGAACGCCGTCGAGCAGGCTGTCGACCATGGACCGGGACCGCCGCTGCCGGTGGTAGGCGACGGCGAAGCGATGGGCCTCGTCGCGGATCCGCTGCAACAGGTACAGCCCCTCGCTGGCCCGGGGAAGGATCACCGGGTCGTCGGAACCGTCGACCACGACCTCCTCCAGCCGCTTCGCCAGGCCGACGACGGGGATGTCGGAGACACCGGCCTCGTCCATGGCCAGCCGCGCAGCGGCGACCTGGGGCCTGCCGCCGTCGACGACGACCAGGCCGGGCGCATAGGCGAACTTGCGTGGCCGCCCGGTGTCGGGGTCGAGCGGCTGTGCCGCCGAGCGGTCGGGCTCGCGCTCCTCGGTGAGCCGGCGGAACCGCCGGCCCAGCACCTCACGGATCGCCGCCACGTCGTCGACACCCTGTCGGCCGCGGATCGCGAACCTCCGGTACTCGGACTTGCGCGGCAGGCCGTCCTCGAACACGACCATGGACGCCACCACGTCGGTGCCCTGCAGGTTGGAGACGTCGTAGCACTCGATGCGCAGCGGTGCCTCGTCGAGGTCGAGGACACGCTGGATCTCCTCGAGCGCACGGCTGCGGGTGGACAGGTCGCTGGCCCTCCTGGTCTTGTGCAGCGCGAGCGCCTGTGCGGCGTTACGCGTGACGGTACCGAGCAGCGCCTTCTTGTCACCGCGTCGCGGGACCTTCAGATCGACCTTCCCTCCGCGCAGTTCGCCGAGCAGGTCGCGCAACGCCCGGCACTCGTCCGGGTCGTCCGGCAGCGCAGGCACGAGGATCTCCCGGGGGACCGCCTCCCCGCCGTTCTCGCCGTAGAGCTGCAGCAGAAACCGCTCCACCAGTTGGCCGCTGGACGCGTCGTCGCTCTTGTCCGCGACCCAGCCGCGCTGACCACGCACCCGGCCGCCGCGGACGTAGAAGATGTGGACCGCCGCCTCCAGCGGGTCCTCGGCGAGAGCGACGACGTCGGCGTCGGTCGCATCGCCGAGTACGACGGCGTTCTGCTCCATGGCCCGCCGCAGGGCCGCGATGTCGTCGCGCAGCCGGGCCGCCCGCTCGTAGTCGGTGGCCGCCGCGGCGGCGCGCATGTCCCGCTCGAGGCGACGGATGTAGGGCACGGTCTGGCCGTCGAGGAAGGCGACCAGGTCCGCCACGATCGCGCGGTGCTCCTCCGCGCTCACCCGGCCGACGCAGGGCGCGGAGCATTTGCCGATGTAGCCGAGCAGGCACGGGCGGCCGACCTGCCCGGCCCGCTTGAACACGCCTTTGGAGCAACTGCGCACCGGGAAGACGCGCAGGAGCTGGTCGAGCGTCTCACGGATCGCCCATGCGTGCGCGTACGGCCCGAAGTACCGCACGCCGCGCTTCTTGGCTCCGCGCATCACCATGGCCCGCGGGAAATCCTCGTCCAGCGTCACCGCGAGATAGGGGTACGACTTGTCGTCGCGGTAGCGGATGTTGAAGCGCGGGTCGAACTCCTTGATCCACGAGTACTCGAGCTGCAGCGCCTCGACCTCGTTGCGCACGACCGTCCACTCGACCTTGGCCGCGGTCGTCACCATGGCCAGTGTGCGGGGGTGCAGCGCGGCGAGGTCCTGGAAGTACGACGAGAGCCGCGAACGCAAGCTCTTGGCCTTGCCGACGTACACCACCCGACCGGCAGGGTCGCTGAACCGGTAGACGCCCGGTTCGTCCGGCACCGACCCGGGCGCGGGGCGGTACGTGGAGGGGTCGGGCACAGCCCAACCCTAGTTGTCAGATCTGCAGCACCTGGTCGCCCTCGACCACGATCGCGACCTCCGGCAGCGGCTCGGTCGCCGGGCCGGTCTGCACCGAGCCGTCCTCGACCGAGTACCTGCTGCCGTGGCACAAACACAGGATCAGCCCGTCCTCGACGCGCGCGACCTGGCAGCCCTGATGGGTGCACGTACTGCCGAACGCCCGGAACTCGCCGGCCGCCGGCTGCGTGACGACGATCTGCTCTGCGGTGTTGATCACACCGCCGCCGACAGGGACGGCGGCGGTGGTGGTCAGCGGCGTTCCTCCGCTGCCCTGGGCCGGCGGAGTCGTCTGCTGCGGGCTGGGCGCCGGCGTCTCGGGTGTGTCGGGACTCCGCGTCGCGTCGGTCGTCGGGGCGGCCGTGCCGGGGTCGTCGGCGTCCCCGCCACAGGCCGCCAGCACGCCGGCCACGCCGACGGCACCGACTCCGAGCAGCACCGTCCGGCGCTGGATCCCGGGACCACGGGAGCCGGTCGGAGTGGTGTCGAGCTGGGTCATCGCGTCTCCCGGTCTCGGCGGCAGAGGGGTCACGTCCGATGAACGGATCATCCCCGATGTCGGTTCACACGCACGACTTGTGGCGGGTTTTCAACCTCTCCGGTCCGGCGGAGAGGTGTCCAACCCACCACAAGTCGCAAGGCCGGCTGGGGCTACAGGTGCCGCTCGGCGTACACCTTCATGGCGTCGCGCACGAAGGCGGCCGTCCCCTCACCGTTGACGTCATAGGTCGCGGTGAACCGTGGGTCGGCGACGTACATCTCGCCGAGCCCGATCAGGTAGTCCCGGGTCGGGGTGGTCGTGACCGACAGCCAGTCGACGTGGCGCCGGGTGATCGCCTGCACCTCGTCGCTGTCGGCCGACCGGCCTGCCTGCAGGGCCCGCCCGTAATCGGCGGCGATGTCGACGTGCCGCTGTTGGAACGATCTCTTCTCGGCGTCGCTGAGGGAGCGCCACCAGCGGTCGCCTCGCTCGTACGCCTCACGTCCCCAGCGTTGGGTGACCTCCTGCTCGTACCGCGTGTGGTCGAAGCCGTCGAAGATTTCCTCTGCCATGAGTTCCTCACCTCCCTCCGTCTTCCGCAGCGTGGTTCGCACCGACTCGATCTGCCGCCCGATGCGCTGGCGCTCCTGCTCGAGCAGCGCCAGGTGGGTTCGCAGCGCCGTCGCGGTGTCCCGTTGGCCGTCGAGCACCTCGGCGATGGCGGACAGGCCGAGGCCGAGTTCTCGCAGCAGCAGGATCCGCTGCAGGCGCACGAGGGCGTCCTGGTCGTAGTAGCGGTAGCCGTTCCCGCCGACCCGGGTGGGGGCGAGCAGCCCGATCTCGCCGTAGTAGCGCAGCGTTCGACTCGTGGTGCCGGCTGCACGGGCGAGGTCGTGGATCGACCACTCGGCCGCGACCGTTCCTCGCGATCTGGTCATGTACGAGGATAGAAATTGACGTTACGTCAATGTCAACCGACTCCGACGGGGACGTCGAGCACCCGGCGGAGGAACCGGCCGGTGTGGCTCTCCTCGACGGTCGTGAGCTGTTCTGGTGTACCCGTGCCGACGATCGCTCCCCCGCCCGTGCCGCCCTCCGGGCCCAGGTCGATCAGCCAGTCGGCGGTCTTGATCACGTCGAGGTTGTGCTCGATGACGATGACCGTGTTGCCCTTGTCGACCAGACCCTGCAGCACGCCGATGAGCTTGCGGATGTCGTCGAAGTGCAGCCCGGTCGTGGGTTCGTCGAGCACGTACACCGTGCGCCCGGTGGAACGCCGCTGCAGCTCGGAGGCGAGCTTGACCCGTTGCGCCTCGCCACCGGACAGCGTCGGGGCGGGCTGGCCCAGCCGCACGTAACCGAGACCCACGTCGACCAGGGTCCGCAGGTGGCGCGCGATGCGATCGACCGGCGCGAAGAACTCGAGCGCCTCCTCGATGGGCATCTCGAGCACCTCGGAGATCGTACGGCCCTTGTAGTGCACCTCCAGCGTCTCGCGGTTATAGCGGGCGCCGTGGCAGACCTCGCACGGTACGTAGACATCGGGCAGGAAGTTCATCTCGATCTTGATGGTGCCGTCGCCGCTGCAGTTCTCGCAGCGCCCGCCCTTGACGTTGAAGGAGAACCGGCCGGGCTGGTAGCCCCGGATCTTGGCCTCCTGGGTCTCGGCGAACAGCTTGCGGACGTGGTCGAACACCCCCGTGTAGGTGGCCGGGTTGCTGCGCGGGGTACGGCCGATCGGTGACTGGTCGACGTGGACGACCTTGTCGACCTTGCTCATTCCCTCGATGCGCCGGTGCCGGCCCGGGATCGCGCGGGCGGTGTAGAGATGCCGCGCCAGCGCCGTGTAGAGGATGTCGTTGACCAGTGTGGATTTGCCCGAGCCGCTGACACCCGTCACGCCGATGAAGCAGCCGAGCGGGAAGCTCACGGTGACCTCGCGCAGGTTGTGCTCGCGTGCATCGACCACGGTGAGCGCGTGGCCGGGGGTCACCGGGCGGCGGATGGCCGGCAGCGCGATGCTGCGCCGGCCCGACAGGTAGGCACCGGTGATCGAGCTCTCGTGCCGGAGCAGGTCGTCCACCCTGCCCGAGACCACGATCTGCCCGCCGTGCTCGCCGGCGCCGGGCCCGATGTCCACGACCCAGTCGGCGACCCGGATGGTGTCCTCGTCGTGCTCGACCACGATGAGGGTGTTGCCGAGGTCGCGGAGGCGGATCAAAGTCTCGATCAAACGGTGGTTGTCGCGCTGGTGCAGGCCGATCGACGGCTCGTCGAGGACGTAGAGGACGCCCACCAGCCCGGAGCCGATCTGGGTCGCCAGCCGGATCCGCTGTGCCTCGCCGCCGGCCAGAGTGCCCGAGGAGCGGTCCAGGGTGAGGTAGTCGAGCCCGACGTCGACCAGGAAGCGAAGCCGCTCGTTGATCTCCTTGAGCACCCGCTCGGCGATCTGACGCTCCCGGTCGGTGAGTGTCAGGTCACGAAGGAAGGTCAGGCAGTCGCCGATCGGCAAGGCGGCCACCTCGGCGATGCTCATGCCGCCGAAGGTGACCGCCAGGCTCACCGGCTTGAGGCGTGCCCCTCCGCACGCCGGGCACGGGACCTCGCGCATGAAGCCCTCGTACCGCTCCCGGCTGGTGTCGGACTCGGCCTCGGCGTGGCGACGCTGGACCCACGGGATGACACCCTCGTAGGTCGTGTAGTACGAGCGCTCGCGTCCGTACCGGTTGCGGTATCGGACGTGCACCTGGCCGTCGTAGCCCTCGATGAGCGCGGTGCGGGCGCGCGCCGGCAGCCGTTCGAACCCGACGTCGGTGCGGAACCCGATCGTCTCGGCCAGCGCCTGCACGATCCGGATGAAGTACTCGGAGGTCTGCCCGCCCGACCAGGGCGCGAGGGCACCGTCGTCGAGGCTCCGGCTGGGGTCGGGGACGACGAGCTCGGGATCGACCTCCAT
The DNA here is from genome assembly GCA_035253685.1 of Jiangellaceae bacterium. GTDB lineage: Bacteria > Actinomycetota > Actinomycetes > Jiangellales > Jiangellaceae > DASRTE01. The sequence continues at coordinate 8,788 of DATFBR010000030.1, forward strand.
CGTGGTGCCGATGCCGGTGCAGACCGCGCACGCGCCGAACGGCGAGTTGAACGAGAACGAGCGCGGCTCCAGCTCCTCGAACGACAGATCGTCGTAGGGGCAGTAGAGGTGTTCGGAGAAGACCCGCTCGCGGTGCGGATCATCCTCGGCCAGATCGACGAACTCCAGGGTGACCAGGCCGCCGGACAGGCGCAGCGCCGTCTCGATGGAGTCGGTGAGCCGGCGCTTCGCCGAGCCCTTGACGGTGAGCCGGTCGACGACGACCTCGATCGTGTGCTTCAGCTGCTTCTTCAGCGTCGGCGGCTCGGTGAGCTGGTGGACGACACCGTCGACCCTGGCCCGGGAGTAGCCCTGGGTCTGCAGGGTGCGGAACAGGTCGCCGTACTCCCCCTTGCGGGCCCGCACGACCGGCGCCAGGACCTGGAACCGCGAGCCCTCGTCGAGTTCGAGCACCCGGTCGACGATGGACTGCGGCGTCTGCCGGCCGATCGGCCGTCCGCACACCGGGCAGTGGGGCCGCCCGGCCCGGGCGTAGAGCAGACGGAGGTAGTCGTAGACCTCGGTGATGGTGCCCACGGTGGACCGGGGATTGCGTGAGGTGGACTTCTGGTCGATCGACACCGCCGGGGAAAGCCCTTCGATGAAGTCGACGTCGGGCTTGTCCATCTGACCGAGGAACTGGCGCGCGTAGGCGGACAACGACTCGACGTACCGGCGCTGGCCCTCGGCGAAGATCGTGTCGAAGGCGAGGCTCGACTTGCCCGAGCCCGACAGCCCCGTGAACACGATGATCGCGTCACGGGGCAGGTCGAGCGAGACATCTTTGAGGTTGTGTTCGCGGGCCCCGCGGATGACGAGTTGGTCCACCACGGCGCCCAGGTTATGTGCAGGAGGCGACAAACTCCCATCGCAGCGATGGACAGCACGAGCAGCGGTCAGTCGTGGTCCGGCCCGTCGTCGCTGCCGCGGCCGTGGCCACCGTTGTCGTCGCCACCGTCGTCGTCGCCACCGTCGTCGTCGCCGCGGTCGTCCCGGTGGTCGTCACGTCCGTCGCCGACCTCGACCTTCACGACCTCGCCCGTCGTCGAGTCGACATCGACCTCGTCGTCGCCGACGAACTCGACGTCCCAGATCTGCCGGCCGTCCTCCAACTCGAGGTCGATCTCCGCGAGCGCCAGGGCGTCGGCTCCCATGCCGAGCTCCGCACGGGCGATCTCCACCGCCTCCGCCGAGCTGACGGACGGCTGGCCGGAACCGGAGGTTCCGGTCGGGTCACCCTCCCCCGGCGTCGGGCTGCTGCTCGGCGTCGATTCCGGCGACGAGGTTGCGGACGCGCTCGGCGCCGAACTCGTCGCCGCGGCGCCGGAGGGTCCGGTGGTGGCGACCGCCACCAGGGCCGATCCGCCGATCACGACGGCGCCGACGACGCCCGCGGCGGTCATCCAGGTCTTTCTGGCCATGCCTTCTCTCCTTCGCTTCGGACACCCGGTTCGGGTGCCTCGGTACGAAGGCTGGTCCGCCGCGCCCTAGGGCCGCGCTACTCCGGGCCTAAGGGAGGCCTAAAGCCCGCCCAGGTCGAGAGTCACCTCGGCGCCACCGGCAGCCGACCGGCCGGTCGTGAACGCGCCCCCGGCCGACTCGGCCACGCGCCGGGCGATGTCGAGGCCGAGACCGGTCGAGGCCGCCCCGCTCGCCCCCCGGCTCACGTCGGCCTGGGCGAACCCCGTTCCCGCATCGGCCACGACCACGCTCGCCCCGCCGCCGGCCCGGCGCTCGAGCCGCACCTCGAACGCGGTGCCGTCCGCCGTGTGGGCGAAGACGTTGCCGAGCAATGCGTCGACGGCAGCGGCGAGGTCGGCGGCGGCGACCTGCACCGGCAGCGGACCCGGCGCCAGGGTGGCGTCCATGCGCCGGTCGGTGTCCTCGGCGAGTACCGACCAGAACGCCACCCGGTCGGCGATGACCGCCGCGGCGTCGCAGCGAGCACCGCCGGCCGCTGCCTGGTCCGAGCGGGAACGGGCGTCGCTGATGACCTGCGTGACCGCACGCTCGAGTGCGTCGACGCTCTCGACGATCCGGTCGGACCGCTCGCCCCCGGGCAGTGCCTCCGCCTCGAGCCGGAGGGCGGTCAGCGGGGTCCGGAGCCGGTGGGACAGGTCGGCGACGGACTCCCGCTCCTCGCGCAACATCCCGCCGATGCGGTCGGCGAGGTGGTTGAGACCGCCGGCGACCTCGCGGATCTCCGCGGGGCCGCCCGGGACCGCGCGAGCGTCGAGATCGCCCGCCGCCAGCCGGTGGGAGACCTCGGATGCCTCCACCACCGGCCGGACCAGGTTGTGGGCCAGCCGGTCGGCCACCACGACGCCGAGGGCCACCAGGCCGGCTCCCAGGGCCGCGAGCACCAGCCACGTGCGCACGACGCCGTCGCTGAGCTCCGCTGCGGCCACAAACGTCTGGATCACTGCAGTTCCCTCGGCGAGCCCGACCGCGACGAGCACGACACGTCCGCCGTCCGCCTCGGCGACCAGGCTCTCCCCGCGGGTCGCGGCCAGCTCGACGGCGTCCGACCGTCCCGCCGCGGCTCCGACCGAAGTGCCGTCGGGATAGAACACGGTGAACGGCTGGTCGGTGTCGGCCTCCGCCGCGGCCAGTGCGAGCCCGACGGTGTCGCTGTCCGACGTGGCGACCACGGGGGTCAGCGCGGCGGCCCGGCCGGCGGCGGCCGACACGGCCTGGTCGGCCGTCGTCGACCGGATCAGCACCGCCAACGGGACCAGGAACGCCACCAGGACCAGCGAGGTCGTCGCCGCGACGAGCAGCGCCAGCGCCCTTCTCACGGCGTCACCGGCCGGTCGGCGCGACGCACGCTCACGCCGGTGGCGGCGTCAACTTGACGCCGACGCCGCGAACGGTATGGATGTACCTCGGCTCCTGCGCCGTCTCTCCTAGCTTGCGGCGCAGCCAGGACAGGTGGACGTCGACGGTCTTGTCGGCGCCTCCGTACGGCGCCTGCCACACCTGGGTCGACAGTTCCCTCTTGCTCACGACCTGGCCGGCGCGAGCCGCGAGAAAGTAGAGCAGATCGAACTCGCGGGGGGTCAGCTCCAACAGGCTCTCGTCGAGCACCGCCTCGCGCGAACGCGGGTCGATGCGCAGCCCGGCCACGACCACGGTCGGGTCGGCCGTGGTGTCGGAACCGGCACGGCGAAGCACCGCGCCGATCCTGGCGTATAACTGTGCGCCGCTGAACGGCTTGACCAGGTAGTCGTCCGCACCCGCCTCCAGCGCGGCGACGATCTCGGGGTCGCCGTCCCGCGCCGTCGCCACGATCACGGGCACGTTGTCGACGGCGCGCAGCATCGCCAGCACCTCGCGGCCGTCCAGGTCGGGCAGGCCGAGGTCGAGGACGACCAGGTCCGGATGCTCGGCCATCGCCAGCTGCAGGCCCTGCCCCCCCGTCGCCGCCGACGAGACGGCGTGCCCGCGCTCCCCCAGCGCCCGGATCAGGGCCGAACGGATCGTCGGATCGTCCTCGATGAGGAGCACGTGCACCACGCCGGAACGCTATCCGAGTACGGCCGCGTCAGCCGGGGACGGAGCCGGACGTTACGGCGGCCTTAGCCTGGCGTTATGGTCCGGTGCGACAGGCTCGGCGCGTGAGCGACGGTTCCCGGCGGTTCCCACGCGGCCTGGCCCTGTCCGGGTGGCTCGTCACTGCGGCCGTGGCCGCGGGCGTCACGCTCACGGCGGTCTCGTTGCTTGGCGCCGGGATATTCGGTGGCTCCACGCGCACGATGACACAGGACGAGGTCGCGCGTGCCCTTGCCGTGGCGACCGCGTCGTCCGAGCCGGGCACCGCGAGCCCGCCGCCCTCGACGGGCACTTCTGCACCACCCTCCGCGACCACGGACCCGACCGGGCCGGCCGGGTCGGGTCCCACCGTCGTCAGCAGCGCCGGGGGCCGCGTGATCGCAGAGTGCACCGGCGCGCTGGTCGAGGTGCTCTCGTGGACGCCGGCCCAGGGCTATCGCACCAAGGAGGTCGAACGAGGGCCGGCCCACGAGGTGAAGGTCGAGTTCGAGTCCGACGACGGCGACGTCAGGATCGAGCTCCGGTGTGTGGACGGGGTGCCTTCGGCCGAGATCGACGACGACGGTGGCGAGGATTGACCACGTTCTCGCGGCGCCCTGCTTGACGGTGCCCTTACCGTCGACTCCGTGCAGGAGTTCCCGTCGGCCCAGCCCCTGGAACCGTCCGGCCCGGAACCGGACACCGCAGGCGTGGGGCCGGTGACAGCGGCCACCGAACGGCTGGTCCGCAGCGTGGAGCCTCTCGACCGGCAGGCGATGAATGAGCCGAGTCTGCTGCCCGGCTGGACCAGGGCGCACGTGGTGAGTCATCTCGCCCGCAACGCCGACGGGCTGTCGAACCTTCTCTCCTGGGCGGCCACCGGCGTGGAGGCGCCGATGTACGTGAGCGCGGAGGCGCGTGAGGCCGACATCGCCGCCGGTGCCACACGCGAGGCCGGTGCCATCCTCGACGACCTGCGGGCGTCGGCGCAGCGGTTCGCCGCCGCCGTCGCGTCGCTGCCGGACGAGGCTTGGGAACGTCAGGTGCGGATGGGGCCGGCGGCCACCGGAGCCACGATCCCGGCGCGCAGGGTGCTCTGGCAGCGCCTCAAGGAGGTCGAGATCCACCACGTCGACCTTCTCATCGGGTACACGCCGGCCGACTGGGCACCGTGGTTCGTCGACCGGGCGCTGGCCGAGACGCTGCGGAAGTTCGGACGCCGCGACGACGTGCCCGGCTTGTCGCTGGTCGTCGATGGAAGCCCGGAGCGGCTCGGTCCCGGTGGTGACGCGACGGTCTCCGGATCGGCGAGGGCGGTACTCGGCTGGCTGACCGGGCGCACGGCGGGTGACGGTCTCGTGGTCGACCCGCCCGGACCGCTGCCGCAGCTGCCGGCCTGGGCCTGATGAGCCGCTACACCGGCAGGGTCGGGCCGGGCGGACCGCCCGACGTCCGCGAGCTCGCCCACCTCATCATCACCAAGGCCTCGGTGGGCCCGGCCGACAACAACGTCTACGTCCTGCGCTGCCGCCGCACCGGTGAGGAGCTCGTGGTCGATGCGGCTGCCGAGCCCGCCCGCATCCTGGCGCTGTGCGGCGAGGGGCCACTCGTCCGGGTGGTGACCACGCATCACCACCGTGACCACTGGCAGGCGCTCGCGGCCGTGGTCGAGCGCACCGGCGCCGCCACCGTCGCGCACCCGGACGACGCAGTCGCGATCGAGGTCGCAACGACCGAGCCGGTGCTCGACGGTCACCGAGTGAACGTCGGCGCCGTCGCGCTCGAGGTCATCCACCTGGTCGGCCACACGCCGGGTGGCATCGCCCTCCTCTACGACGATCCGACCGGCTCGCCGCATCTGTGGACCGGCGACAGCCTGTTCCCCGGTGGACCCGGTCGGACGACCAACACCGAGGAGTTCATCGCACTGATGGACGGCCTGGAGGAGAAGGTCTTCGCCCGGCTCCCGGACGAGACCTGGGTCTACCCGGGTCATGGTGCCGACACCACGCTCGGCACCGAGCGGCCACGGCTGAGCGAGTACCGCGAGCGGGGCTGGTGACGCCGATCTGCTTGACGGCCGGGTCGCCGGGGCGTAAACCAACGGGAGTCGGGGTTTCTTTGAGGGGGGAGTCCATCATGGGCGGGACCAAGCGTGCCGTCATCGCAGCAGCCATGATCGTCGGGGTCGCGATCTTCCAGGCACCTCCCGCGTCGGCGACGGTGCACGAGATCGTCGCCCAGTGGTGTGCCGGACGTGGCGAGCTGTTCCCGGCCGGGTTGTCGGGCGGCAGCAACGCGGACAACTTCGCCCGCCCACTGTTGGCGAGCGGGTTCATCGAGAGCATCACGCCGCACACTGGACGGTGTGCTCATCACGTTCAACTTCGACAACCCCAACTCCAAGCTCGTCGCCACCGGCGAGATCGTGCAACTTGGACCAGGGCTGTACGTCACAGGCTTCGAGCTCGATCCGGATTTCCCCGCCTTCGAGAACTGCCCGCAGCTCACGACGCCCTGATCGATCGATCCGTCGTCC
>DATFBR010000031.1:0-8757 GCA_035253685.1 Jiangellaceae bacterium
CCTCGGCGCGGGCCGTGCCGGCCGGACGGACGCCGTCCAGGAAGCGGCTGGGCCGCCGCGATCCGCGCCCGCCGGGCGTCCGGGAGCAAGACCACGACACGCGCAGCCAGCGCCGGGCCCGGGTGATACCCACGTAGAGCAGGCGGCGCTCCTCCGCAAGCTGGGCGGCGGACACGGCGTGGGTCAACGGGAGGGTGCCCTCGTGGCAGCCGACCACGAAGACCGCGTCCCACTCGAGCCCCTTCGCGGCGTGCAGCGAGGCGAGGGTGACTCCGTCGGCGACGGGAGCATGCTGTGCGGCCGCCCGGCGTTCGAACTCGGCCACCACGTCGGCGAGCCCGGCCGATGGATCGGCGGCCCCGATCTCCTCGGCGAGCGCGACCACGGCGGCCAGTGACTCCCAGCGCTCACGCGCCGCGCCGCCCCCGGTGGGTGGGCGCGCGGACCAGCCCGCGGACTCCAGCACGGCTGCCGTCGCCGCGGCCGCATCCGGCGTGTCCTGGTCGGACTCGCCGGGTCGCACGGCGGCACGCAGCAGCATGGCCGCCTGCCGGATCTCGGCGCGGTCGAAGAATCGCTCCGCTCCCCGCACCACGTACGGCAGCCCGGCCTCGGACAGAGCCTGTTCGTATGCCTCGGACTGGGCGTTGACCCGGAACAGCACGGCGATCTCCCGCGCCGGTGTGCCGCGAGCGACCAGGTCGGCGATCTCGGCCGCGACCCAGCCCGCCTCGGCGATCTCGTCCGGATGCTCGGCGAACTCGGCGGCGGGACCGTCGGCCTGCTGGGCTCGCAGCCGGACCCCGGCACGAGCGGCCGGGTCGGTGCCGCGGGACAGAACCGCGTTGGCAACGGCGACGACCTGCGGAGTGGACCGGTAGTCGCGCACGAGTCGGACCACGCGGCTGTGCGGATAACGCTCGGCGAACCCGACGAGGTAGTCGGGCCGCGCGCCGGCGAAGGAGTAGATGGTCTGCGCCGGGTCGCCGACGACGCAGACGTCGTCGCGCTCTCCGAGCCAGAGGTCCAGCAGCTTCTGCTGCACCGGCGAGACGTCCTGGTACTCGTCGACCACGAGGTGCCGGTACTGCGTCCGGACGGCCTCGGCCACGCCCGGACGGCCAGCGAGCAGGCCCACGGCCGCGAGCAGGATGTCCTCGAGGTCGAGCAGTCCGCGGTCGGTCTTGACGTCGTCGTACGCGGCGTAGACCCGCGCGACCGTCTGGGCGTCGACGCCGGCCACCTCGCGGTGGGCCGCCGCCGCTGCCCTCGGGTAGGCCTCCGGCAGGACGTTGCTGACCTTGGCCCACTCGATCTCGGACGCAAGGTCGCGCAGCACCGTGCGGTCGGTCGAGACCCGGCACCGGGTTGCCGCAGCAGCCACGAGGGGAAGCTTGGTGGCCGTGATCTCGGGCAGTTCGGTGCCGGTCACCTGGGGCCAGAAGTAGCGCGCCTGCCGCAACGCGGCGGAGTGGAAGGTTCGGGCCTGAACGCCCTCGACCCCGAGCGACCGCAGCCGGCCACGCATCTCGCCGGCTGCCCGGGTGGTGAAGGTGACGGCGAGCACCCGGCGGGGATCGTAGGCACCGCTCAGAACGCCGTGAGCGATCCGGTGGGTGATCGCCCGGGTCTTGCCGGTGCCCGCGCCGGCGATGACGCAGACCGGCCCGTCGAGCGCTGTCGCGACATCGCGCTGCTCGGGGTCGAGCGCGGCGAGGACGTCGGTGGGCCGGCGGAACACGGCGCCCATCCTGGCAGGCCCTACCGACGTCCTGCGGCCGGGCCGGCGGCGCCCGGTGGACGGTCCATCACGTCGGTGGCGGAGGTCACGGCCGGTGCAGGAACAGTGGTGGACGGTGCAGCGTTGTCGCTTTCGTCCCCTACGTACCGACCGGAGCGTCGATGTCCTTCACGATGTACAGCACGGCCTGGTGCGGATACTGCCGCCGGCTCAAGCGCATGCTCGAACGTGACGGCATCACCTTCACCGAGGTGGACATCGACGCCGATCCCGCGGCGGCCCGGCTGGTTCGCTCGGTCAACGCAGGGAATGCGACCGTTCCCACGCTCGTCTTCGCCGATGGCTCGGCACTGACCAACCCGACCCCCGACGAGGTCAAGGCCAAGCTCCCCGACCGTTGATCACGTTCACCACGCTCCCGGACCGTTCACCAGGCTCCTGTGCCTGGTGAACCACCCACCAGGGTGGGTGAACGTGATCAACGGTCATCCACGGATGATGGGCGTCGGGGCGGTCGATGGCAGTTCGGAGCCGAACCACCCTTCGGTCAAGCGCCGTGAGATCGACGCCGAGGGTGAGAGGAGCAGCTCACCGGACTCCAGGGCCGCCACGAGCTGGTCGCGGGTGTACCAGTGCGCCTCGTCGATCTCGACGCCGTCCGGATGAGGTTCGGCCCCGCCGGCGCGGGCGTAGAAGCCCAACATGAGGTTCGAGGGGAACGGCCAGGGCTGGCTGCCGGCGTACCGGCTCGATGTCACCACGATCCCGGTCTCCTCGGCGACCTCGCGGACCACCGCCTGCTCGGGGGATTCGCCCGGCTCGACGAAGCCGGCGACGGTCGAGAACCGCCCCGGCGGGTTCTGTACGCTGTGTGCCAGCAGACACCGGTCGTCCTCGTCGGTCACGAGCACGATCACCGCTGGATCCGTGCGCGGAAAGTGCTCGGACCCGTCGACCGGGCAGCGCCGGACGTGGCCAGCGTGAGTCACCACGGTCGCCGCACCGCATCGTGAGCAGTGCCCGTGCGCCCGATGCCAGTTCGACAGCGCGACCGCGTGGACCATGAGCCCGCCGTCATGGCCGTCGAGCACCATGGAGGCCCGACGCAACGACACCGCGTCCGGGTCGGGATGTGCTCCGTCGACGTGGACGGCGAAGTACGCGACACCGGCACCGTCGATGCCGAGGAAGAACCGCTCGCCCGGCGGGAGCCCGACCGTTGACGCCGTGACGAGCCTGCCGTCGCGAACCGGCGCCCGGCCATCGGCGACGACGAAGCCGCGGCTGCCTCGGTCCGCCCATGCCGTCGCGAGCCAGGTGTCGTCGGTGCGGCGGTGCGCCGCCCGGTCGACGCCGCCGCGGGCCAGCGCGAGCGGCGCCAGCAGCGCATGCGTCGGCCCGGTGTCCTCCACGGCAACCGACCCTAATGCCGGGCAAGCTGCCGGGCCCGCGGGAGCCGGTCCGCATCGTGAGCCGCCGCTGCCGCTACCGTCGTCGCCCGTGAGCCTCCATATCGGGGCCGGACCGGGCGACATCGCCGAGACGGTCCTGCTGCCCGGTGATCCGCTGCGCGCACAGTGGATCGCCGAGACCTATCTCGACGACGCCGTGTGCTACTCCCGCACCCGGAACATGCTCGGGTTCACGGGTACGTACAAGGGCAGGCGGCTGTCGGTGCAGGGCACCGGGATGGGCCAGCCGTCGCTGGCGATCTACGTGCACGAGTTGCTGACCGACTACGGCGCCCGCACGCTGCTCCGGGTCGGCTCCTGCGGTGCGCTGGTGGCAAAGATCGCCATCCGAGACCTGGTCATCGCCATGAGTGCCTGCACCGACTCGTCGATGAACCGGCTGCGCTTCGAGGGCGTGGAGTATGCACCCACGGCCGACTTCGAGCTGCTCCGGGCGTGCGTCGACGAGGCCGAGCGGGCCGGCATGCCCTACCACGTGGGTTCAGTCGCAACAAACGACTCCTTCTACTCCGACCGGCCGGAACTGTTGCGGCGGCTCGCTGACTACGGCGTGCTGGCCATCGAGATGGAGACCGCCGCTCTCTACACGCTGGCCGCCAAGCACGGCGCCCGCGCGCTCACGCTCTGCACGGCCAGCGACAGCCTCGTCACCGGCGAGGCGACCTCCGCCGACGAGCGGGAGCGCACGTTCTCCCCCATGGTCGAGCTCGCGCTCGCGACCGTGACGGCACCCTGACCTGATCATCGGTCCATCTTGTGGTGGGTTCGACACGTCTCGGCGACCCGGACACGTGCCGTTCCCGCCACAAGTTGACGCAGGCGTCGATGACCCCGCAGGGGCAGGAGGCCTAGCCTCGTCAACGTGGCGCGGTTGCGGTTCGGGACCCTGAACATGCTGCACGGCCTCGCCGTCGACACCGGGCAGGTCCTCGAGTCCGACCTGCGCACGGCGGCGGCCGCGGTGGACGCCGACGTGCTCGGGCTCCAGGAAGTGGATCGGGGTCAGCCCCGCAGTGGCAAAGCCGACCAGGCAGGTGTCGTCGCGGACCAACTGGACGCACCCTGGTGGCGGTTCGCGCCGGCGCTGATCGGCACGCCGCAGGCCCGCTGGACGCGGGCCGACCCGCTCGCCGACACGGCCGGGCCGGCCTACGGCGTTGCTCTGGTGTCGCGGCTGCGGGTCCTGCAGTGGGCGGCCCGCCGCTTCCCCGCGGCACCGGTGAGTCTCCCGCTGAGCGTCGCCGGACGGCGCGGGCTCACCCCGGTGGCCGACGAGCCAAGGGTGGCCCTGGCGGCGATCATCGTCGGACCCGACGGACCCTTCACGGTCGCGACCGCGCATCTCTCGTTCGTGCCGGGCTGGAACGTGCGGCAGTTGCTGGCCGTGACCCGCTGGCTCTCGACGCTACCGGCGCCACGACTTCTGGTCGGCGACCTCAACCTGCCCGGACGGCTGCCGGGAGAGCTGACCCGCTGGGCCGAACTGGGCCGGGCGCCGACGTTTCCCGCATGGCGGCCCCGCGTCCAGTGGGACCACGTCCTCGGTCACGGCCTCGGGTACGACGCCGTGCGAGCCGTCGCCGCGCTACGGCTGGCCGTCTCGGATCACGCCGCCTTGACCGTGGACGTCGACTGGTGACCCGATCAGGCTGACGTGACTTCGGGCACGGACCGCACCAGCGCCTCGAGCTCAGCCTCGTCGAGCAGGTCGACCGGCCGGACCGTCAGGTTCTCCCGGACGTGGTGGAACGCGGCACCCACCCGGGCGAGCGGCAGCCCGCGAAGGCGGGCGAACGCCAGCCGGTAGGCGGCCAGTTGGACCGCTCGGACCGCCCACTCAGCCGGGCCGCGGGGCGGGCGGCCGGTCTTCCAGTCGACCACCTCGACGCCGTCGCCGTCGGCGCCGAAGACGGCGTCGACACGGCCTCGGACGAGCACGCCGGCAATCACCAGCTCGAACGGAGTCTCGACCTCGACCGGAGTGCGGACGGCCCACTCCGAGGCGAGAAAGGCCTCCTGCAGCGACGCCAGCTCCCGGTCGGGCGCAGCTCCCTCGTCGGCCGATCCGGGCAGCTCGTCGACGTCGAGCAGGCGCGGACTCCCCCACCTGGACTCCAGCCAGGCGTGGAACAACGTGCCCCGCCGCGCCAGCGGAGCCGGTGCCCGGGGCACCGGACGCCGGATGTCGCGGGCCAGCCCCTGCGGGTCCTCGCGCAGCCGAACCAGCCGGGACACGGAGAGGTGCTCCGGCAGCGTTACCTCGACCGGGCGTTCGGTCGCGGACCGGTTCCGCTCGGCGAGCAGCATGACGACCTCGTTCTCCCATTCGGCCGCCGCAGCCACGATCTCGGCCTCCGCCAGCAGATCTGCCGCATCGTCGCCGGTGCCTGCCGCACGGACCAACGCGGCACCTTCCTCGATAACGGCGCGCCGGCCGCCGAGCGGGTCGTAGGGCCAGTGGACGTCGACGACATCGGCGAGCGGGTGGGCGTCGCCGGGTTCCCCGACCCAGACGCCGACCTCTCCCGCGCCGGCGTCGCACGCCTCGCGGATCTCGGTGAGGAACCCGGACGGCATTCGGGCCAACTTCCCGTCACCCCACCGGTAGCCGGTGCAGACGAGCAGAACGCGCGCCCGGGTGGCGGCGACATAGGCGAGCCGACGCTCCTCGAGCCGGCCGGCCCGGCCGCACTCCTGGGCGAAGCGGCGGACCGCGTCGCGGGCGCCCTGCTGGTCGCCGGTGCCGTCGAGGCTGAAGACGGGCAAGGCGGCGGCGTCGCCGCGCAACGGGTACGGCAGCTCTCCCGGCCGGCCGAGCCACGCCCGATCGGCCGCGTGACCGGCCGGGAACACTCCGTCGACGAGTCCGGCGACGAACACGGCGTCCCACTCGAGACCTTTGGCGCCGTGGACGGTCAACACCTGGACGTGATCGCCCACCACTTCGACCTCCCCCGGGCGCAGGCCTCGCTCAGCGGTCTCGGCGGCGTCGAGATAGGCGAGGAACGCCGACAGGCTGGGAGCCTGACCGGACGCGGCGAACTCGGTCACGACGTCGAGGAAGCGGTCGAGGTTGGCCCGCCCGCCGGCACCGCCCCTCGCCGCGACCTCCACATCGAGCCCCAGGGTCCGCTCGACGTCGTGGACGAGATCGGGTAGGGGCTGGCCGGAGCGTCTGCGCAGGGCGCGAAGCTCGCCGGACAGGGTGGCCAGCCGGCGGCCGCCGTCGACGGAGAACCAGCCCTCCCGCGGCAGGGAGTCGAGTGCGTCGACGATGCTGCGCTCGTCGATCTCGTCCGGGTCGGCATCCTGCACGTCGTCGCCACGGACGAGGATGCGCGACCAGCGGGCGAGCGCGTCGAGGTCGCGCGGACCGATGCGCCAGCGGGCGCCGGTGAGCAGACGCATGAGGGCGTCGCCGCGAGCCGGATCGGCGATCACGCGCAGCGTCGCGACGATGTCACCGATCTCCGGGGTTGCGAGCAACCCGCCGACGCCGACGACCTGCACCGGCAGGCCGGCGGCCCGCAGCGCCGCCTCGATCCGCGGAATCTGCGACCGGCTGCGGACCAACACGGCGGCGGAGCGCCCCTCTTCCGACCGGTCCCAGAACGCGCGGGCCCGGCGGGCGATGTCCCCGGCCTCGTCGTCGACGGTGAGGTGGAGCGAGACGACGACGTTGCCACCTGGCTGGCCCTCGAACGACGTGAGCACGGGAACGTCGAGACCCTCGGCCCGTAACGGCTCGGCCAGCCGGTTGGCCACCGAGAGGATGCGCCCGCCGTTGCGGAAGCTCGTCGCCAGCGAGCTCTGCCCGGCGTCGGCGCCGGTGCTGGTCCGGAACTCCCGGCGGAAGGCTGTCAACGTGCAGGCGCTGGCTCCCCGCCACGCGTAGATCGACTGGCACGGGTCGCCCACCGCCGTCACGGCGTGCCCGCCGCCGAACAGTGCGCGGAGCAGCACCAGCTGGGCATGGCTGGTGTCCTGGTACTCGTCGAGCAGGACGACGCGGAAGCGCTCCCGCTCGCCGGCGCCCACCTCGGGGAACTCGACCGCGAGCCGCGCCGCCAACTCCGCCTGGTCGGCGAAGTCGACGACCTCGTCGGCCCGCTTGAGGGAGCGGAAGGCCTCGACGAGCGGCACGAGTTGCGCCCTGGCGTCCTGGACCGCCAGCGCGTCGCGGACTTCCTGGTAGTACGGCCCCCGCATCCGGGGCACCGTGGGCAGCGCGTCGGCCGCTGCCCGCAGTTGTCGGGCGATGTCCGCCAGCCGCCGCGGGTCGACCAGATGCCCCGACAGGTCGCCGTGCAGCGCGAGCACCTGCTCGACCACCGTCGACGGTGCGTGGGTGACATGGTCCATCTCGCCCGCGTACGCCTCGACCACCCGGCTGGCGTACTGCCACGCCACGGCCTCACCCACCAGCCGGGCGGCGGGCTCGCGGCCCCGCCGCAGCGCGTGCTCGCCGATGATCCGCCCCGCCAGCGCGTCGTAGGTGACGACCGTTGGCTCGCCGTCGAGCACGGTCGGGTCGGCGGCGAGCGTGGCGTCGAGGCCGCCGCGCGCGGCGAGCTGGGCGAGGCGCCGACGGATCCTGGCGGCGAGTTCGCGGGCCGCCTTCCGGGTGAACGTCAGGCCCAGCACCTGTTCCGGCCGCACCTGACCGGACGCGACCAACCAGACCACCCGCGCCGCCATCGTCTCGGTCTTGCCCGATCCTGCCCCCGCGACCACGACCCCCGGTGCGAGCGGTGCCGCGATGACCGCGGCCTGCTCGGCCGTGGGCGGCGGCAGCCCCAGCCGAGCCGCCAGCCGGGCCGGCGTGAGCGTCACGGCGTCACCTGCCCGCCCTCGGGATGGGCGGGGCACGAGGGCCGGGCGGGACAGAACCCGCACCATGTCGTGCGTTCCGCTCGGAAGACCGCGCCGGCCATGCCGTCGGCCGTGCGGGCGAGCAGCGCCTCCGGCCAGCCGGGATCGTCGAACTCGGCCAACGGTGGCTGTACCTGTTCCCGTGCTTCGCCCTTGACCGCACCGAGCTGGACCAGGCTCGCACCACCGGACCGGCGCTCGGCGGCCAGCTCGTCGAACGCCCCGTGCTCCACGGCGAGCTGGTAGGCGGCCAGTTGTGGGTGGACGGCGAGATCGTCGTCCTTGACCGACGACCTGCCGGTCTTGAGGTCGACCACGAGCAGCCGGCCGTGCTCGTCACGCTCGAGCCGGTCGACCCGCCCGACCAGGCGGGCTCGGCCGATCGCGACGTCGAAGGGTGCCTCGACCGCGACGACCGTTCTCGGGTTGTCCGCCAGCCATTGCCCCAGCCGCTGGACCATGGGCCGGACCCGGTCGTGCTCCCGGCGGCCCACCCAACCCTGCCCGAGGCCCAGACCCGGCCAGCGACGTTCGAACTCCTCGACCAACCGCGCCTCGGACCAGTCGTTCCTGGCCGCCTGCTCGGCGAGGTCGTGGACCAGTGCTCCCACACCGGTGCGGGTGGTGTCGGTGTCGGTGGCGCCGCACGCCTTGAGCAGCCAGCGCAGCTCG
>DATFBR010000032.1:0-11670 GCA_035253685.1 Jiangellaceae bacterium
AGGACGTTGCGCGACTACGGCCGGATCGCTTCCTGAACGAGCGCCGCCGCGATACCGGTCACCCGCCTGACCTCACAGTCTGGCAAGGCTCACGGCGACGTGACTGCCGCCAGCAACCCACCGTGGTCGTCGCTACGGTGCGCCCTCAGCCCCAGCCGACACGACCCTTGTGTTCGTCGAAGACCAACCAGGTCCGGGTGCCGCGAACCCCGGGCACGTCCTGGATGCGTTCCAGGACAACGTGTCGCAACTCGGCGTTGTTCGGCGCCCGTACCAGGGCGAGCACGTCGAAGTCGCCACCGACCAGGGCGAAGTGCTCGACGTACGGCAGGGCCTCCAGCGCTGCAGCCACTTCGCGCCAGGTGTTCTGCTGGATGGTCAGCAGGACGTACGCGCTGGTGCCGAGGCCGGCCCGCTCGGGGTCGATCTGGGCCGTGAAGCCGGTGATGACACCGTCGCCGAGCAACCGGTCCACCCGCGCATAGGCGTTCGCCCGGGACACGTGGACCCTCTCGGCCAGGGTCCTGATCGAGATCCTTCCCTCCCGGGTGAGCTCGGCGAGGAGCCGTCGATCGACGTCGTCGAGGGCACGAGCCGATCGTCCGGTGCGCCAGGTGTGACCTTCCCCCGGCGGAGACGTCTGGTCGTCCACAGGGCCTGAGAGTAGCCATCTGTCACAGATCTCCGCCAACTGTGGAGATGACCATCTCATCCGGCGGAAGATCAGGAGTCAAGCCGGGGTCGACAACGACCAGGGGTGAACACGTCATGACCACGCAGGCCGAGCATCGAACCGATGGCGTCGCCCCCTCGGGTGCCGGCGACACAGGCGGTGTCGCAACGCGATTGCTGCCGTCCACGACCCCGATCCGCTTCCTGGACGACACCGGCGGGACCGCCCCCGAATCTGCGCGCGGCGGATACGAGATGCCACCGACCGAGATGCTGGTCGAGGCGTATCGGCGGATGGTCCTCGGACGTCGATTCGACGCCCAGGCGACCGCGTTGACCAAGCAGGGCCGGCTAGCGGTATACCCCTCCAGCCACGGCCAGGAGGCCTGCCAGATCGGTGGCGTGCTCGCCCTTCGCGACACGGACTGGATGTTCCCGACCTACCGCGAGTCGATGGCGCTGGTCGCCCGCGGCATCGACCCGGTCGAGGCGCTCACGCTGCTCCGCGGCGACTGGCACTGCGGCTACGACCCCGTCGCCACCCGCACGGCGCCGCAGTGCACCCCGCTGGCCACCCAGAGCCCGCACGCCGTCGGCGTCGCATACGCCGCGCGCCGGCGCGGCGAGGACACCATCGCGCTCGTGTACGTCGGCGACGGCGGCACCAGCGAAGGTGACTTCCACGAGGCGCTGAACTTCGCCGGCGTCTTCAAGGCTCCGGTCGTCTTCCTGGTCCAGAACAACCGGTACGCGATCTCGGTCCCGCTCGCGAAGCAGACGGCCGCTCCCGCGCTCGCCTATCGGGGGGTCGGGTACGGCATCCGCAGCGAGCAGGTCGACGGCAACGATCCGATAGCGGTGCTGTCGGTGTTGCGGCACGCCGTCGAGTCCGCCCGCAGCGGTGCGGGTCCCTTCCTGGTCGAAGCCCACACCTACCGCGTCGAGGCCCACACCAATGCCGACGACGCGAGCCGCTATCGCGACGCCGCCGAGGTCGCGGCCTGGGAGCGCCGTGACCCGCTGACCCGTCTCGAGACCCACCTTCTGGCGGTCGGTGCCCTGTCCGACGAGGACATCGGTGCCGCCAGGCAGGAGGCGGAGGCGTTCGCCGGGCGCCTGCGAACGCGCATGAACGAGGATCCCGATGTCGATCCCCGGTCGTTGTTCGCCAATGTCTTCGCCGAGCCGACGCCGCAGTTGCGCGAACAGCGCGAGTGGCTGGACGAGGAACTCGGCGCCGACGACAGCCGAGGCGGAGGCGAGCACTGATGGCCACGACCATGGCGCAGGCGTTGAACGCCGCGCTGCGCGACGCTCTCCACCAGGACGACTCGGTGGTCGTCTTCGGCGAGGACGTCGGAACTCTCGGCGGAGTCTTCCGCATCACCGACGGGCTGGCCGGTGACCTCGGCGAGGACCGCTGCTTCGACACGCCGCTGGCCGAGAGTGGGATCGTCGGCTTCGCGCTCGGCATGGCCATGAACGGCTTCCGGCCGGTTGTCGAGATGCAGTTCGACGCGTTCGCGTACCCGGCGTTCGAGCAACTCGTCTCCCACGTGGCCAGGATGCGGAACCGCACCCGCGGTGCGGTCGGTGTCCCGATGGTGGTCCGCGTCCCCTACGGCGGTGGGATCGGCGGTGTCGAGCACCACAGCGACTCCTCCGAGGCGTACTACGTGCACACCCCTGGGCTCAAGGTTGCGACGCCGGCCACCGTCGCCGACGCCTACTCGCTCCTACGGGAGGCGATCGCCGATCCCGACCCGGTCGTGTTCCTGGAGCCGAAGAAGCTCTACTGGAGCAAAGCCGACGTCGACTTCCCGGTCACGGCAGCGCCGTTCGGCACCGCCGAGGTCCGTCGCCACGGAACCGACGCCACGCTCATCGCGTACGGTCCGGCGCTCCCGGTCGCGCTGGCTGCCGCCGAGGCGGCCGCAGCGGACGGCCGTGACCTCGAGGTCGTCGACCTGCGCACGCTGGTGCCGTTCGACGACGAAACGGTTGCGGCGTCCGTACGCAAGACCGGGCGTTGCGTGGTCGTCCAGGAGGCGGCCGGCTTCGCCGGGGTCGGCGCCGAGGTCGCGGCCAGGGTCCAGGAGCGCTGCTTCCACTCGCTGCACGCGCCCGTGCTGCGGGTCAGCGGCTTCGACATCCCCTATCCGCCGCCGATCGTCGAGAGGTACCACCTGCCAGACGTCGACCGTGTCCTCGACGCCGTAGCGCGCCTGCAGTGGGACGACGAACCCGACCGCCGCCACCTCACCCGGGTCCCGGCATGACGCTGACGTTCACGCTGCCCGACCTCGGGGAGGGACTGACCGAGGCCGAGATCGTGGCATGGCGCGTGGCCGAGGGCGACAACGTCGGTGTCGACGACATCGTGGTCGAGGTCGAGACGGCCAAGGCGGCCGTCGAGGTGCCGTGCCCGTATGCCGGCACGGTGGTCACCCTGCACGGTTCGGTCGGGGACATGGTCCCGGTCGGCCGGCCGTTGCTCACGGTGGAGCCGAACGAGGACCACGCGGGGTCGGGTGCGGTGCTGGTCGGATACGGGACCGAGCACGGCGACGGCCGGCGTCGGCATGGGCGAGGCCGGGCGCCGTCCACCGAGCCGTCGCCCGGTGCGGCCGAGAAGCCCGAACGCTCCGCCCCGCGCGTCATCTCCCCGGTCGTGCGCCGGCTGGCTCGCGACCGCGGTCTGGACGTCGCCCGGCTCGCCGGATCGGGCCCGGACGGCCTGGTCCTCCGTCGTGACGTCGAGAGCGCGCTCACTGCGGCGCCGGTGGCGGACGACGTTCCCACGCCCGCCGCGACCGACGAGGTGCGCATCAGGCTCCGGGGCGTACGCCGTGCCGCCGTCGACACGCTCACGCGCAGCCGCCGTGAGATTCCCGACACCACGACGTGGGTCGACGCCGACGCGACCGGACTGGTCGAGGCGCGCGACGCCTTACGGGCCGCGTACCCCGACTGCTCGATCGGTCTCCTCGCGCTCCTCGCCAGGTTCGTCGTCGCCGGCCTTCGCCGCCATCCCGAACTGAACGCGCGGGTGGAACACGACGGCGACACCATCGAGATCGTCCAGCCCGGCCACGTCAACCTCGGTTTCGCCGCCCAGACCGATCGCGGCCTCGTGGTTCCCGTCGTCAGGGACGCCCACCGGATGACGACCCTCCAGCTCGCCGACGAACTGACCCGCCTGACCGGTTCGGCTCGCGACGGGCGGATCGGCCCACGTGACCTGACCGGCGGCACGTTCACCCTGAACAACTACGGCGTCTTCGGCGTCGACGGATCCACACCGATCATCAACCACCCCGAGGCCGCACTGCTCGGAGTCGGCCGCATCGTCGACAAGCCGTGGGTCGTCGACGGAGAGCTCGCCGTCCGCAAGGTGACCCAGCTCTCGCTGACGTTCGACCACCGGGTCTGCGACGGCGGTGTTGCCGGCGGCTTCCTCCGCTTCGTCGCCGACTGCGTCGAACGTCCCCTCGGCCTGCTCGCGGAACTCTGAGCTCGGCGCTCGCTTACCCTCGGTCACCGTGAGCGACTGGGAGGGCGTGCGCCTACACGTGATCACCGGCAAGGGCGGAACCGGCAAGACCACTGTGGCCGCCGCGCTGGCCCTGGCTCTCGCGTCGGGCGGCCACCAGGTACTCCTCGTCGAGGTGGAGGAACGCCAGGGGCTCGCCCAGTTGTTCGACGTCGCGCCGCTCCCGTACGAGGAACGCAAGCTGGCCCTCGGCCGCGACGGTGGAGACGTGTTCGGCCTGGCCGTCGAGGCACGGCAGGCCATGTATGAGTACCTCGACATGTACTACCGCCTGGGCAGGGCGGGGCGGGCGCTCGACCGCATGGGGATCGTCGAGTTCGCTACCACGGTGGCACCGGGTATGCGCGACGTCCTCCTGACGGGTAAGACCTACGAGGCGACCCGGCGACGGCGGAGGGACGGTGGTTTCGTCTACGACGCTGTGGTCCTCGATGCCCCGCCGACGGGCCGGATCAGCCGGTTCCTCAGCGTCGGCGAGGCCGTCACGTCGCTGGCCCGCGTCGGCCCGATCAGCCGCCATGCAACAGCGATCACAGCGCTGATCTCCTCGCCACGGACCGCTGTTCACGTCGTGACCGTCCTCGAGGAGATGCCGGTGCAGGAAACGGTCGACGCCGTCGCCGACCTCGACGACGCCGGCATCCCGGTCGGGGCGGTCGTGGTCAACCAGGTCCGGCGCCCGCTGTTGAGAGCACGCGACCTTGCAGCTGCGCACCGCGGAACACTGGACCGCGCCGCGATCGAGGCGGGTCTCAGGGCCGCGGGGCTCGCTCGCGACCGGCTGGTCGACCACCTGACGACGGAGGCGGCCGCACATGCCGACCGGGTCGCGCTGGAGAAGCGGGCACGGGCCACGGTCGGCACGCTGGATCGTCCGACCTACGAGCTGCCGTGGCTTCCCGACGGCGTCGATCTCGCCGGGCTCTACGAGATGGCCGCAGCGCTGACCGACCAGGGCGCAGCGTGACCGCCGGCTCCGCGGGACACTTCGACGTCGACCGGTTGCTGCGCGACGCCCGGACCCGGATCATCGTGTGCTGCGGCTCCGGTGGCGTGGGGAAGACCACAACCGCGGCGGCGCTGGCCCTGCGCGCGGCCGAACAGGGCCGATCGGTGGTCGTGCTCACCATCGACCCGGCTCGGCGGCTGGCCCAGTCGCTGGGATTGTCCGAGCTGGACAACACCCCCCGACCGGTCACGGGCGTCGACGACGCACGGGGTGGTCGGCTCGACGCGATGATGCTCGACATGAAGCGGACCTTCGACGAGATCCTGGAGGCACATGCCACCCCGGCAAAGGCCGGTCAGATCCTGGCCAACCCGTTCTACCAGGCGCTGTCCTCCTCCTTCGCCGGCACCCAGGAGTACATGGCGATGGAGAAGCTGGGCCAGCTGCGCGCCCGCGACATCTGGGATCTCATCGTCGTGGACACGCCCCCGTCCCGGTCGGCGCTGGACTTCCTCGACGCACCGGAGCGGCTCGGTTCGTTCCTCGACGGCCGCCTGATCCGGCTGCTCACCATGCCGGCACGCGCCGGCGGACGTGCCTACGTCCGGATGTTCCAGGCGGGTGTCGGGGCCGTGACCGGAGCACTGACCAGGATCCTCGGTGGAGAGTTGCTGCGCGACGTCCAGACGTTCGTCGCGTCGCTCGACACGATGTTCGGCGGCTTCCGGGAGCGGGCCGAGCAGACCTATGCGCTGCTCAAGCGGCCCGAGACCGCCTTCGTCGTGGTGTCGACGCCCGAGTTGGACGCGTTACGGGAGGCGTCGTACTTCGTCGAGCGGCTCGGCGCAGACGCGATGCCACTGGCCGGTCTCGTGCTCAACCGGATGCACCAGGGCGGACCCGATGGCCTCAGCGAGCACCAGTCCACGGCGGCAGCCGACCGCCTCGACGGCAAGCGCGAACACCGCCTGGCGGCCTCGCTGCTGCGGCTGCACTCGGCGAACCTCAGGCTCGCGGCTCGTGATGCCCACCGCGCGGCCCGCCTCACCGCGGCGCATCCGACCGTGCCGGTCACGCAGGCTCCGGCCATGTCGATCGACGTCAACGACCTCACCGGCCTTCGGAAGATCGGCGTGGAACTCGTCAAACGACGTTGACCGGGGGTTGGTCAGCCGGCGTGGGCGACCTCTTCGTACTCGAGTCGAGCCGCCTCCAGCAGTGCCCGCCACGACACGACACCGGGCCGGCGGCGCAACAGGGCCCGCCGTTCACGCTCGGTCATGCCCCCCCAGATACCGAACTCGGTGCGGTTGTCCAGCGCGTCGGCCAGGCATTCGGTACGCACCGGGCACCCCATGCACAGAGCCTTCGCCCTGTTCTGTGCAGCCCCCGGGACGAACAACTCGTCCGGCTCAGCCCCGCGACACGCCGCCTGGCTGGGCCAGTCGTTCACCCACCTCATGACTCCTCCCCCGTGCGGAGTCCCCCGCCCGACGGCCCCGTCCGTCGGTCCCGCCCCGCTGTGATCACGGTAGACAAACGCGGACCGGACCGCTAGGACCCGGCACATGAAAACCGGATCACACATCCGACCCGCGACATAGCCCCCCTGTCCAGGGCCACAGTGTGCTCCCACGGCCGCACCGTGTCGAGTCATCCGGCACCAGCCCGTAAGGTGCCCCCATGGCGTCTCTTCGCCCGGACACCGTCGTGGCAGCCATCCGGCGCAGTCTCCTGATCATCGGGGTGAGTGGTCTGGCCGGTGTTCTGGTGGCCGGCCTGGCTCTGCCCGTGGCGGCCAGTCTCGGCCTGGCGGCGCGGGAGAGCGCGACCGCGTTCAACGACATGCCCGCCGAACTGGAAACTCGCCCGCTGGCCGAACAGTCGCGGATCGTCGACGCCTCCGGTAAGACGCTGGCCACGTTCTACGAGCAGAACCGTATCTACGTGCCGCTGGACCAGATCGCCCCGGTCATGAAGGATGCGATCCTGGCCATCGAGGACCACCGCTTCTACGAGCACGGCCCCATCGACCTGCAGGGGACCGCTCGCGCGTTGCTCGGCAACCTCGACGCCGGCGACATCACCTGTGACGAGGGCTGCACCGCGGGTGGTGGCTCCACCTTGACCCAGCAGTACGTCAAGCTCGTCCTCCTCGACCAGGCGGAGACGCCCGAGGAGCGGAAAGCGGCCATCACCAGCACGGGGGCGGAGGGGTACGTCCGCAAGCTCCGCGAGCTGCGCCTGGCAGCCAGCGTCGAGGACAAGATGTCCAAGGACGAGATCCTGGAGCGGTACCTCAACATCGCGTACTTCGGCGGCGGCGGCGGTGACGGCGGCGCTTACGGCATCGAGGCGGCGGCACGCTACTTCTTCTCGACCAGCGCTGCGAAGCTCACCCTGCCGCAGGCGGCGATGCTGGCCGGCCTGGTGCAGGCGCCGTCCGCCTACGACCCGACGAACAATCCGGAGAAGGCGCTGGGCCGCCGCGGCCAGGTGCTCGACCGGATGGTCGAGCTGGGCATGGTCTCCGAGGCCGACGGTGCCGCTGCGCGCCAGTCCGACCTGGGCCTGCAGCTCAGGCCGACGCCGGCGGGTTGCGTACCCTCCTGGGCGCCATGGTTCTGCGACTACGTCGTGCACGAACTGGCCCTCATGCCCGAGCTCGGCGAGACCCGCCAGGCCCGAATCGACAGCCTGCTGCGCGGCGGGCTGACGGTCACCACAACGCTCGCGCCGACGCACCAGCAGGCCGGCCAGGAAGCGGTCTCCGAGCGGGTTGCGCCTACCGACTCCGCCGTCGCCACGCTCGCCATGGTCGAGCCGGGCACCGGCTACATCCGCTCGATCGCCAACTCGCGCGCGTACGGGCCTTCCGGCGAAGGCAGGAGCCAGGTCAACTACGCCGTCGACAAGCTCATGGGCGAGTCGAACGGTATTCAGGCGGGGTCGGCATTCAAGCCGTTCGTCCTCGCAGCCGCGATCCGCCAGGGAATCCCCCTGAACACGACGATCAACGCGCCGCAGACGCTGCCCATGGGTGGCAAGAAATTCGAGATCTGCTGGAACGGCAACTCGATCTACACCACCGACAGCGACTACGCACCCAAGAACTCGACCGGTGCCGGGCGGTTCGACCTGCGGACCGGCACGGAACGATCGGTCAACACCTTCTACGTCCAGCTGCTGCAGCGGACCGGCATCTGCGAGCCGGCGACGATCGCCCAGGAGGCCGGCATCTACAAGCAGGTGCCGACCGAGAGCGAGGGTCAGCCCCTCGACCAGGTTGCGTCGTTCACACTCGGCTCCAACACCGTGTCGCCGCTCGCGATGGCCGAGGGCTACGCGATGTTCGCGGCGCGCGGCATGCACTGCGACTCCATCGCGGTGCTGCAGGTGCGCGACCGCAACGGGGAGGTCATCGTCGACCGGAAGCCGTCGTGCAACCGCGTGCTCGACGAGGGTGTCGCCGACGGCGTCAACATGGTGCTCCAGGGAGTCATCGAGAGTCCCGGAGCGACCGGCAACCGGATGCGCCTGGACGATGGCCGCATCGCCGCCGGCAAGACGGGAACCACGAACAACTCGATCGCCGTCTGGTTCGTGGGATACACACCCCAACTGACGACCGCCGTTGCCGTCGCCGACCTCGACGGTCGTCAGACGACCCTCGACGGCCGCACCTACAACGGTGAGCGGATCCGTTCCGCGTGTGGTGGCTGCATCCCCGGACCGATCTGGAAGGTGGCGATGGACACCGCGCTCGACGGTGTCCGCAAGGTCGGCTTCCACCGACCCGATCCGAATGTCGTCCGCGGGCTCAACGAGCGGGTGCCCGACGTGCGCGGCATGGATGCCCAGGCCGCGTCCGCCCGGCTGGCCGACGTCGGTCTCGGCGCCTTCGTCGCAGGCGACGTCGCGTCGGCGATCGCCCAAGGCCTCGTCGTCGAAACCGACCCGGCCAGCGGCTCGAGCGTCGCCGCCGGAAGCTCCGTGGGCCTCTACCTCAGCACCGGTCAGGCGGAATCGTCCGGCGGTAATGGCGGCGGCGGGAACGACGGCGGCGGGAACGGCGGCGGCGGGAACGGCGGCGACGGGAACGGTGGCGGCCAGGGCGGCGAGGAACCCCCGGAGACGTAAACGGGTCGGCTCTGCGTTCCTGGAGCCGGCAGCGGTGACCGTGGTCCTGCCTCGGAATAACGCGTCGACACGGCATCCGAGTCGGCTCTACGTTCGCCTTCAGCATGATCTCGGCTGGAATGTCAGACCCTCCCGCCATGCTGAGAGTGCAGTCGACGAACAGGGAGACACCGATGGATCACGCGATCTGGGCCGAAGGCCTGGTCAAGCGTTTCGGGGAGACGACGGCCCTGGACGGGGTCGATCTCGGCGTTCGTACGGGGACCGTGCTCGGCCTGCTGGGGCCGAACGGTGCGGGCAAGACGACCGCGGTGCGCGTCCTCAGCACCTTGCTGAAGCCCGATGCGGGCCGCGCGAGGGTGGGTGGCTTCGACGTCGTGGACGACGCCCACCAGGTTCGCCAGCTCATCGGCCTGACCGGCCAGTACGCCGCGGTCGACGAGATGCTCACCGGCACGGAGAACCTGCTGCTGATCGGTCGGCTGCTCGGCCACCCGAAGAAGCAGGCCAAGCAGCGCGCCCGCGAGCTGTTGGCCGACTTCGGCCTGGCCGACGCCGCGGATCGGGCGGCCAAGACCTACTCCGGCGGGATGCGCCGGCGGCTGGACCTGGCGGCGAGCTTGGTGGGCCGGCCGCCGATGTTGTACCTCGACGAGCCCACCACGGGGCTCGACCCGCGCGCGCGCAGTGAGCTGTGGAACCTCATCCGCAGCCTGGTCGCCGGCGGCGTCACCGTGCTGCTGACGACGCAGTACCTCGACGAGGCCGACGAACTCTGCGACGAGATCGTCGTAGTCGACCACGGCAGGGTGATCGCCTCGGGCACCCCCGGCGAGCTGAAGGCCAAGACCGGTGCGCAGACACTGGCGGTGCGGCCGGAGGACGAACGGCACCTGCCCGTCGTGACCTCGGTTGTCGGCGAGCTGGCCAACGTGACGCCCGAGGTGGATGGGCAGCTGGTGACCGCAGCGGTCACCGATCCGACGGTGCTGCCGGCCGTCGTGCGCCGTCTCGACGACGCCGGGGTCGTCGTCACCGAGCTGGCGCTGCGCGGTTCCAGCCTGAACGAGGTCTTTCTGTCGCTGACCGGGCATCCGGCCGACGAGGACGACGCACGCACCGAAGGGAGTGCGGCATGACCGCCGCCACCGCAACCGCGCCCACGGCCCCGCAGCTGAACCCGCACGTCAGCCCGATCGAGGGCGTGCGTCAGAGCCTCACGCTGGCCTGGCGCACCGTCGTGCAGGTCCGGCACAACCCGTGGGAGCTCGGCGACTTCAGCATCCAGCCGATCATGTTCGTGCTGCTGTTCACCTTCGTCTTCGGCGGAGCCATCGCCGGCGACACCAGTGCCTACCTGACCTTCATGCTGCCGGGCATGATCGTGATGAACATGCTGTTCGTCACGATGTACGTGGGTACGGGGCTCAACACCGACCTCACCAAGGGAGTGTTCGACCGGCTGCGGTCGCTGCCGATAGCCAGGTGGGCACCGCTGGCCGGACGGATCGCCGCCGACCAGGTCAAGCAGGCCTGGTCGATCGTGCTGGTGCTCGCCGTCGGCATGGTGCTCGGTTTCCGCTTCGGCACCAACCCGGCTTCCGTGCTCGGCGCCATCGCATTGCTGCTGGTCTTCGCGCTGGCCTTCTCGTGGGTCTCGGTGCTCGTCGGCGTGATCGCCAAGGACCCCGAGCGGGTGCAGATCTTCGGCTTCACCGCCTTGTTCCCGATCACCTTCGTCAGCAATGTGTTCGTGCCCGCCGAGACCATGCCCGGCTGGCTGCAGGCGTTCGTGAACGTCAACCCGGTGTCGATCCTCGCCGACGCGTGTCGTGGGCTGATGCTCACCGGGGCCGAAGCGACGCCGATCATCCAGTCGCTGGTGTGGGCCGGGGTCATCGCCGCGGTCTTCGCACCACTGTCGGTCTGGGCGTTCAAACGCCGGGTTTGACCGGCGGTCTTGAGGCTGGAGGTTCGGGGTTCGGATTCCGTGAGAGAGGAACGGAATCCGAACCCCGAACCTCCAGCGCACGTCACCGGCGGACGTGTCCGTCCGAGCCCTCAACACTCAGCCTCGGTGCTGACCACTGCCCGGCCGTGGCGCTGATCTGCTCTGTCCAAGACGGAGTCCCACACGTCGGCAGGAATTCGGATACCACGTCGGTGGTCGATGCGAACATGTGTTCGTGGGAACCGAGGCGACGATCCTGCATGCCGATCTCGACGCGTTCTACGCGTCGGTCGAGCAGCGTGACGATCCTCGACTGCGCGGCCGCCCCGTCATCGTCGGAGCCGGCGTCGTGCTCGCGGCCAGCTACGAGGCCAAGGCGCTCGGCGTCCGTACCGCGATGGGCGG
>DATFBR010000033.1:0-10612 GCA_035253685.1 Jiangellaceae bacterium
CTCCAGCGCCGAGGTCGGCAGCTCGGAGAAGTTGGCGGCCCGGCGCACCAGCACGGCCAGGTCGCCGACCCGCCACGGGTCCATCGCCACCATCGCGACGATCTGCTGGGCCAGCACGTCGAGCGGGTTGCGCGGGTAGCGCATCGCCTCGATCTGGCCGGCCTGCATCCGCTCGGCGACGACGGCCGACTCCACCAGGTCCCCGCGGTATTTCGGGAACATCACCTCGCGGCTGACCGCGCCGACCTGGTGGCCGGCCCGGCCGACCCGCTGCAGTCCGGCCGCGACCGACGGCGGTGCCTCGACCTGCACGACCAGGTCGACCGCGCCCATGTCGATACCGAGCTCGAGGCTGCTGGTAGCGACCACCGCGGGCAGCCGGCCGGTCTTGAGGTCGTCCTCGATGACGGCGCGCTGCTCTTTGCTGACCGAGCCGTGATGGGCGCGGGCGACGGTTGCGGGGATGCCGCGGGTGGCGCCGGCCTGGGCCATGATCTCCGACGGCCGCAGCTGACCGGGAGCGGGCAGTGCCTCGCCGGTGGTGCGTTCCTCGGAGATCTCGTTGAGCCTCGCGGTCAGGCGCTCGGCCAGGCGGCGGGAGTTGGCGAACACGATGGTGGATCGGTGCTCCTCGACCAGGTCGAGGACGCGTTCTTCGACATGCGGCCAGATCGACGATCGTCCCTCGGGGCTCGAGTCGGGGCCGGTGTCGTGGCCGCCCAGTTCGCCGAGGTCCTCGACGGGGACGACCACACGCAGGTCCCACTCCTTGGTGCTGCCGGGGTCGACGACGTGGACCGGGCGCCGACCGCCGAGGAACCGGGCGACCTCGTCGACCGGTCTGACGGTGGCGGACAGGCCGACCCGCTGGGCCGGCCGGGGCAGCAGCGCGTCGAGCCGTTCCAGCGACACCGCGAGGTGCCCGCCACGCTTGGTGCCGGCAACGGCGTGGACCTCGTCGACGATGACCGTCTCGATCCCTCTGAGTGACTCGCGAGCCTGCGAGGTGAGGATGAGAAACAGCGATTCGGGTGTGGTGATGAGCACGTCGGGCGGGGTGCGCTGGAACCGGCGCCGTTCGTCGGCCGGCGTGTCCCCCGTGCGGATGGCGACGCCGACGTCCGGTTCGGGCAGTCCGAGCCGGCGTGCGGTCTGGCCGATGCCCGTGAGCGGGGCGCGGAGGTTGCGCTCGACGTCGACGGCGAGCGCCTTCAGGGGTGAGACGTACAGCACGCGGCAGCGTTGTCTGGGGTCGTCCGGCACGGGCTCGGCGCCGAGCCGGTCGAGCGCCCAGAGGAAGGCCGCCAGCGTCTTGCCCGACCCGGTCGGTGCTACGACCAGAGCGCTGTGACCCGCGGCCACGGCCCTCCAGGCGCCCTCCTGAGCCGCCGTCGGCGCTCTGAACGCACCTGCGAACCACTCTCTGGTGGCCGGCCCGAACAGCCCGAGGACGTCAGCCATCTCCCCATCCTCGCCCCTGACCCTGACAACACGTCACCGCGCGACGCCGGCACGAACTGGCATCGTCATGGATCAGACGGGGTACGGGCCTGGGAGCCAGACGTCGAAGGAGGACACGATGGCCGACCATGTGGCCACGGCGGAGACGGAGATCAGCTCCTCGCCAGCACAGGTGTGGACGGCGCTGACCGATCCCGGGCAGATCAAGAAGTACATGTTCGGTACCGACGTGGAGACCGACTGGCGGGAGGGTAGCCCGATCAGATGGAAGGGCGACTACGAAGGCAAGGCGTACGAGGACAAGGGTGAGATCGTCGAAGTCGTGCCCGAACGGCGCTTGACGGTCACGCACTTCAGCCCCTTGAGCGGCGAGGACGACGTGCCCGAGAACTACCACACGGTCACGTACGAGATCGAGGAACGTCGGGACACGACGCACGTCAGGCTCAGCCAGGACAACAACGCGAGCGCCGAAGCGGCGGAGCACTCGAGAAGCAACTGGGAGATGGTGCTCGCCGGGCTCAAGGAGGTCGTCGAACGCGGCTGACGCCGGGCGGTCCCACACCTCATCGCCGGACCGATGAGTATCTCCTCGCGCCGCCGTTGTAGGGGGAGTGCTGACCTACCGCCGAGGAGGCTGGATCGTGGACTGGAAGCTCGAGCTCGTGCTGGTGCCCGTGTCGGACGTGGATCGGGCCAAGGCCTTCTACACCGAGCAGTGCGGGTTCCACCTCGACGTCGACCACCATCCGAGCGACGAGTTCCGGGTCGTGCAGATGACGCCGCCGGGTTCGGCCTGCTCGATCTCGGTGGGAACGGGGATCACCAGGGCGACGCCGGGGTCGGTCGAGGGCCTGCACCTCGTCGTGGCCGACATCGACGCGGCCCGGGCGGAGCTGGCCGGGCGCGGCGTCGACATCGGTGACGTGTTCCATTTCGACGCCGGCGGCCGGGTGTCGGGGCCCGATCCGGAGCGGGCCGACTACGGTTCGTATCTCGCCTTCAGCGATCCCGACGGCAACAGCTGGGTCGTCCAGGAGGTTCCGGGAAGGACGTCCGGGCAATGACGATCGATCGTGCCGACGCGCTGGGTGCTGCCGCGGCGGCCGGTGACGAGAGTGCGTTCGCGACGCTCACCGAGCGGCACCGTCGGGAACTTCACGTCCACTGCTACCGGATGCTCGCGTCGTTCGACGAGGCGGAGGACGCGGTGCAGGAGACGTACCTGCGTGCGTGGCGCGGCCGTGAAGGCTTCGACGGGGGCGCGCAGTTCCGGGCCTGGCTCTACCGGATCGCGACGAACGTCTGCCTGGACCTGCTCCGGCAGCGCTCGCGTCAGCTGACGAAGCTGCGGTCGTTCGCCGAGGTGCCGTGGCTGCAGCCGTACCCGGACCGGTTGCTGGACGAGGTTGCGCCAAGAGAGGACGAGCCGGACGCCGTGGTCGTCGAGCGGGAGACGATCGAACTGGCGTTCATCGCCGCACTGCAGGTCCTGCCACCGCGGCAGCGGGCGGCCTTCGTCGCCCGCGACGTGCTCGGCTGGCCGGCGGCCGAGATCGCGTCACTGCTGGACACCAGCGTGGCGGCGGCCAACAGCGCGCTGCAGCGGGCCCGCGCCACCCTGCAGGAACACCTGCCGGCGCGGCGAGCGGAGTGGTCCGGCCGGCGGCTGAGCGAGCAGGAGCGGGACACGCTGGCGCGGTTCATCGACGCTCATGAGCGGCGCGATGCTGTCGCTGCGATCGCGGCCGCCGCGCAGGACATCCGGATCACCATGCCACCGGACATGCTCGTCTTCGACGGGCGCGACACGATCATGCCGTTGATCGAGCGTGCGTTCGGTGAGGACCGGGACGGCGACTGGAGGCTGGTGCCGACCAGCGCCAACCGGATGCCCACCGCTGCGAGCTACCTGTGCCGGCCCGGCGACACCGTCTTCCGCGCGTTCAAGTTAGACGTGCTCCGTGTCGAGGGTGGCGGCAAGATCGTGGAGATCACGACATTCGGCGCCGGTATGTTCCCGGCGTTCGGCCTGCCCGAGACCTTGTGACAGCGGTCCTCGTCGTCACCAGGCTGCGGCCGGCTGCCCCGCGGGTGCCGACCTGACAGCGGATTTCCCCTTTCGCGGGTGCCCTCTCGATGCGTAATATACCCCCCTAGGGTATCGAGAGGAGCACGTTCATGCAGACCCTGCACACGGCGAGACCGCTCGACCGGCTCAGGACGCGAGCATTCTGGTTCCACTACGGCGAGATGATCGCCGCAATGGTGGTCGGGATGATGGTGTTCTACCCGCTGCTGACGTGGGCGCTCGACCGGCTGGGACGTGGCGACCTGCTGGACGCGGCGATCCCGACGGCACTGGTCATGGCCACCAGCATGACGCTGGGCATGTCGATCTGGATGGCGATCCGGCGGCACTCCTGGCGGTTCATCCTCGAGATGGGCGCGGCTATGTACCTGTCGTTCGTGATCCTCTTTCCGGCCTACTGGGCCGGACTGCTCTCCGGTGACGCGCTGCTCGTCGTCGGCCACGTCGTGATGCTGCCGGCCATGGCTGCGGTCATCCTGCGGCACTGACGATCTGTGGCCGTCGGAGCGGCCGGCCCCGTCCCCACGACCAACGGCGACGATCACTACGCTCGGCCGGGTGCGGCTGACGGAGTTCTGGCGACGGATGGAGCACCACCTCGGGCCTGCCTACGCCGACTCCTGGGCGCGCGACCAGGTGCTCGCGGGCCTGGGCAGCCGTACCGTGCGCGAGGCGCTCGATGCGGGTGAGGACCCGAAGCTGGTCTGGCGCGCCGTCTGTGACGCCCTTCGGCTCCCGCCCGGCGAACGTTGACCCGGGAGGTATCAGGTCGCTCGCTGCCGACTCATCTGATCAGGTGCTGATCGGCCCAGCAGGGGGGCCATATGTACTTGCCGCGGGTCATGCGACCTCTCCCGTCCGTGGCCGGGCCGGCCAATCGCAATGCCCAGCGCATCAGCGAGATGCCGTTCTCGGTCGTGCACGGTCCGCCCGGGTCGTATGCGGCGGAGTGGCTCGCGGGCCTGCTCGAGGGCCGGGACCGCTGGCAGCGGTGCGTCTGGCTACGTGCTTCGACGCCACGATCAGACGCGCTGGCCGGTCCGCTCGCCAGCGCGTGCCTGCATCGCTGGATCGGGGCCGGCGAGCCTGACGAGGGCCGGCTCGAGGTGACGCCGAGCCTGGGCCTCGACGAGGTCTTGCGCCGGTCGCCGAACGGTGCCGTGATCGTCTTGGAGCTGGCCGGGAGACTTACTGCGGACATCGAGCGGCTGGTCGAGAGCGTCCTGGCCGTCGTGGCCGACCGTGGTGTGAGCATGGTGGCTGTTACCGAGAGCCGCTATCCGATGGCATTCCGCCGCGGCGCGGCACACGTGGTGGCGGCGGCCGACCTGGCGGGTTCGAGAGCCGACGTGGGAGCAGGTGTGCACACCGGGCCAGCTCGCGACGCTGGAGGTGTGCGTGTCAACGGGATATTGGCACCCACAGCTCGCGACCGAGCCGGTGTTGGCGTCGGACCTGCGGCCGTGGGTAGTGCCACTCGAGCAGGGCTGGGGATGGCTGCGCCCGATCTGGGCCCGGTCGCTGAAACGCCACCTCCAGCATCGGGCGGACCACGAGCATCGTTCGCGCTGGGCCAATCTCTCGATGATCAAGGAACCGCGCGCCGCGTTACCGGCCGAGACCGCCGCCTCGCCGCCGGCGGTGCTCGAGGCGCGACTCCTCGGTCCACTCGAGCTTCGCTTCGACGGCCTCGGTGTCACGATGCGATGCGGCCAGCGGGGCCTGAGCGTCATGCGATACCTGCTCTCGCGCCGGCGCCACGCCTGCCCGCGCGACGAGCTCCTCGCCGAGTTCTGGCCCGACGTGGCGCCGAGCGTCGCCCGCAACCGCCTGCAGGTCGCCGTGAGCGGGGTGCGGCGGGCGCTGCTCGATGTGACGAACCTGCACGTGATCGAGTACGCCGACGGCGGCTATCAGATCAACCCCGAACTTCGGGTCGAAACCGACGTGGGACGCTTCGAGGCGGCGCTGTCGGCCGCCCGCTCCGCCGAGCGCGCCGGCGACCCGCCCGGCGCACTGGCCGCCTACCGAGATGCGATCGGTCACTACCGGGGCGATTTCGCCTCCGACTCGCCCTATGAGCAATGGACGGTGCTGCCCAGGGAGAGCCTGCGGCTCGGCTACATCGACGCCCTGGACCGCCTCAGCAGCCGCATCCAGTTCGGTTCGGGCCAACTGGACGACTGCATCGCCACCGGCCACCGGATGCTGGACGTCGACCCGTGCCGCGAGGACGCCCACCGGCTGCTGATGCGCTGCTACGCCGGCCAGGGACGCGCCTATGGTCCGTGACGACGACGCTGGTGACGTTGCCCTCGATGAGCCCGGGGATGTTCGGATCGAACTGTTCCATGGTGGTGCCTCCCGTCGAGACGACCGGCCCCCTGTTGGGCCCGTCGTCCGGCAACGTAGAGCGGGAGGCTGAGCTGACACCCACGGCAGCTCTGAGCGGTACGACTCAGCCTTTGCTAAGCGGGAGGGCGGGGCTCGGGGCCGAGTGCGAGCGAGAGTGCCAGCCCAGGCGTACCACCGGCGTGGTGGGCGAAGAAGTCGCCGCGGTCCAGGACGACCAGGTGGCCGGACCGCTTCACGACCAGACGCCTGCCACAACTCTCGACGGAGCACGCGAAGAGGACCTCGTGCCCGTTGTCGGCCTCCACGGTCAGCCGATGCATCTGCATGGGGAGCTTCCTACCCCGACGAGGACTCCTCCACGCTGGTCGGCGGGTTGACCTCGAGCGTGGTCGAGGTAGCAGCCTGGGCGACATGGAGGCTGCGGCGCCGAAACACGGATGTGCCGTGTCATGACCTGCCGGTACCGTCGATGCACGTGACTGTCCCGCCCGACCCGAACGCCGGCGGCGTGCTCATCCGCGCCCGAGGTCTCACCAAGCGCTTCGGCGGGATCACCGCCGTCGACGGTATCGACTTCGATGTCGCCCACGGCGAGGCGTTCGGATTCCTCGGTCCGAACGGCGCCGGCAAGTCGTCCACGATGCGGATGATCGGCTGTGTCTCGCCACCCAGCGGCGGTCGGCTTGACGTCCTGGGCCTCGACCCCCGCGCCGACGGACCCGCCATCCGGGCTCGTCTCGGCGTCGTCCCTCAACGCGACACACTCGACGAGGAGCTCACGGTCCGCGAGAACCTCCTCGTCTACGGGCGCTACTTCGGTCTGCCGCGGTCCGTCGTCCGCGAGCGGACCGCCGAGCTGCTCGACTTCGCGCAGCTCACCGACCGTGCCGACAGCCTGGTCGAACCGCTGTCCGGTGGCATGAAGCGGCGGCTGACCATCGCCCGGGCCCTGGTGAACCAGCCCGACATCCTGCTCCTCGACGAGCCCACCACCGGGCTGGATCCACAGGCCCGCCATGCCTTGTGGGACCGCCTGTTCAGGCTCAAGCGGCAGGGCGTCACCCTCGTCCTCACCACGCATTACATGGACGAGGCCGAGCAGCTGTGCGACCGTCTCGTGGTCATGGACGCCGGACGGATCGTCGCGCACGGCTCGCCGCGCGAGCTCATCGAGGAGCATTCCACCCGCGAGGTGCTGGAGTTGCGTTTCGCGGCCGACGACCATGCACCGTTCGCCGAGAAGGTCGCCGACCTCGCCGCCCGGGTGGAGGTTCTGCCGGACCGCCTCCTGCTCTACACCGACGACGGCGACGACGCGGCCGGCTCCGTACACGTCCGGGGTCTGCGGCCGATCTCGGTACTGGTGCGCCGATCGACCCTCGAGGACGTCTTCCTGCATCTGACCGGACGGACGCTGGTCGACTGATGAGCATCCTGAGCGAGCTGGACACGCGTCGCCCCACCCCGGCGGCGGGGTTGATGTGGGACCGCGCTCTCGCCTATTGGTTGACCTCCTACCGGCGGGTATGGCGCGGGTCGCTGATCAGCGGGTTCCTCTCGCCCATCTTCTTCCTGGTGGCCATGGGTTTCGGCCT
Organism: Jiangellaceae bacterium; assembly: GCA_035253685.1. Lineage (GTDB taxonomy): Bacteria > Actinomycetota > Actinomycetes > Jiangellales > Jiangellaceae > DASRTE01. Next base: position 7,504 of record DATFBR010000033.1, read on the forward strand.
CGGTGCGCTGGTCGACGCCGGCGAGGGCGTCGCGGGCGTGGACTACGTCGCCTTCATCGCGCCCGGAATCCTGGCGGCGCAGGCGATGCAGACGGCCGTCATCGAGTCGACGTACCCGGTCATGGGCGCCGTCAAGTGGCAGCGGCAGTACCACGCCATGCTCGCCGCGCCCCTGGGTTCCTTCGACATCGTCCTGGGACACCTGGCCTTCATCCTGATACGCGTGGTCCTCACCAGCACGTCGTTTCTCGTCGTGGCGTGGGCGCTCGGTGCGATCGGGTCGCCCGGGGCCGCGCTCGGGCTCCCCGTGGCGGCGTTGTGCGGCATGGCATACGCGGCACCGGTCTACGCGTTCGCCGTCCGGCAGGAGGTGGACGGCGGGTTCGCGATGCTGTTCCGGTTCGTGATCCTGCCGATGTTCCTGTTCTCCGGGACGTTCTTTCCCGTCGACCAGCTGCCGTCCTGGCTCGAGCCGGTCGCCTGGCTGACGCCGCTGTGGCACGCCGTCGACCTGTGCCGTTCCCTCGCACTCGGGACGGTCGCACCGGCGGCGGTGACGGGCCATGTCGCGTACCTGTTGCTCTGGGTCGTCGCCGGCCTGTGGCTGGCGGTGCGCTCGTTCCGGCGGAGGTTGGTCGTATGACGGTCACCGACGTCACCTCCCGGCGTGGCGGGCGAGTGCACGCACTGGCGCGGGCGTTGCCGGTGCCGGCGGGTGCCGGGCTCGCCCGCACGCTCGTCGAGCGCAACGCCCGAGCGTTCCGGCACGTCTGGGTCGTCCTGGTCAGCGGCTTCTTCGAACCAATCTTCTACCTGTTCTCGCTCGGCGTCGGCCTGGGCGCGCTGATCGGCAGTGTCGCGACGGACGACGGCCGCGTGGTCGAGTACGCGGTGTTCGTCGCACCGGCGCTGATGGCATCGGCAGCGATGAACGGAGCCGTCTTCGACTCGACCTTCAACGTCTTCTTCAAGCTCAAGTACGCGAGGCTCTACGACTCGGTGCTGTCCACGCCGCTCGGGCCGCGCGACGTCGCCCTCGGCGAGATCTCCTGGGCGCTGATCCGCGGACTTCTGTACTCCGTCGCCTTCCTGGTCGTGGCGACCGCCGCCGGCGTGGTCACGTCGTGGTCCGCGCTGCTGGCGATTCCCGCGGCCAGCCTGATCGGGTTCGCGTTCGCGGCGGTCGGCATGGCGGCGACCACGTTCATGCGCAGCTGGCAGGACTTCGACTACGTCCAGCTCGCACTGCTTCCGATGTTTTTGTTCTCGGCGACCTTCTATCCGCTGTCGACCTACCCGGACGTCCTCGAGCGCGTCGTGCAGGTGACGCCGCTGTACCACGGCGTGGCACTGGTCCGCGATCTCATGCTGGGCGACCTCGGCACCGGCGTCCTGGTGCATGTCGGGTACCTCGCCGGCATGGGCCTGGTCGGCGCGGTGTTCGCGGCCCGGCGGGTCGAACGGTTGCTGCTCACGTGAGGGCGCGCGCCAGCGGTACGAACACCGTCGAGACCGTCCAGCGCCGTACCGTACGGACGCTCGTCGCCAGCCAGGTGGCCGGCGGCCTCGGGGTGTCGAGTGGCGGCGCGGTGGGTGCCCTGCTCGCCAGCGACGTGCTGGGCCGGGAGGACCTGGCCGGTCTCGTGCAGAGCTCCCAGGTGCTGGGCGCGGCGCTGCTGGCGCTTCCCGCGGCCCGGCTGGCCCTCGCCGCCGGCCGCCGGGCGGGGCTCGCCGTCGGGTACGGAATCGCGGCCGTCGGCGGCCTGTTGGCGGTGCTGGCCGCGCAGGTCCAGTCGTTCCCGCTGCTTCTCCTGGGCACGGCACTGTTCGGCGGTGGCACGACGGCGGGACTGCAGGCCCGGTACGCGGCGACCGATCTCGCCTCGGCGGAGCGCCGCGGGCGGGCGCTGTCCGTCGTGGTGTGGGCGACGACCATCGGCGGAGTCGTCGGGCCCAACCTGGTCGGCCCCGCCGGCGGGCTCGGCGAACAGCTGGGGATCGAGCGGCTGGCCGGGCCGTTCCTGGTCGGCGCGGCCATGCTCGCCGTGGGGGCGTTGGTCGTGGCCGCCGGGCTGCGCCCGGACCCACTGCTGGTCGCGCGATCACTGCAGGTGGAGCACGCCGAGCACCCGGCGCGGCGGCACGGTGTCCTGCGCAGCGGCCTGGGCGCCACCGTCCGGTCACCGCGTGCCCTGCTGGGCATGACCGCCGTCGTCGTCGCACACACGGTGATGGTGTCGGTGATGGTCATGACGCCGATCCACATGGACCACGGGCAGGCAAGTCTGGAGATCATCGGATTCGTCATCAGCGTGCACATCGCCGGGATGTTCGCGTTCTCGCCGGTCATGGGGTGGCTGGCCGACCAGGTGGGGCGCATCCCGGTCGTGATCGGCGGCGCGATTGCCCTGCTCGCTGCTGTGGTGCTCGCCGGTACCTCGGCCGCCGGGCACTCGGCCGGGCTGACCGCCGGGCTGTTCCTGCTCGGCCTGGGGTGGTCCGCGTGCCTGGTGGCCGGTTCGACGATGCTCACCGAGGCGGTGCCGCTCGAGGACCGGCCGGCCGCCCAAGGGTCCTCCGACCTGCTGATGGGCCTCGCTGCGGCCGCGGGAGGAGCCCTGGCCGGCGTGGTGGTCGGAACGTTGGGGTACGGGCTGCTGAACGCCGGCGCGGCCGTGCTGGTGGTGGCCCTCCTCCTCGCTGCGGCCAATCCGGCGGCTCGTTCGAACCGGGCCATGGCCGTGCCCGGCGGCGGATGACACGCTGCCCGGTGGCCCACCGGCGTGTCGGGTTCCTTCGAACACCAGTTCGGCCTACGGTCCACACGTGACCTCGGAACGCGAGCGCCGTCCACAACCGGCGTCGCGCCTCTGCGGAATTGTCGGAGCGGGTGCGTAGCGTTCGAGGTGATGACCAGACGAACCCCGGGTCGCAGCGCGGCCCGTCGACCTCAGGTGGCATCCATGGCAGTTCCCGCGGACCGCGACAAGGCCCTCGAGACCGCGATCACCCAGATCAAGCGGGCCCACGGCGAGGGGTCGGTGATGCGCCTCGGCGACGAGGCCCGTGTCCCGGTCGAGGTGATCCCCACCGGCTCCATCTCGCTGGA
>DATFBR010000034.1:0-17416 GCA_035253685.1 Jiangellaceae bacterium
ATCGGCACGTCGTTTCAGCATCTGCTCCCTGGTCTGGCGAAGACCCGGCAGGTGATCGCGTTCGAGATGCAGGCTCATGGCCGCACCGCCGACATCGACCGTCCGTTGACTCAGGAACAGTTGGCGGACGACACAGCCGCCTTGCTCGAGTTTCTGGGCATCGAGCGGGCCGACCTGTTCGGTTACAGCACGGGCGCAGCCGTCGCCCTCCGAGTCGCCATCCGGCATCCCCAGATGGTGCGCAAGCTCGTGCTCGCCTCGGTCACCTACACCCTCAGCGGCGTTCACCCCGGCCTGATGGACGGGCTGGGGGAGATGACGCCGGAGATGATGTTCGGGTCTCCTTGGCACGAGGAATACATCCGGATTGCCCCGCGTCCGCAGGATTTCGCCGTCCTGTTCGACAAGAAGACGCAGATGGATCGGGAAATCCAGGATGTGCCGGCCGAGACCATACGGGCAATCGACGCACCGACCCTGCTCGTCATCGGAGATTCCGATCTCGTCCAGCCCGAGCACGCGGTCGAGATGTTTCGACTGCTCGGCGGAGGTGTCTTCGGCGACACCCCTGCCGGCCTGCCCAAATCTCAGCTGGCAATCCTGCCCGGCACCTCCCACGTGACGGTCGTGGAGCAGGCCGACGTGCTGCTCTCCATCATCCCCCGTTTCCTGGACGCGCCGTACGAGGATGGACCGCCGAAGGCCGATCTCCGGGGCGGCGAGGCATGACGGCGAGACAGAGTTGTCATGGTCGATGCTGATCACCAGCGTGGTGATCGGTGGGACGGACTCGAGGATCTCGAGGCGATGGCACGCGTGGAGACGGCGGCCCTCGAGGCCTCGATTGCGGCCGTCGACTCAGCCGGTCGCGGACAGCCCGTCGACCAGGTCGAGGCCGGGCTCGTCCGCGAGTTGCGTGCGAGGCGGCTGTTCGTGCCTCCAGCAGAAATCAAGATCTTGGCACGAGGCATCTCCGATCCCTGGTGGGCCCTGAAGCATCCATGGCCGGCGCGGCGTCGGTTTGCCGCGATGAGAAGCGCGGCGGAAGCCGAGGAGTCGGCATTCCAGGACGACTGGGACCGGACGCTGGAACGCCTCCAGAGAGCGATCGACGCCATGTGGCGTATGCGCCGATCCCGTATCTCGTCGCGTCGCACTCTTGACGGCCTCGATGTCGAGATCCGCATCGACCCCTGGTCAGGTCGACGTGCGCGCAAGCTGCAACGTATCGCGGACCCCACCGTCGTCACGGTGGTGCCGTTCGACTCCTAGCGCGCACGCGACCACACCCCCGTGAAGTCACCGCAGGTCGTCCTGGTCATCCGGATGGCGACATCAGCCACCAGGGAGCGGAATCACCGGGCAGACGAACTGCTTCACGACGCCGGTGTCGACGGCTGTTCCGGCCGCGAGGGCCGCGTCGACCTCGGCCGAGGAGTCGAGCACTCCGTCACCGTCGAGGTCACCACTGGTCAATGCCGCTGCGTAGCCGGACGGGAAGGACAGCGCGTGCACCTGCCACCGACCGCCGTTGTAGTCCTCGTCGCCGGGTGCAGCGGTCGCCACATTGGCCTGCGCGCCGCCGAAGTCGTAGATGGTGTCCCACGCATGGGCCGGTGCACCCGTTCCGGAAATGTCGGTTGGGGTGTTCACGGTCCGGTACAAGGCGCCGTCGACGTAGAACGCCGGCCCCGTCACGCCTGCGGAGGCCGGTGCGACCGCGAACAGACCGAACGCAGCCGTAAGAACGGCGGCCGCGGTCGCGGCTCGGGTAGCTGCCCGTCGGCTAGGTCGTGCTGCTGCTGGTGCGTCAGACATGGGTCCTCCCGGTAGGGGTCGGAGGCGCTGCTGCGCCGACGCTCCAGTCAAGTCCGCGGCTCCCCGATCGGGGCTTACCAGACCCTTTCGATGGTCTTACGTGCCTGTGACGCAACGATCGTGCGGCCGGGCTAGCTCCGCGTGCAGGTCGTGTTCATCCACGCTCTGCCCCTGATCAGGCCATCGGCGACGCCGGCGCAGGCGGGTGCCTTCATCCGGTGAGAAGGGTGCAGGTGTCGCCCAGCACTCGGATTGACCGTTCGGTGATAGGGCTCACGACCAGGATCACCTCGTCGACGCCGGCAGCGGCGAAATCCGCGAGTCCGTCGGCGATCCTGTCGGGCGGCCCGAAGAGTGGCGGTGCATCGAGCGAGTGCGGTCGATCTCGTCCGCCACCCTCGAGGGTGACGAACACCGTGGCACTGCGCTGGACGTCGGAGGGGTCTCGCCCGGACTCGCGAACGAGTTCACTGACACGGGTATTCGCTCTCGCGAACCCGCCAGGCGTGTTCCCATACGAGTCGTACCAGACGTTCCAGGCATCAACATGGGCCAGCGAAGCTCGCAAGACCCGTTCGCCGGTCGAGCCGATCATCAACGGCGGAGGGGGGACCGGCCTGGGCAGCACCACCGCGTCGTGGACGCGTTCGAAGCGCCCTTCGAAGGTCACCCGCTCGCCTGCGAGCAGGCGCCGGATGATCTCGAAAGCCTCGCCGAAACGCGAGGCACGATGATCGAAGGGGATGTCGAAGGCGCGAAACTCCGCCTCGTTCCACCCCGCACCAAGCCCGAGCACGAGTCTTCCGCGGCTGATCTCCTGGACTGCAGCCGCCTTGCGGGCCAGCAGACCTGGCGATGAGAAAGCCGTACACGCCACCAACGGACCGAGGCGAATGCGCTCGGTTGCGGCCGCCATGGCGGCCAGCACGCTCCAGGCGTCCCATGGCCCGCGCTCCTCGCGACCATTGCCCCGATACAAGAGGTGGTCGCCGACCCAGACCGAGTCGAACCCCACCTCCTCGGCGGCACGCGCCATGGAGAGGTACTCGGGCCACGGCACATGCCGCTCTACCTCGGGAAGCTGAACGCCCACGCGGAGGCGTCGTGTCATTCCAGCAGGCTAGATCCGGCGGCAGAGCCGGCCGTTTGCGCACCTACAGCGGACTCCGGTCCGTACGATGAGCGGCGGAACGAGAGTCGCGGAGGACCGATGCCCCGAATCGTTGCGCAGTGTCGTCGATCAAGGCGTGGACTCCTGGCGTCGGTTGGCCTGTTCGGCCTGCTGACGGTCACGGGGATCACCGCACCGGCTGTTGTGGCCGCGCCCGCCACTGATGTCATCGTCCTGCCGGAGGCCAGTTCGGCGGAGGGCATCGCGGTTGGCCGTGGCAGCACCTTCTATGCCGGAGAACTCTTCGGCGGTGACATCTACCGGGGCGATTTGCAGCGTGGAACCGTCGAGCGAATCGTCGACGCGCCGGCCGGTCAGATGGCGGTGGGCCTCAAGGTCGACGACGCCAGTGGGTTGCTGTTCGTCGCCGGAGGCTTCAGCGGCCAGGGCTACGTGTTCGACGCCACCGGCGTGGCCGTCGCGACGTACCAGTTCGGGGTACCTGGCGAGTCGCTCATCAACGACGTGGTGATCACCCAGGACGGTGCGTGGTTCACCGACTCGGCGCAGGCGACGCTCTACTTCGTGCCGATCAGCCCCATCGGGCTGCCGGGCGACTTCAGCGCGCTGGCGCTGACCGGTCCGGCTGCCGACACCAGTGGCGAGTTCAACCTGAACGGCATAGCCGCCACGCCCGACGGGCGCACTCTCATCGTGGCGCATTCGACCGCGGAGGCGCTCTACACCGTCGATCCGGTGACCGGCGCAAGTGCGTTGCTCGTCAGCGTGCCGGGTCCGGACGGAATCCTGTACGAGGCCGGCCGGCTGTGGGTGGCGCAGCCCTTCCTGAACCAGGTCACCCGGCTACGGCCAGGCCCAGACCTGACCGGCGCGGTCGTCGAGGAGGTCATCACCAGTGACCTGTTCCAGACACCGACGACTGTCGCGATTCACGGTAGTCGGCTGGCCGTGGTGAACGCGAAGTTCGACACCGGCTTACCGCCGACAGCGGACGAGTACGAGGTCGTCCTCGTCGACCGCTGAGGCCCGGCGCGGGAGCGTGCCGGTGACCATGCTTGCAATCGGTTGCACGGGTTCGATCGGGCCGCTGTCTTGTCTCGGCGTACGGACGGCCTCACGAAACGACCGGACCAACGTCCATGGCGGCGCCTGCGCTGACCCGCCCTTGGCCCATCTTCGACGACGGGGGAGCGGGCACCGGCCCGGTAGAGCCACGTACGACCAGGGTCGGCGGGAGCAGCACCGCCCGCGAAGGGCGGCGTGGCTCGCGGAATGCATCGAGCAACAGACGCGCGGCTTCCGCGCCGACCTGGTAGTGCTCCACCCGCACGGTCGTCAATGACGGGCGCATCTTGTCCATGAGCGGCATGTCGTTGAAGCCGACGACGCTGACGTCGCCAGGGCACAAGAGCCCGCGGGCGTGGAGGGCGTCGTAGCAGCCCAGGGCGAGGCGGTCGTGTGCGGCGACCACCCCAGTGACCTCCACTCCCAGGTCGAGCAGCGCCCCGAACGCTTGCGCACCCGCCTCCTCCGTCCAGTCGGAGCAGATCACGACGGAATCGGGGTCCGTTGATAGACCATGGTCCCGCACCGCCTGGAGGAAGCCACGTTGGCGGAGCAGGCCGGTGGAGAGGTCCTGGGGCCCGGCGACATGAGCGATCCGGGTGTGTCCGAGGTCCACCAGGTGGCGCACCGCCATGGCACTGCCGGCCGCATTGTCGGCCGTGACCGATGGAATGTGGCCGGTGGCAAGGAGGCGATTTGCCAGGACGATGGGCACACCCTCCTCGTACAGCGCTTCGAGCAAGGGATGGTCGAGCCGGGCCGTCGCGACGATGAGCCCTTCGATCTGGCGGGACCGCAGTGAGTGGATCTGCGTCCGTTCGCGAGCCGGGTCGTCATCGGTATTCACCACCCAGGCGTTGTAGCCCGTAGGAGAGAGCACGTCCTCGGCTCCGCGCACCATCGGTGGCACCAGGGGGTTGGTCAGGTCCGGAATGACCAGGCCTACGGAGTCGGAACGCGCGGTCTTCAGGCTTCGGGCAATCGGGTTGGGCCGGTAACCCAGGGACCTTGCGGCCCGGACGACCCGCTCGGCCGTGCTCGTGCTCACCAGCGAGCGCGTCGCCGGATTCAGCGCCCGCGACGCCGTTGCGATGTGTACCGATGCAGCCGCGGCTACATCGCGCAGTGTGGGCGGTCGCATTGCGGGTACCTCAGTGTCTGTGGGGACTGCACGCAGGGTGAACGCGCATTCGAAACACTTGACACCATCCCACGGTGCTCGATACTAACGTCGGGCAAACGATTGCACTACGTAGGGGACGTGGCGTGGTCTGAGACTCCGTGACGCAAGACAGGAAGGCACGGGACTCGATGCACGAAGCATCACGGCAGGGCCGAGAGCTCGCGGTGCAGGCCCGGAACGTCGCGGTCGAGTACGAGCGCACCAGGGAGAAGAGCACCCTGGTCGCCATCGAGGACTTCACCCTCGACGTCGCCGACGGCGAGTTCGTCGTGATCGTCGGACCCAGCGGGTGCGGGAAGAGCACGTTCCTCAACGTCGTCGCGGGTCTCACCGAGCCCGTCGCCGGTGAGGTCACCGTCTTCGGCAAGCCGGTGACCGGTCCGGGCCCCGAGCGTGCGGTGGTCTTCCAGGACTACGCGCTGCTGCCGTGGCGGACCGTGGAGTCGAACGTGCGTTTCGGGCTGGAGATGCAGCACCGGATCGACGCATCGGCACGTGACAAGGTGGCGCACTACATCGAGATGGTCGGGCTGACCGGGTTCGAGAAGGCGTATCCCCGCGAGCTCTCCGGCGGCATGCGCCAGCGCGTCGGCCTGGCGCGCGCGTTGGCGACGGAGCCCCGGCTGCTGTTGATGGACGAGCCGTTCGCCGCCGTGGACGCCATGACCCGTGAGCTCATGCAGGAAGAACTCATCAAGATCGTCGGGAGGACCGGCCAGCCGATCATCTTCATCACGCACAGCGTCGACGAAGCCGTGACGCTGGCCGACCGCATCGCGGTCGTCACCAACCGACCCGGCCGGATCAAGGAGATCATCCCGGTCGATCTTCCTCGGCCGCGCAGTAGGTCCAGTCGTCAGATACCCGAGTTCCAGGCCCTGCGTGACCATGTGTGGGCCCTGCTTTCCTCCGAGCGTCCGGCCCGGGCGGAGGCCGAGACAGTGCCCGCAGCGATGGAGGGCTAGTGGCTCTCAGCCCAGCGCTCGACCGCCAGGCGACGCGGCGTCAGCCGGACTGGGGGCGGATGCTGCGCGGCAGGGTCCCGGGGGTGCTGAGCTTCATCGCGTTCATCGCGTTGTGGCAGTTGCTCATCGTGGTGTTCGATCCGAATCCGATCCTCTTTCCCGGTCCGGGCGAGGTGTGGACGGAGTTCGTCAACGCATGGGAGGCCGGCGAACTCTGGCCGGCAGTGGCCGACAGCATGCGGGCGATGGCTATCGGCCTGTTCATCGCCGTGGTCGTCGGCATCCCGCTCGGGCTCATGATCGGCATGTCGCCAACCGCCGACCTGATCACGTCGCCCTACCTCTGGGGTTTCTTCGCGATGCCGCGCATCGCCCTCGCACCGCTGATGATCCTCTGGTTCGGCTTCGGCGCCACGACGAAGATCTGGCTGGTCGTGCTGTCCGCCATCGTGCCGATCATGCTCAGCTGCAAGGACGGCGTGCAGACCATCGATGAGTCGCTCGTGCGGGCCGCGCGCAGCTTCGGTGCCGGCCGGCTGGACATGTTCGCGAAGGTCATCGCGCCCAACACGCTGCCGTTCATCGCCAGCGGCGTCCGCAACGGCATCTCCCGCGGCTTCGTCGGCCTGTTGGTCATCGAGTTGACCGTCGGATCCGGCGGCATCGGCACCGAGGTCATGCAGTCGATGCGCAACTTCAACACCGGCCGGATGTTCGCGTTCGCCGGCCTGCTCATCGTCATCGCACTGGTTCTCGTCAGCTTGTCGCGTCGTGTCGAGAACTACGCGAGCCGCTGGCGCGAGGACGTGGTCGTATGAGCACGAGTACGGCGGGACGCGTCGCCACGCCTCCGACGCAGACCGCGAGGACCCGGCGCAGACATGGTCGGCGGGTCTACACGCGCAAGCAGCGCTGGATCATCGGCGTCATCAACATCGCGGCGTTCTTCGTGCTCTGGCAGGTGGCCGCAACGACAACCGACATCCCGCAGTTGTTCCTCCCGTCGGTGACGGACGTCTTCCGCGAGCTGCAGGAGATGCACGACGAGGGACTCCTGTGGGGGAACCTCGCGATCAGCGCCTGGATCTACGTCGTGGGCATGGTGATCTCCATCGCCATCGCCGTACCCCTCGGCCTGTTCATCGGCGGCGTGCGCGCGGTCGACCGTGTCGCCGCCCCCTACGTCTGGGCGATATACACCACGCCCCGGCTCATCCTGATGCCCCTGGTCCTGCTCTGGGTCGGCATCAACGACACTGCGCGGGTCGTCATCATCGTGCTCTCGGCCGTCCCCGCCACGATGGTCGTGGTGATGGAGGGGGTCAAGACCGTCGACAACTCGCTGGTGCGGGCGGCGCGGTCTTTCGGCGCGGGACGGTTCCAACGGTTCCGATTCGTCGTGCTGCCGGCGACCGTCCCCTTCGTCGCGACCGGCATCAGAATGGGTGTGTCCCGGGGGCTCATCGGCCTGTTCATCGGCGAGCTGTTCACGGCGGCCAATGGAATCGGCTACATCATCACGCTGGCCGGCAAGACCTTCAACAGCGCGCGGACATACGGGATGTTGCTCATCTTCATCCTTTTCTGCGTCGCCATGGTGGGCCTGAGCCAGCTGCTCGAACGCAAGGTCTCGGTCTGGAGGGTGCAGAACACGTAACCGGACCGAACCGAGGTATGACCCACAACCCATCCCACCTACGTCCAGCGGACCCCTGACGAAAGGGCACGGTATGAACAAGGTCCGAATGTCGGCAGTGCTCCTGTCGGCAGCGCTGATCGTCGCCGCGTGTGGAGACGACGACGGAGAGAGCACCGACACCGGCGAGGACGGCGGCGGCCTCAGCCTCGACCAGGTCCGGCTGGCCATCGACAACGACGACTACATGAACCAGCTCGCATGGATGATCGCCGATGACATGTTCTGGCCCGACCTCGGTTTCACCGAGCCGGCGGAGGTGGTGGCGTCCGACGAGTACCTTGCCGGCCTGTTCGGTGGTGACGTGTGGGTCGCCCAGGGCGAGAGCGACGCGATCTGGGCTGCGCTCGCCGAGGGGAGCGTCCCGATGACCATCATCGGCGTCGAGAAGGACACCGAGGCTTGGTTCCTGGGCATCCGAGAGGGTATCGACCCGGAGAACCTCGAGGGTCTGAAGATCAGCGGAGGGCCGGCAGGCGACCGGAACATCACCGTCGGGGAAAGGATCCTCGAGGATCTCGGCGTCGATCCGGAGTCGATGGAGTGGGTGCAGATCGAAGGCGGTTCGGATGACCGGCTGCAAGCCCTGCTCGCCGGCCAGATCGACGTCGCCGTGCTGCAGCCTCGCCATCTGCTCCCCCTCGACGAGGGCGGCGGGGAGATGATCTACCAGGAGTACATGGACGTTCCCCAGGAGGTCTGGGTCGTCAAGGACGAGACCATGGAGGAGAACGAGGACGCGGTCTGCGCCTACCTCGAGGGCCGCATCGCCGCCAAGCAGTGGGCCTCGGAGGGCGACGACTACACCGCCAACCAGGACGCAGCGGTGGCGCTCGGGGAGGAGTACAACCTCTCTCCGACCGAGGGAGACCTCGACGAGTGGCAGGCGGAGATGGAGTACAACTGGGCGCTCACCGGCGGTGCTCCGCTCGACGCGTTCGAGCAGTGGAACGAGGACATGATCGCCAACGGCAACGTGCCGGAGGGCTTCGACTGGAAGGAGCACGCGGACTTCTCGTGCCTGACGCAGGCACAAGAGAATCTCGATCTCGAGGTCATGCCCGGCGAGCTGTAAGTTTCCGGACTAGTCGTCGGCACCACCGAGGACCGGGCCGGCCAGCTCGACGATGTTAGCGGACATGTCCGCGTGCGGGAAGAAGCAGATCAGCAGGAGGTCGGACGGGCCGGCCACGGTGGCGTGTGGCACACCAGCGGGTACTACCAACACGTCACCTGCCGCCACGCTGGTCGGCACGTCCGCCTCCCACGCCGTGCCCGAACCCTCGGCGACGTAAGTGAGCTCGGCGCTGTGCGGATGGACGTGCGGGGTTCGCGCCCCGGGCGTGACCCGCACCACCCGCAGGCTGCATCCGGTGTCGAGGCCGGGTGGCAGCGGGTCCGCGGAGAGCCGCCCGGTCAGTCGTGCGAACTGCAAGGCTGCGGTCGGTACGACGGGCACAGCGACTCACTCTCCGCGAGCTCAGACGAGGCTGCGGTCGGCACCTGCCGCCGCCATGACCTCGTCGACGTGGACGGCCCGTCCTTCCCGCTGCGAGGACTCCATGGCGGCGCGGACCACGGCCAGCGCTCGCACAGCCTCCTTGGCGCCGACCTCGACGCTGCCCTGGCCGCGGATGGCCAGGGCGAACTCGTCGAGCTGTTCGCGGAACATGTCAGTGCGCGGTAGCTCCACCGGTGTCCGCACCGACTCGCCGTAGAACTGCGCCCGCAGCGTGGACCAGTCGTCGGCCAGCTGGGACTCGTCCCAGTGTGTGAAGTCGAGGTCGTACATCAGGTTGGCCTTGGTGCCCAGCAGGTTCATCGAGTAGACACCCGGCGACGCCCACCCGGTGCCGATGTAGCCGAGCGGGCCGCGCTCGAATTCGAGGATCGCCATGACGGCATCCGGGACCTCGGACGAGGTGTAGAGCCTCCGCGCGTGCGCGGTGACCGTCTTCACCGGCCCGAGCAGGAATTGCAGCGTGTCGGCATGGTGAACACCGAGCTGGATGAATGCCCCGCCCGGGCTCTTGTCCGCGTAGTAGCGCCAGGTCTGCGGCGTGAGTTCCAGCCCGCGTTCGTTCGAGAAGTTTGCCTCGGCCAGAGATGCCTCCCCCAGGCGACCGTCATCGAGCCAACGCTTCATCTCGCGATGGCCGGACAGGCGGCGGGCGCTGTGCCCGACGGCGAAGACCGCGCCTGCAGCCGCTACGGATGCGGCGATCCGGCTGGCGTCCTCCAGCGTGTGCGCGATCGGCTTGTCGGTGTAGACCGCCTTCCCGGCCTCCAAGGCTTGGATGATCACGGCCTTGTGTGTGTCGTTCGGGGTGGTGATGATCACGCCCTCGACGTCGACATCGGCCAGCAGCTCCTCGTACGACGCGGTGCTGCGCTCGATGCCGAACTCGGCGCAGAAGGCGGCACGCTTCGCCTCGTCGCGGCTGAAGCAGCTGTAGAGATCGATCAGGTCGCCGCGCTGCGCGCCGCGTGCGAGCACACGCGCCCAGCGGCCGAGACCGACCGGGGCGAGCCGGACCTTGTCCGTCATGGCTTCTCCCTGCTCCTGTTGCGCATCTCCCGTGCACGTACCACGTCCTCGATCAACTCCAGGACGCCCTCGGCCACCGCGCCGGCGAACCCCTCGGCCCGCTCTGCATCGGCCCAGGCCGGGTCGCCGTACCAGCCGTCGTCGGCCAGCTCGGAGACGTCGGTGACGAAGCCGTACACCTCAGGGGACCTCCGCATCCGGTCCATCTCCTCCGCGCCCGGGGGACGCGTCGGCTCGCCGGCTCGGTCGACCTTGGCCAGCCGGGGGTTGTGCGCGAGGACGGCAAGGGTCTCGATTCCGCCGCCGTGGGTCAGCTCACCGCCCTCGTCGCGGTAGAGCCGCTGCGCGACGTAGCAGGCCTGCGCAGCGACGAACGTCGCGTCGAATCGGTCCTGCAGCTCGGTTGCCACGGCGTTCATCGACGCGATGTTGCCTTCGTGCCAGTTCACCAGCACGACGGTCCGGATGCCCATGCGGATCAGTTCGGTACAGACGTCGGACAGCAGGGCCTCGAAGGTCTCCCTACGCAGCGTGACGGTGCCCGGGTGGCCCGCGTGGATCGGGGTCACGCCGTACGGACCGACCGGCGCGTAGATCGCGTCCAGTCGGTCGGCGACGGTCCGCGCGACCAACTCGGCAGCCATCGTGTCGGTCCCGTTGGGCAGGTGTGGTCCGTGCTGCTCGATGCTGCCGAGGGGGATGACGGCCGTCCGGGAGCCCACCACCGCCTTTGCTGCTTCGGGGCTCGTCAACTCGGCCAGGTCGTAGATCACGTGGTCGCCACTCCTGTCTCGACGACGGGATCCTTCAGTGGCTCTCCTCGAAGCAGGCGCGCTGCCTCCTCCGCCGCCTTACGCCGCATGTCCAGTTCGGACTCCTCGGTGTACCAGGCCATGTGCGGGGTCAGCAGCACGCGGTCGGCGACTGTGTCGAGGACGGTCATGTCAGGTGGCTCGGTCGGGTAGACGTCGAGGGCCGCAGCGGCGGGGCGTCCGGCGGCGAGCCCGCGGGCCAGCGCGGGCACGTCGACGAGTGAACCGCGCGCGGTGTTGACGAGCACGCTTCCCGGGCGCATGAGGCTCATCCGAGTCTCGTCGATGAGGGGCGTGCCGTCGCTGTTCCCCGGCACGTGCAGCGTGACGACGTCGCTGCGCGTGAGCAACTCGTCCAGCGATGCGGCCGCCACGTCCTCGCCGGTCGGGATGTCGACGAACGCGTCGTGCGCACATACCGACATACCCAGGCCACGGAGGAAGGTTGCGGTCTGGCGACCGATCCGCCCGTAGCCCACGACACCGGCCGTCAGCCGGCTCGGAAGGTGCAACGGACGCAGTCCGGCGACACCCCAGTTCCCTGCACGGACGGCATGGTCGGCCTCCCGTAACCGGCGTAGCAGCGACGTCACCATGGAGACGGTGTGGAATGCCACCGCCTCGGTGCCGTAGTCGGAGACGCGCGCCACTGCGATGCCCAGCCGCCGGGCGGCGTGGAGGTCGATCGTGTCGGTGCCGATGCCATAGCGGACGATGCCACGGCAACGGAGCCCGGTCAGCACCTGCTCGTCGAAACGTGGGCGCGAGCCGGCGAGCACGACGTCGGCGGAGGCCGCGACGGACAGGATGTCTGCTGCGGTCCCGCCGTCGCCGGCGACCAGCTCGGCCCCCAGCGGCCCGAGCACCTCCAGTTCGACGGAGAGGTCCTGGTAGCGGGTGCCGAGCACGGCGACGACTCGTCCGGTCACGCGCGGGCCTCCCGATCGACGTCGGCCACACGATGCCTCAAACGTTTGCGGTGGGTCAAGGTACCCACCCCGCTGCTCCGATGGCTGCCGCGAGCAGCGACTCTTGACAAATCTCCTGCGAACGATTGTATGGATCCGGCCCCAACCAGCCGCCGGGCTGCCGAGCGCCGTGGGAGACGGACATGCATCAGAGCTTCCTCGTCCACGCCTCCGGCGATGTCGTCGGGGTGGCCGTCCAGGACCTCGCTCCCGGATCGGCGGTGCGTGGACGGGTGCAGAACGGCGGTCCCGTGGAGTTGGACGTCCTCGAGGCGGTGCCGCTCGGTCACAAGATCGCCCTGCGGGACATCGGTGCGGGTGAGCAGGTCGTGGAGTACGGCGCCGTCATCGGCCGGGCGACCAAGGCCATCCGCGCCGGCGAACACGTGCATGTGCACAACGTGAAGGGAGAGCGCTGGGCATGAGCACCGGACGTACGTTCCTCGGGTACCGGCGGGCCGACGGACGGGTCGGTTGCCGCAACCACGTCGTGATCCTGCCGGTAGACGACTTGTCCAACGCCGCCACCGAGGCCGTCGCGAAGGTGGTCCAGGGCACGCTCCCGCTTCCGCATCCGTACGGCCGGCTGCAGTTCGGCCCCGACCTCGAGCTGCATTTCCGTACGCTCATCGGAGCAGGCGCAAATCCCAACGTCGCCGCGGCCGTCGTGATAGGGATCGAGCCCAACTGGACCAACCGGGTCGCCGATGGCATCGCGGCAACCGGCAAGCCGGTAGTGGCGCTCTCCATCGAGGGCCAGGGTGACCTGAAGGTCATCGAGCAGGCCGGCCGGGCCGCGGCGGCGATGGTTCACGATGCGACCGGGACGACGCGGGAGGAGATCCCGCTCACCGACCTGCTCATCAGTACGAAGTGCGGCGAGTCCGACACCACCTCCGGGCTCGGCTCGAACCCCACCATCGGCCGGTTCGCCGAACGCTTCACCGCGGCTGGTGGGACGTTCTTCTTCGGTGAGACGTCCGAGCTCACCGGCGGGGAGCACATCGTGGCCGACCGCATCACCGATCCCGCCCAGCGCGAGAAGTTCCAGCGTCTCTTCGACGAGCACCAGAACGTGATCCTCGCGCAGGAAGCGAACCTGCTCGGTTCCCAGCCCACCGAAGGCAACATCGCCGGTGGGCTGACCACGATCGAGGAGAAGGCGCTGGGCAACATCCAGAAGATCGGAAACGCCAAGATCGACGGTGTGCTCGAGATGGCCGAGGCACCGGCGGGTCGCGGCCTGTACTTCATGGACACGTCGTCGGCCGCCGCCGAGTCGATCACGCTCTTCGTGGCCGGCGGTGCCGCACTCCACCTGTTCACGACCGGGCAGGGCAACATCATCGGCAACCCGATCGTCCCGGTGCTCAAGCTCACCGCGAATCCGCGCACCGCCGTGACCATGCCGGAACACATCGACCTGGACGTGTCCCGCATCATCACCGAGGACATGTCATTGGACGAGGCCGCCGACCTGACCGAGGAGATCGTCGTCCGGACGGCATCCGGGCGCTGGACCGCCGCCGAAGTGCTCGGCCACCGGGAGTTCGTGCTGACCCGCCTGCACCGGACGGCATGACGGCGACGCCCAGCCCGGTCGGGCAGTGAGCGGTGCCGGCGCCGTCGATCTGGTCGTCATCGTCTCGGCCATCGCGCTCGGCGCATTCATCAAGGGTGCGACGGGCGGTGGCCTGCCTCAGATCGCTATCCCGGTCATGGCCGCGTTCCTCGGCGTCGAACGGTCGGTCGTGGTGATGGCCATCCCGGGTGTGGTGGCGAACGGTTGGCTGGTGTGGTCTCACCGCGCCGAGGCACGGCTGACCCGTGACCTGCCGGCGATGCTCGCGGGGGGAGTGGTCGGTTCGATCGCCGGCACGATCCTGCTGAAGACACTTGACAGCCGGATTCTGTCGGCCATCCTGGCGGCAGTGATCATCACCTACATCGCGCTGGCGACCGTTCGCCCCGGATTCACGTTCTCACCCCGCGTCACGAGGGTCGCGTCACCCCCAGTGGGCGTGGCGGCCGGTGGCCTGCAGGGTGCGACCGGGATCTCCGGCCCGCTGCTCTCGACCTACCTCCACGGGTTCGGCCTGCCGCCCCGCGCGTACGTCTTCGCACTCTCCACGCTCTTCTTCGCTTTCTCCGTTGTGCAGACCACCACGTTGTTCAGTCTCGGTCTCTACACGCCGGAACGGGTGGTGGAGAGCCTCCTTGCGCTGGTGCCGATCGCGGTGGCCCTGCCGCTCGGCTCCCGCATGGCGCGGCGGCTGTCCGCCCGGACCTTCCAGCGGATCGTCCTGCTGCTGCTGACGGCCTCAGCTGCCGCCCTTGTGCACGAGGCGATCACGGGAGGAGGACCGTGAGCAGGGCGAAAGTCGATGCCGTCGTCGCCAACTGGTTCCCGCGCTTCCTGGCCAACGGTATCGACTACTTCGACCTGCTCCGGACCCTCGACGCGGTCGGCGGCTGGGACACCTGGGCAGCGGCGTGGACGGCCACCGCCGACGAGTACGAGCGACTCGGAGAGCAGGCACTGGCGGTCGGGCACCGGGTCACGGCGGCGGAGCACCTGCGCCGGGCGGCGCTCACCCTGCAGTTCGCGCAGTTCGTGCTCACCGAGGAACCAGAGCGGAGGGCGTTGTTGCAGGCCAGGATGGCCACGATGTACGCACGATGTGCACCACTGCTGGATCCGCCGGCGGTTCGTACAACGGTGGCGTACGGCGCCGGTCGGACCGTCGTGGGCTACCTACGCGCGCCGCCCGGGCGCGGCCGATGCGGCCTGGTCGTCCTCGTCCCGGGGCTCGAGTCGACCAAGGAGCAGTTCAGCACCTACGAGCCGTATTTCCTGCGCCGCGGCGTCGCCACCCTGTCGATCGAGGGACCGGGCCAGGGTGAGGGCGGGAACGGCGTGCCGTTTCGCGACGCTGCGTACGCCGACGCCATGCGAGCAGTCGGCGAGGCGATCCCCGGACTGGACCGCGTGGACCCGTCGCGGGTCGTGGTGCTGGGCACGAGTTTCGGCGGCTACTTGGTGCTACGGCACGCGGCACTCGTCCCCGGCCTGCGCGGGGTGGTGGACATCGCCGGCCCCTACGACCTGCGGACGTTCGAGTCGCTGCAGGAGGTCACCCGCGAGGGGTTTCGCGAATTCGTCGGTGCCGCCGACCTCGACGAGGCGCGCGCGCTGCTCGACGGCGTGACCCTCGACGGCGTGCTGGAGGACCTGCCCGCTCCGGTGCTCGTCGTGCACGGGGAGCAGGACCGGATCATCCCGGTGGAACACGCACAGCGCATCGTGGCCGCGCTCGGCGACCGGGTGACCGCACGGCTCGAGCCCACCGGGAACCACTCGTGCAACAACATCGCCGTCGTCGTACGCCCCGCCGTGGCCGACTGGGTCGCGGACCGGCTGGAGGAGGTCAGGTGACCGAGGATCGGCACGGGCTGCGCACTGTCGGGAACTCGGATCTCGGCGGCTACGGCGACGGCATGCAGGTGCTGCGCGAGGGCGACGCGCTCTACGTCGGGCACTTCGGGCCCAGCGGTGCCGGCACGAGCATCCTCGACGCCTCCGACCCGACCGATCTTCGGTTGGTCCGGCAGTGGAGGGCACCGCACGGCAGCCACACGCACAAGGTGCAGGTCGCCGACGGAGTGCTGCTCGTCAACCACGAACGGTTCCGCGGCGGTGACCCGTTCAGCGCCGGGATGGCGGTCTACGACCTGTCCGACCCGTTCGACCCCAAGCGGGTCGGGTGGTTCGACTCCACCGGCCAGGGCGTTCATCGCATCGTGTGGACCGGTGGCCGGTATGCCTACGTCTCTGCGACCCCCGAGGGATTCGACGACCGCATCTGGGTCGTCGTCGACATGGCCGACCCGCACCGCCCGGTGGAGGCCGGCCGCTGGTGGTGGCCCGGGCAGTGGGTGGCCGGCAATGAGCAGCCCACCTGGCCCGAAGGAAAGCGATATGCCGCGCACCATGCGCTCGTCGACGGTGACAGAGCCTATCTCGGCTATGGCGACGCCGGCCTCGTCGTGCTCGACATCTCCGACATCGGCAAGCCCACGCTGTCGTCCAGTCTCCGGTGGGAACCCGGAGGCGACACGCACACCTGCCTGCCGCTGCCCGGCCGCGAACTGGTCGTGGTCACCGACGAGGTCGTCACCGACGGGCGCGAGGGTGCTGGCCACCTCGTGCGCGTCGTCGACGTCTCGGATGACCATGCGCCGCGGGTGATCGGCGTCTGCCCTCCACCCGCCGACGAGTTCTATGACCGGGGCCTCCGGTTCGGTCCGCACAACCTGCACGAGAACCGGCCCGGCTCGTACCGCAGTGCGGACCTGGTCTTCTGCACCTACTTCAACGCCGGGCTGCGCGTCTACGATGTCGCAGACGGCGAGCACCCGGTGGAGATCGCACACTGGATACCGAAGACGCCGGTGGGGCAGCAGGCTGCGCAGATCAACGACGTCTTCGTGGGGGCCGAGTTCGACATCTGGGTCACCGACCGCGTCAACGGCGGCGTCTACGCGCTGCAGCCGGAGGCGGACCTGGCGGACCGGATGCAAGCGGCCGCGCTGTGAGCCTCGACGTACACGCCCATTGCGTGCCGATGGGGGTCGTCGAGGCGCTCGTGGCCGAGGGCGGGCGCTACGGGATCGAGGTCACCCGGCACGACGGGCAATACGTAGTGGTCATCGCCGGGCGGGTGGAAACCCGGCCGATCCTCCCGGCGCTGTTCGACCTGCCGAGCCGGTTCGCGGCCATGGACGCGACCCGGGTCGACGTGGAGGTTCTGTCGAGTTGGATCGACCTCACGGCGTACGCGCTCGACGGCGAGGCAGGGACGCGATACGCGCGGATGTTCAACGAGGCACTGGCGGCGATGGTGGCAACTGCCCCCGCCCGCCTCCGTGCTCTCGCGACCGTGCCGCTGCAGGCACCCGAGCGGGCGGCGGCCGAGTTGCGGCACGCCGTGAGCGTCCTCGGCCTGGCCGGAGTGGAGATCGCCACGACGGTCGACGGCCTCGAGCTGGACGACGCAGCCCTCGAGCCGTTCTGGCGGATGGCCGAGGAACTGCGCTGCCTCGTCCTGATCCACCCGTACGCCTCCCTCGCCGGGCGTGGCGTGAGGCGTCACAACCTGGCCAACCTGGTGGGAAATCCCGCCGAGACCACCATCGCCCTGGGGCATCTGATCTTCGGTGGTGTTCTCG
>DATFBR010000035.1:0-3132 GCA_035253685.1 Jiangellaceae bacterium
ATCGCCGAGCGACGGCACCCGGACCCACGCGTTGAGCACCCCGCTGGCGCCGACCATGACGAAACACGCCAGCGCCACGGGTGAGTAGGTGCGGGCAACGCGCGCCAGATGTGCGCCGCCGCGCGCCGCGTACCAGCTCACAGCGACGAGCCCGCCGACCCACAGCGCCATGCCGACCAGGTGGACGATCAACGACGTCACCGCGGAGTGGTGGTAGTCCCCGGTGGCCGAGTGCCCGGTCAGAGCTGGCGGGATCAGGGTGCCGATGCCGAGGCACAGCACGGCAACCGCACCGCCGTGGCCGACGGTGAGTCGTGCGGCGGGGACGATCGCCATCGCGAGCACCACCACCGCTGCGTAGGCCTTGCCTTGCGGAACGGTGGCGGTGTAGCTCGCGAAAGCATTGCCTGCGAGCGCGTCCAACAGCGGCAGCCCGACGAGGTCCGACAGCGTCAGCAGGTGGACGACTCCGGCAGCGGACGCCCACACCACGGCGGCGATGGCCGCAGCACGCATGGCCAGCAGACCGTCTCGACCCATCTCGCCCCGACGAGTGGGGAGCATGACCGCGAGCGCCAACATGCCGACGGTGACGGCCGACGCGCCGTCGAGCACCACCTTCGCGACCGGAAGGCCCCAGCGTGTGAGCGCTCCAGGGTCGGGCAGGCCGGGCACGACCGCCGTCGTTCCCCCACCCCACACGAGAGCAGCAAGCAGGACCGCCAGCGAGACAGCGGCGGCAGTGACACCCCAGCGGCGTGCGGACGGCGCTTCCACCGCGGATTGCGCTTCCACCGCGGATGGCGTGCGGGCGGAGTTGGCCATCACGGAGCAGTCCCCGTCCCCTCACCGCCATCCGCCTGCCGGGGACCACGCCCACCCATGGCGAAGAAGACGACCGCCGCGAGCGCCGCGACGGCCGCGACGCCGCCGGCGCCGAGCAGCAACGGACTGGTCCCACCCGCGTCGGCGTCGGTCGATGCGACCGGTTCCGCGGAGGCGCTGGCGTGGTCATCATGGTCCGCGCCAGTGCTCGGATCGCTCGATGAGGGACTCGGCGGGACGGATCCGCGCGAGGCCTGTGATGTCGCGTCAGGGATGGTCCCGCTAACGGTGAACGTCAACGTACCGGCGACGGGGTGCCCGTCGGCGGACCCGATGCGGTAGGAGATCTCGTAGGCACCCGCGTCCAGTGGATGAAGTGGCTGGGTGACCGTGCTGCCCATGGCCACCGGCTCACCCAGCTCGTGATGTGTACCCGTGGCGTCGATCACGGCGACCAGGCCGAAGTCGGTCTGCACCGGCTGGTTGAACTCGAGCACGACTTCGGTCGGCGCGGTGTCCAGGACGGCCTTGTCGGCCGGGCTGCTGCCGATCAGGTCGGTGTGAGCAGCGGTGGGTGCCGCGACAACCGCCACACCGAGCACGCCGCCGACGACGGCGAGCCCGGCACGTCGGATTGCGCGGGAACGCAGGGTCATGCGAGGTGTCCTGTCGAGGTCATGGACGTGTGGCGCCCGGTGAGGTCGGCGTCAGATGCTCGAAAGGACCGGTGGACCTCGGTGCGGTGCGGTGCGTGTGACCGACAGGACGTACGGACGGACCGGCGCCGACGTCGGCGGCAAGCCCTGCTTGAGCACTGCCGGAGCGGCTGTCGCGCCGCCGACGGCATGTACTCGTCGGAGGAGCACGGTCGAGGACAGTGCCGAAAGCGACCAGACGACGGACTCCGCTCCTACCAGCAGGACGGTCAAAGCGGTGGCGGCGATCGCGTGCGCGACGACCATTCCGGCGCTGACCGACGGTCCCACGCTGTGGTGCGAGTGGGCCGACATGTGGAGCAGGAGATGCAGCACAGGTTGCGACGCGACGACCATCACCGCGATGAGTCCGGCGGAGATCCGGCGGTCGGCGAGCGCGACGCAGGCGACGCTCAACAGAGCGGCTCCGAACAGGAAGGCACCGGCTGTCGGAGCGCCGCCGCCGGCGACGACGTGCGCGACGGCTGGGGTGATCAGGCAGGCGGCGGACAGCAACAGGCCGCGCGCGACCCTTGCTCGTCGTCCGCCGGGTTCCTGCACAGACACACCATAGCCACGGTTCCCGAACGCAGCAGGTTCAGCGCCGCGACCCGGGACCGGCAGACAACAACCAAACCAACCTGACGGTCATCGTGCGTACGGTGTCGAGGTGACTGGTGGAGCGAGTTGGCCGGCCGCAGAGGTGATCGAGACCGAGCGATTGCGCCTGGAGCCCCTGCGATCCGACCACGCGGCCGAGATGGCTGCGGTCCTCGATGACGAGGGTTTGCACGCGTTCATCGGGGTCGACCGGCGACGTTCGAGGAGCTGCGCGCGCGTTACGTCCGACTGGTTGCCGGCCAGTCAGCGGACGGGTCGCATGGCTGGCTGAACTGGGTTGTCCGTCACCGCCGCAGCGGGGTTGCCGTGGGCACCGTTCAGGCGACGCTGCGCAGCAACGGTGGCCTGATGGCGGAGGTTGCCTGGGTGATCGCAACGCCGCATCAGCGGCGGGGGTATGCGAAGGAAGCCTCCGCGGCCATGACCAGGTGGCTTCGCGGCCGCGACGTCGACGCCCTCGTCGCGCATGTCCACCCGGCACATGAAGCCTCCATCCGCGTGGCCAGGTACCTGGGATTCACCCCGACGGACACGGTCGAAGACGGAGAAGTTCGGTGGACCGCCGAAGGGCCATGGCCGGATGGCTCCGGCCGGCCGCGCGGTGAGGGCACCTGAGAAGGCATGAGGCCGCGCAGCAGCCTCGACCCGCGCCGCTGGTGGGGCAGGGCGGACGGTCCGGCGAGACCGTGAAGCGCAGCTTGGCGCGGGTGGGGAACCGGATCGGCGTGTGGATGTATCGAGTTCTCGACGGGCGACCATCCAGTGGCCGCAAGGACGTCCACGTCTTGTTGATCACTACGCCCGGCCGACGAACCGGCGTCCCCGCTCGACTCGAAATGCTCCAGCAGTGCTCTGGCGTGTCGCGAACCGCGCCGTCCGCCTGTGTCGCAACGACGTGGACCGCGGGCCGTACTGTCATGGCATGCGCTTCGAGGCCACCATTGACGTTGCCGCCCCCGCCGACCGCGTCTTCGGTGTCTATAGCGATGTC
>DATFBR010000036.1:0-16992 GCA_035253685.1 Jiangellaceae bacterium
TGTGCGAGGCCAACCAGTGGCCGGCCGACGTCGTCGAGTACTTCGGCGACTTCGGGGCCGGCGGCGACGAGTGCCACATGGCCTTCCACTTCCCGGTCATGCCGCGGATCTTCATGGCGGTCCGCCGCGAGTCGAGGTACCCGATCTCGGAGATCATGGCGCAGACGCCGGTCATACCGGCCACCTGCCAGTGGGGCATCTTCCTGCGCAATCACGACGAGCTCACCCTCGAGATGGTCACCGACGACGAGCGCGACTACATGTGGACCGAGTACGCCAAGGACCCACGGATGAAGGCCAACATCGGTATCCGCCGCCGGTTGGCACCGCTGCTGGAGAACGACACCAACCAGATCGAGCTGTTCACCGCCCTGCTGCTGTCGCTGCCAGGGTCGCCAGTGCTGTACTACGGGGACGAAATCGGCATGGGCGACAACATCTGGCTCGGTGACCGCGACGGCGTCCGGACCCCGATGCAGTGGACACCGGACCGCAACGCCGGCTTCTCCACCGCCGATCCCGGCCGGCTCACGCTGCCCGTCGTCATGGACGCGGTGTACGGCTACCAGGTCACCAACGTGGAGGCCCAGAGCACCAACACGTCCTCGCTACTGCACTGGACCCGACGCATGATCGAGGTGCGCAAGCAGAACCCGGCCTTCGGGCTCGGTGACTTCACCGACCTCGGCGGCTCGAACCCGAGCGTGCTGTCATACGTGCGGGCTTTCGGCGACGACGTGGTGCTGTGCGTCAACAACCTCTCGCGGTTCCCGCAGCCGGTCGAGCTCGATCTGCGCCGGCACGAGGGCTCGGAGCCGGTCGAGCTGGTCGGCGGCGTGCACTTCCCGCTGATCGGCGAGCTGCCGTACCTGCTCACGCTGGCTCCGCACGGGTTCTACTGGTTCCGGCTGGTCCGCGCGCGAGCGGAGGAAGTGGCGTGAACATCGAGGCCGCCGTGTCGCTGCTGTCCCCGTGGCTGCCCCACCAACGCTGGTTTGCTGGCAAGAACGCGCCGGTCGACACGGTCCGGACCGTAAACGCCACGAGGCTGCGCGAAGCCGAGCCGGAGGTGTGGCACCTGCTGGTCGAGGTGGTCCAGGGCGAACGCCGGGAGACCTACCAGGTACCCGTGAGCTTTCGCGAGGTGCCCGACGGACGCCTCGAACACGTCCTCGTCGGAGAGACGGAGGGTCGCTACGTCTACGACGCGCTGCACGACAAGGACGCCACCGGCGAACTGCTGCGGAGGTTCGAGATCCAGGACCGCGTCGACGGTCTTGCATTCCACACCGAGCCGGGCGCCGAACTGCCCCTTGGTGAACCGTCGCTGGTGCTGACCGCCGAGCAGAGCAACACCTCGTTGGCCTACGGCGACGCCGCACTGCTCAAGGTGTTCCGGCGGGTGGTGCCGGGCGTCAACCCCGACATCGAGATCCACGACGCGCTCACGCGGGCCGGAAACGAGTTCGTCGCGCCCATGCTGGGCTGGCTCGACGGCAGCTGGGTCTCACTGTCCGGCGAGCGGCTGGAGGCCGGGCTGGCGATGCTCCAGACGTTCCTGGTCACGGCGACCGACGGCTGGGCCATCGCCACGACCAGCGTCCGCGACCTCTATGCCGAGGCCGACCTGCACGCCGACGAGGTCGGTGGCGACTTCGCCGGGGAGGCGCAACGGCTGGGGCTGGCCACGGCCGAGGTCCACTCCGCGATGGCGGAGGTACTTCCCACCCGTACCTTCCGTCCCGAGGATCTGCGCGCCCTCGCCGAACGCATGCGCTCGCGTCTCGAGGCGGCGGTGACAACGGTCCCTGAGCTGACCCCCTACGCACCAGGCCTGGTCGGTTCCTTCGACCGCCTGGCGGAGCTTCACAGTCCGGTGCCGGTCCAGCGCATCCACGGCGACCTCCACCTCGGCCAGGTCGTGCGCACGGTCGTTGGCTGGAAGCTGGTCGACTTCGAGGGCGAGCCCGCCAAGCCCCTGGCCGAGCGGGTCGCCCTCGACTCGCCGATCCGCGATGTTGCCGCGATGCTCCGTTCTTTCGACTACGCCGCCCGCCACCTGCTGGTCATCGACCATCCGGGCAGCGAACAGATCGCCTACCGCGCGGCCGAGTGGGCCGAGCGCAACCGAGCGGCTTTCTGCGAGGGCTACGCGAAGGCGGCCGGACACGACCCGCGGGAGGAGCAGGTCCTGCTGCGTGCCTACGAGACCGACAAGGTCGTCTACGAGGCCGTCTACGAGGCACGCAACCGTCCGGACTGGCTCGCGATCCCGCTGGCCGGTGCCGAGAACCTCGCGACCGACCCGGACGCCCGCTGATCAGTCGGCCGTGGGCCGGCCCAGGCCGGGCAGCGTGAACGGAGCACCGGGCGGACCGGACGGCAGCCAGGAGGGCACACCGGTCGGATGCTCGAGTGACGATCGGCCCGGCGACTCGGGCGATTCGTCGGGCGCCGGTGTCGGGATCGGAGTCGTACCGGAACCGTCCGTGCCTGTCGCGTCCAGTTCGGACCCACTCGGCGTAGCGGTCGGGTCGGGCCCGATCAGGTCCGTTGCCTCCGGTCCCGATTCGGCCACGAGCCCGCACGGCTCGGTCAGGGCCATCTCCGGCGTACACGCCTCGAGGGTCGGCGAGTCCGTGGGCAGCGGTGTCGGCGAGGTGGCCGACGGTTCCTCCGGGCCGGGGGATCGCGTCGAGGCGTCGGTCGGCATCGGGATGGGTGCGATGCCGCCCGGGTCACTCCCGTCGTTGCTGTCGGGTTGGGCGGGCGGTGCACCGAACAGGACGTGCGCGATGTCCTGCAGCGGATCGGGTAGTGAGCCGCCAACGGCCGCGGCGGCGACTCCACCCATGCCGAGTGAGGCGGCAAGCGCAACCGCGGCGATCTTTGGGCCGACTGCCGGGCGCGACGGGCGGGATACCGGCTCGTCGACCTCGTCGACGTCATCGGTGCTCATCGCCTGCCGGTACGCCGCAAGCGCGGCCCCCTCACCATGCAGTTCGTCAGGCAGAGCGGGCCGTCGCAGGGCGGTCACCAGATCCGAAAGCACCAGTGCCTCCGGCGGCGCACCCACCCGGACCGGTCGGCCGTAAAGAATCCCGGCGAGCATCCGGTCCGGCAGCACGGCATCGGGGCCGGGGAGACGCAACATGTTCTCGGGCATGTCGTCCCAGCGGCCATTGTTGTGGCCATTGCCGGTGCTCATCGCTCTACCCCCCCTGCCGCCATCTGCTCGGTCAGGACCGCGGCCAGCCGCCGCAAGCCACGATGGGTCAGCACGCGTACGGCGCCTGGCGACTTGCCGAGCAGACCGGCGACCTGTGCGATGTCCAGACCCGCCACCACCCGCAACAAGATCGCATCGGCCTGATTCTGGGGCAGAGTCCGCACCAGGGTCAGCGCTCGTCTCGTCGCCTCCTCGTCCTCGTAGTCCTCGGCGACGTCCCGGGCCTCGTTCAGGTAGATCTCCTCGGCATCCTGCAGCACGACCGTCGGCCGGCGTGCATCCCGGCGTACATGGTCGATGATCTTACGTCGGGCGATTGTGAAGACCCATGCGCGGAACCCCTGCTCGTCGCCGTCGAAGCGGCGCAGCGCTCGGGTGACCTCGAGCCACACCTCCGCTGTGACGTCCTCGCCGTGTCCGTTCGCGCTGGCCCGGGCATAGCGGAGCAGCCCTGGTTGGATGTCGCGATAGATCATCGCGAACGCGTGCTCGTCGCCAGAACGAGCACGGTCCAGGGTTTCGGGGAAGCTCTCCTCCAGCATGGTCCGGTCCACGGTAGAGCATGCGCGGCCGGTCGGCCCGCCCGGCCGAGGATAGCGGCGTGCCCCGGCCCGTGGGTGGCACATCGGCACATTGCGTGTGAACGGCGGCGTGTAACGCGCAGAGACCCCTCGACGTTCCACAGATGACACCCGCGTCGTGCGCGAGAAGGCCCACGGGTCTCTCGCCGGCGGAGAGGGGGGGTGCCACAGCCACGACTTGCGGGTCGTGGCTGTTGCATGTCGGCTCCGGTTAGTGTCGGCGGAGTGACAGCGGTGCCGTCCTTCCTCGGCGAGGTGGACCTCCATCTGATCGGTGAGGGCCGCCACGAACGGCTCTGGGACGCCCTGGGCGCCCACGTGCGAAGCGTCGACGGGACGACGGGCACGGTCTTCGCAGTGTGGGCCCCGAACGCCCGCGGCGTCCGGGTGGTCGCCGACTTCAACGGCTGGAACGGCCACGACCACGAGATGAAGAACCTGGGCCCCAGCGGCGTCTGGGAACTGTTCGTCCCCGACGTCGGCGACGGCACGCGCTACAAGTTCGAGATCCACGGAGCCGACGGCTCGTGGACGCTGCGGGCCGACCCGCTGGCGTTCCAGGCGGAGATGCCTCCCGCGACGGCGTCGGTCGTCTTCACCTCGCGGTACGAATGGGCGGACAGCGACTGGATGGCGGCCCGGGCACGCGCCGGCACGGCCCATGAGCGGCCGATGTCGATCTACGAGGTCCACCTCGGATCGTGGCGGCGGGGACGCTCGTACCGCGACCTGGCGGAGGAGCTGACGGCGTACGTCCTGGACACGGGGTTCACGCACGTCGAGATGCTGCCGGTGGCGGAGCATCCGTACGGCGGGTCGTGGGGATACCAGGTGACGTCGTACTTCGCGCCGACCGCGCGGCTCGGCTCACCGGACGACTTCCGGTACCTGGTCGACCGGCTCCACCAGGCCGGCATCGGAGTGATCGTCGACTGGGTCCCCGGCCACTTCCCCAAGGACGGGTGGGCACTGGCCCGCTTCGACGGTACGTCCCTCTACGAGCACGCCGACCCGCGCCGGGGCGAGCAACTCGAC
Organism: Jiangellaceae bacterium; assembly: GCA_035253685.1. Lineage (GTDB taxonomy): Bacteria > Actinomycetota > Actinomycetes > Jiangellales > Jiangellaceae > DASRTE01. The sequence goes on from DATFBR010000036.1 coordinate 4,846, forward strand.
TGGGGCACGTACGTCTTCAACTTCGGCCGCCATGAGGTCCGCAACTTCCTGGTGGCCAACGCGATCTACTGGCTGGAGGAGTTCCACATCGACGGCCTGCGGGTCGACGCGGTCGCCTCGATGCTCTATCTCGACTACTCCCGGCCGGAGGGCCACTGGGTTCCCAACGTCTACGGCGGCCGCGAGAACCTCGAGGCGATCTCGTTCCTGCAGGAGGTCAACGCGACGGCATATCGACGGGTGCCGGGAATCGTGACGATCGCCGAGGAGTCCACTGCGTGGCCCGGCGTGACGAAGCCCACCCACCTGGGCGGGCTCGGCTTCGGCCTGAAGTGGAACATGGGCTGGATGAGCGACTCGCTCGGCTACATGGCGCACGACCCGATCCACCGCCAGTACCACCACCACCAGATGACGTTCTCGCTGATGTACGCGTACAGCGAGAACTACGTACTGCCGCTCTCACACGACGAGGTCGTCCACGGCAAGGGGTCGCTCCTCCGCAAGATGCCCGGCGACCGCTGGCGGCAGCTGGCGAACCTGCGGGCGTACCTGGCGCTGATGTGGGCTCATCCCGGCAAGCAGCTGCTGTTCATGGGCGGCGAGTTCGGTCAGGAGTCCGAGTGGGCCGAGTCGCGGGAGCTGGACTGGTGGCTGCTGGACCTTCCCGACCACGGCGGCACCAGACGGATGGTGTGCGACCTCAATCGCGTCTACGTCGAGAACCCCGCCCTGTGGTCACAGGACGCCGACCCGGCCGGCTTCGAGTGGATCGACGCGAACGACGCCGCCGGCAACGTGTTCTCCTTCCTGCGCTGGGGCTCGGACGGGTCGGTGCTGGCCTGCGTCGCCAACTTCTCCGCCCTGCCGCACGAGGGCTACCGGCTCGGCCTGCCCGCCGCCGGGCGATGGTCCGAGGTCGTCAACACCGACGCCATCGACTACGGCGGCTCGGGGGTCGGCAATCTGGGCGAGGTCGAGACGCGGGACATCAGCTGGCACGGGCGGCCGGCCTCCGTCAACCTCCGGCTGCCGCCGCTCGGCACGCTCTGGCTACGCCGGGTCCCCTGATCAGAACAGGGCGCTGGCCAGCGCGGAGCGGGCCTTGAGAACCCTGGGGTCGGAGAGGCCGACGATCTCGAACAACTCCACCAGCCGAGCCCGCACCCGTTCCCGGTCTTCGCCGGAGGCCCCGCGCACCGTGTCGACGAGACGTGCGAATGCGGCATCCACCCGGCCGGCGACGACCTCGGCGTCCGCCGCCGCCAGCTGAGCGTCGACGTCAGCGGGCCGCAGGGCTGCCGTCGCAACGACGGAGCTGAGGTCGTTGCCCATGCTCCGGCGTAGCAGCTCTACCTGCGCGAGGCCGGCCTTGGCGTCGGGGTCCGCCGGCGACTCGGCCAGCATGGACCGGTACGCCGCCGCGGCGGCGTCGAAGTCGCCCTTCTCGATCGCATCGTGGGCCGTGTCGTAGCGAGGGTCGTGCGGCGGCTCCGCCGGCTCCGCTTTCGGGCCGGCACCGGGCCGGACCTCGAGCCGAGCCGTGACGCCGTTCGCGGCCGCCACCTGGAACAGCTGCTCGAGCACCTCGCGGACCTGCGGCTCGGGCATCGCACCCTGGAACAGCGGCACCGGCTGACCCTTGAGGACCGCGAACACCGAGGGGATGGACTGAACCTGGAACGCTGCGCCGAGCTGCTGGTTGGCGTCGACGTCGATCGTCGCGAGCAGGAACCTGCCGTCGTACTCTGCGGCCAGCTTCTCCAGGATCGGCGACAGCTGCTTGCACGGCTGGCACCAGTCGGCCCAGAAGTCGATGACCACCGGCACCGACATCGACCGGTTGAGCACCTCGGTCTGGAACGTCGCCTCGGTGACCTCGACGACGACGCCGGTGGCCACCGCACCGTTGGACCTACCCGCCGGCGCCTGCGACCTCGCGGCCAGCCCCGACAGGTCCACGGCACCGGGACGCATGAAGCTCTCCGCACTCATGTGTCCATCCTCCCCCGTCGGGCGCCGGCGCCGCCACGAGGGTGCACGGCTCAGAACCTGGCCGGTTCCATGTAGGTGCCCCACTCGGCACGCAGTGCGTCGCAGATCTCCCCGAGGGTCGCCTCGGCCCGGACGGCGTCGAGCATCGCCGGGATCAGGTTCTCCGAGCCGCGGGCGGCGTCGACCATCACGGCGAGCGCAGCACGCACGGCGACATCGTCGCGGGCGGCCCGGCGTTCGCCCAGACTGCGCCGCTGCACATGCTCGACCTCGTGTGACACGCGCAGGATGTCCAGATCGCCGGTGACGGTGTCGCGGTGGACGTTGACGCCGACGACGCGCTTCTCGCCCTTCTCCACCTGCTGCTGGTACCGGAACGCCGACTCGGCGATCTCGGCCATGAACCAACCGTCCTCGATGCCGCGCAGGATGCCGGCGGTCATGGACCCGTACTCCCGGGTCCAGCGAGTCTCGGTCTCGCCCATCGTCCGGATCGTGGCGAAGATCGCCTCCGCTTCGGCCTCCAACCGGTCGGTGAGGGCCTCGACGTACCAGGAGCCGCCCAGGGGATCGGCCACGTTGACGACCCCCGTCTCCTCCATCAGAACCTGTTGGGTGCGCAACGCGATCTCGGCGGCGCGCTCGGTCGGCAACGCCAGCACCTCGTCCAGCGCGTTCGTGTGCAGCGAGTTCGTGCCGCCGAGGACGGCTGCCAGTGCCTCGACCGCAGTCCGGACCACGTTGTTGTACGGCTGGTGCCCGGTCAGGGACACCCCCGCCGTCTGGGTGTGGAAGCGCAGCCACTGCGCCTTGTCGGCCTTGGCACCGTAGGTGTCGCGCAGCCAGCGCGCCCAGATCCGCCGGGCGGCCCGGAACTTCGCGATCTCCTCGAAGAAGTCGATGTGCGCGTCGAAGAAGAACGACAACCCGGGCGCGAACCTGTCGACGTCGAGGCCGCGGGACAGGCCGAGCTCGACGTAGCCGAAGCCGTCGGCCAGCGTGAACGCCAGTTCCTGTGCGGCAGTCGAGCCGGCCTCGCGGATGTGGTAGCCGGACACCGACAGAGGCTTGTAGGCGGGCAGGCTCCGATCGCAGTACTCCATCAGGTCGGCGATCAGGCGCAGGTGCGGCTCGGGCGGGAACAGCCACTCCTTCTGGGCGATGTACTCCTTGAAGATGTCCGTCTGGAGCGTGCCGTTGAGCACGGCCGGGTCGATGCCCTGGCGCTCGGCTGCCACGAGGTACATGCAGAAGACCGGCACCGCCGGGCCGCTGATCGTCATCGACGTCGTGACCTCGCCCAGCGGGATGTCGGAGAACAGCACCTCCATGTCGGCCGCGGAGTCGATCGCGACACCGCAGTGGCCCACCTCGCCCAGCGATCGATCGTCGTCGGAGTCGCGACCCATCAGCGTCGGCATGTCGAACGCCACCGACAGGCCGCCACCGCCGGACCGCAGGATCATCTTGTAGCGCTCGTTGGTCTGCTGTGCGTTGCCGAACCCGGCGAACTGGCGAATCGTCCAGGTGCGGCCGCGGTAGCCGGTCGGGTAGAGGCCACGGGTGTACGGGTACTCCCCCGGCCAGCCGATCCGATCGAAGCGGGGATCGTCGACACCCGCCGGCGGGCCGTAGACCGGGTCGACCTCGAGGCCGGACACGGTGGTGAAATCGGCATCCCGAACCTGGCCGGCGCGCTGGGCGGCGTCGACGCGCGCCTGCCAGCGGCGTCGCCCGGCCTCGATCTGCTCCGCGTCCACGCCGGTATCCCTTCGTCGACCGCCTGTCGAGTACTAGGACATCCTAGTAACCGTCCCTCGTTCCGGGCGACCGGACGGCGTCCGCGGCGGTGGTTGGATGCGATCGTGCATGTCACTGCGCGCACCGACTACGCCGTCCGTGCCGTCATCGAGCTGGCGTCCCGCCGGCCCGCATCGGCGACGCGCCAGCAGATCGCGCAGTCGCAGAACATCCCCGGAAAGTTCCTGGAGACGATCCTCGGCGACCTGCGCCGGGCCGGTCTGCTCGACGCACAGCGCGGTGCGTCCGGGGGCTACCGCCTGGTCAGGGATCCGGACGAGATCCGCCTGGCCGACGTCATCCGTGCGGCCGAGGGACCGCTGGCGGCGGTGCGCGGAATGCCGCCGGAGGACACCGCATATCCCGGGCCGGCGGCGCCGCTCACCGACGTGTGGGTGGCCGTCCGCGCAAGCCTGCGCGACGTACTGGAGGCGACAACGATCGCCGACGTCCTCGCCGAGCGGCTGCCCGACCACGTGCGGGCACTGGTGGAGCGGCCGGACTCCTGGTCCAGGCGCTGAGGCCTATTCGCGGAAGTCGCGTGCGGCGAAGCGCACCTCGCGCAGCAGGTCGAAGAGCCGGTTGCGCTCGGCGTCGTCGAGGGCGCGCAACCCGAAGTCGGCCGCCATCAGCTCGCCGGTGACCTTGTCGACGACCTCGCGCCCCTGCCGGGTGACCCGGGCAAGCGTTCCCCGACCGTCCTCGGGGTTCGGCTCGCGGGTGACGAAGCCTGCGGCCTCGAGCCGCCGGATCGTGTTGGTGACGCTGGTCGGATGCACCATCAGCCGTTCGCCGATCTTGGCCATCGGCAGCGCTCCGGCCCGACTGAAGGTCAGCAGCACCAGAGCCTCGTACCGTGCGAAGGTGAGGTCGTAGGGCCGGCAGATCCGGTCGAACTCGCCCAGCAGCAGTTGCTGGACCCGCATGACGGAGGTGGCGGCAGACATCGCCTCGGCCGGTCCGAACCGGTCGCGCCAGATCTCGGCGGCTCTGCGGATCGGGTCGAAGTCGAGGTCGAGCGGGTCGGGCACGGAGCAGCCTCACCGGCGCCGGGCGGTGATGGGACCCGGGCTGCGGGGATGGTCGGCGCGGCGCCTGCGGCGCGAGGTCGTCTGGGCCGGCGTGGCCGTCTCCTCGTCGCCACCCAGGCCCATCATCTGACGGCGCCGACGGTGGATCGCCAGGGCGATCTTCTGCGGATCCGGCACGAAATGGATGTCGCGCAGGCCCTGTTCCTGTGCCGCGTTCTCCAGGATCACGTGCCCGGTCCCGAACGGCCTCAGGTACCAGTGACGGACGACGGTGATGTCGAGAACCCTGACGATCTCCATTTCCGCCTCTTGCAGCGAGAAGACCCCCCAGACGCGGAACACCCGCGAGTCCGTGATGACGAAACGGTCCCGGTTGATCGACAGGAACCGGTAGAACGCGTAACCCAGCAGGCCGACGACGACGGCGATGCCGAACCAGGCGCTGTCGGCTGAGATGAACGGCAGCCACCGCACCGCGAGGAACAACCCCAGCGCACCCAGTAGCACCGGCACGGCGTACAAGAGGCCGCTGTGTTTCACCTCGGCGATGACGCGCTCGCCCGGGATCAGCTTGCGGGCCACCATCTTGTGGCCGAACCACGACCTGACCCGCCACCAGCCGAGGCGGACCACGCCGTCCTCCGCGACCCGGTCGAGCCACCGCACGGTGCGGTCGCTCACCCCGCTGACGATCTCCCGTGGCGTACGCATCTCGCGCAGCGATCTCAGAACAGCTCGGTGAAGAACGTGATGATCGACTCGAAACCGTCGGCGACGGCGGACAGCGCACCGCTCACCGCGTTCGCCGCTCCACTGGGCTCGGTGAGCAGGTAGTACGCGGCGAAGGCGATGGCCAGGATGGTCAGCACCTTCTTGAACACCCGAAGTCCTCTCCCTGGTCGGGTCATGACGTGGGGTTACACGCCGTCAATTGTTGTTTGTACCCCAAAGCGGACGATCTGTCGCCATGGCGCGCCGCCGGTCTCAGAGCGCGGCGATGATCTCGTCGGCAGCAGCGTACGGGTCGTACTGCCCGGCGAGCACCTTCTCGGCGAGCGTGTCGAGCCGAGCGTCGCCGTGCAGGTCACCGAAGCGGTGACGAAGCGCGGTCACAGCGATCGACTCGATCTCGTCCCGGACGCGCCTGCGGCGGCGGAGGTCCAGTTCGCCCGAGCGTTCCATCCAGGCCCGGTGCTTGCCGACCGCGGAGATCAGGTCGTCGAGTCCTTCGCGACGGACGGCCACCGCCTTGACGATCGGCGGTCGCCAGTCGCCTGGTGCGCGCTCGGCCAGCCGGATCGCACCCCGCAGGTCGCGCACGACCTGGTCGGCCCCGTCCCGGTCGGCCTTGTTGACGACGAAGACGTCGCCGACCTCCAGGATGCCCGCCTTCGCCGCCTGAATGCCGTCGCCCATACCCGGAGCCAGCAGGACCACGGTGGTGTCGGCCAGCGCGGCGACGTCGACCTCGGACTGACCGACACCCACGGTCTCGACGATCACGACCTCGCAACCCGCGGCGTCCAGCACGCGCAGGGCCTGCGGCGTGGCCCAGGCGAGCCCGCCGAGGTGCCCGCGGGTCGCCATCGAACGGATGTAGACACCTCGGTCGGTCGCGTGCTCCTGCATCCGCACCCGGTCGCCCAGCAGAGCGCCGCCGGAGAAGGGTGAGGACGGATCGACGGCGAGGACGCCGATGCGACGCCCCTCGGCCCGGAATGCCGCCACCAGCGCGGAGGTCACCGTCGACTTGACGACGCCCGGCGAGCCGGTGACACCCAGCACGGCGGCCCGGCCGGCATACGGCACGAGCGCGGCCATGACCTCCCGCAGCGCAGGGGAGGCGTCCTCGACGAGGGAGATGAGCCGGGCGACGGCACGGGGATCACCCTGCCGGGCCCGGTCGACCAGGCCCTGAGCCGACTCGGTCACCGAGGCACCGTCAGGTCGGTGGCACGCGGAGGAGCAGCGCGTCGCCCTGACCGCCGCCGCCACACAGCGACGCGGCACCGGTACCGCCACCGCGCCGGCGCAACTCGAGGGCGACGTGCAGGACGAGCCGGGCACCGGACATGCCGATCGGGTGTCCGACCGCTATCGCGCCGCCGTTGACGTTGACCCGGTCCTCGTCCAGGCCGAGCTCGCGCGTGCTGGCGATGCCCACCGCTGCGAACGCCTCGTTGATCTCGACCAGGTCGAGGTCGGTCGGCTCGATGCCGTCCTTGGCGCACGCCGCCCGGATCGCCGCCGCCGGTTGGCTCTGCAGCGTGGAGTCCGGGCCGGCGACCACGCCGTGGGCACCGATCTCGGCCAGCCAGGACAGGCCCAACTCCTCGGCCTTCGCCCTGCTCATCACGACCACGGCACAGGCGCCGTCGGAGATCTGGGAGGCCGACCCGGCGGTGATGGTGCCGTCGGCACCGAACGCGGGACGCAGCCGGGACAGCGAGTCCACGGTCGTGTCGGCGCGGATGCCCTCGTCTGCGGCGAAGACGACCGGTTCACCCTTGCGCTGCGGGATCTCGACCGGAACGACCTCGTCGTCGAACACGCCGTTCTTCCACCCCGCGGCGGCCAGCTGATGCGACCGCGCGCTGAAGGCGTCCTGCTCCTCACGGGAGAGCTCGAGCCCGGTGGTGTTGCACCCCTCGGTGAGAGCCCCCATGGCCTGGTCGGTGAACACGTCCCACAGGCCGTCGTAGACCATGTGGTCGCGCAACGTGACGTCGCCGTAGCGGTGACCTTCGCGGGACCCGGTGAGCAGGTGCGGGGCGTTCGTCATCGACTCCATGCCGCCGGCGACCACGATCTCGAACTCCCCCGCCCGGATGAGCTGATCGGCCAGGGCGATCGCGTCGAGGCCGGACAGGCAGACTTTGTTGACCGTCAGCGCCGGGACCGTCATCGGAATGCCGGCCTTCACCGCCGCCTGCCGGGCCGGGATCTGGCCGGCACCCGCCTGGAGCACCTGGCCCATGATCACGTACTGCACCTGGTCGGGCCGGACTCCCGCCTTCTCCAGGGCGGCGCCGATGGCGATGCCGCCGAGATCGGCGGCCGAAAAGCTCTTGAGCGCACCGAGCAGCCTGCCGATCGGAGTACGCGCTCCCGCGACGATGACGGCCATGACCTCACGATACGACCTCGGCGGACACCGGCCCGGGTGGCGTGGATCACAGCCGCGGTCGGCGTGCCACAGTGGCCGCATGAAGGTCTACACGCGGCGCGGCGACGACGGCACCACCGGGCTGCTCTACGGCGGCCGGGTCGCCAAGGACGCCCCGGCGATGCGGGCCAACGGCGCCGTCGACGAGGCGCAGGCGCTCATCGGCGTGGCCAGGGCGCAGGCCGTCCGGGGTGGCGAGCTGGACGCGATCCTGGTCGGCGTCGAGCGTGACCTGTGGGTCCTGATGGCCGACGTCGCGCTCAACCCCGAGCACCGCGATCGGGGCCGGCCCGGCCAGACGCTGGTCACCGCGCAGATGGTCGCCTCGTTGGAGCAGACGATCGACGACGTGTCCGCGCGGTTCGACCCGCCCAAGGACTTCGCCGTCCCGGGCGAGGATGCCGTCGCCGCCGCGATCGACGTGGCCCGAACGGTGGTGCGTCGCGCCGAGCGGGAGACGCTCTCCGCCGCAGCCGAGAGCTCCCACGTCCTGCCGTACCTCAACCGCCTCTCCGACCTGCTCTGGACACTGGCCCGGTGGGTCGAGGGCGAGTCCCTGCTGGCGAAGAACGCCTGAATCAGGCCGGGGCGGCCGGCTCGATCAGCTCGACCAGCACACCCCCGGCGTCTCGCGGGTGGATGAAGTTGACCCGGGAGCCGGCCGTGCCGAGCCGGGCCGCCTCGTAGAGCAGCTCGATGCCCCGTCCGCGCAGCATGGCCGTGACCGTGTCGATGTCGTCGACCCGGTAGGCGAGCTGCTGGATGCCCGGCCCGGAGCGCTCGAGGAACCGTCCGATCGGCGAGTCCGGGCGCAACGGCGCGAGCAGCTGGATCTGCGTGGCGGAGGGGTCGTCACCCACCTGCAGCATGGCCTCACGCACGCCCTGGTCTTCGTTGACCTCCTCGTGGACGACGGCAAGACCGAACCGGTCGCGGTACCACGCGACCGCCTCGTCCAGGTCGGCGACCGCGATGCCCACATGGTCGACGGCGGTGAACAGGCTGGCCATGCTGGCCAGGGTACGGCGAAACTTCCCGCCCAAGCTACCGGCGGGTAACATCGCTGCGACTCCCGGAGGCGGACGTGAAGGCGATCCTCGACGCCATCGTGGCCGGCGATGCCGGTGCGGCGGACTTCGCCGGACTACCCGTGCCGGAGTCCTACCGCGCGGTGGCGGTGCACAAGGACGAAACCGACCTGTTCGCCGGCATGGCCACTCGGGACAAGGATCCCCGCCGCTCGTTGCACATCGACCAGGTGCCGACGCCCTCACTCGGGCCCGGTGAGGCTCTCGTCGCCGTGATGGCCAGCGCGATCAACTACAACACGGTGTGGACGTCGATCTTCGAACCGGTTCCCACCTTCGCCTTCCTCGAGCGCTACGGCCGGATGCACGACCTTGCCAGCCGGCACGACCTGCCCTACCACGTCGTGGGTTCCGACCTGGCCGGCGTGGTGCTGCGGACCGGCCCCGGCGTGCACGCCTGGGCGCCCGGCGACGAGGTGGTCGCCCACTGCCTGTCGGTCGAGCTCGAGTCGCCGGACGGCCACGACGACACGATGCTCGATCCGGAGCAGCGGATCTGGGGCTTCGAGACGAACTTCGGCGGGCTGGCCGAACTGGCGCTGGTCAAGTCCAACCAGCTGATGCCCAAGCCTGCGCACCTGACTTGGGAGGAGGCGGCCTGCCCCGGCCTGGTCAACTCCACCGCCTACCGGCAGTTGGTGTCACGCAACGGCGCGGGCATGAAGCTGGGCGACATCGTGCTGATCTGGGGTGCGTCCGGTGGCCTCGGCTCGTACGCCACCCAGCTCGCCCTGGCCAGCGGCGCCACACCGGTCTGCGTCGTGTCGAGCCCGGAGAAGGTGGAGATCTGCCACCGGATGGGTGCCGAGCTCGTCATCGACCGGGCCGCGGAGGGCTTCCGGTTCTGGCGCGACGAACGCACCCAGGACCCGGCCGAATGGAGACGGCTGGGAGCGCGCATCCGCGAGCTCACCGGTGGCGACGACCCGGACATCGTCTTCGAGCACCCGGGCCGGGAGACCTTCGGCGCGAGCATCTTCGTCGCCCGCCGCGGCGGCACGATCGTGACCTGTGCCTCGACCTCCGGGTACGTGCACGAGTTCGACAACAGGTACCTCTGGATGAACCTCAAACGGATCGTGGGATCCCACTTCGCCAACTACCGCGAGGCGTGGGAGGCTAACCGCCTCATCGCGCGTGCCCGCATCCACCCGACGCTGTCACGCACCTACCCGCTCGACCAGACCGGTCAGGCCACATTCGATGTCCACAGCAATCGGCACCAGGGCAAAGTGGGAGTACTCTGCCTAGCGCCTGAGGAGGGGCTCGGCGTCCGGGACGGGGAGACACGGGCAACCTACCTCGAAGCCATCAGCAGGTTCCGCAACGTGTGACCCGTTCCCTGTCGGGGGGCGGGCACCCCCGACGAGGGAGATCATGGACGAGGCACGGGACACGATCACGCTACGAGAGACGGCCGAGGACGGGCTGTCGATCTTCGATTCGAACCCCACCGGAGGGTTCACCCAGGTGATGCGCGGGTTCGATCGCGCCCAGGTCGAACAGCACGTACGCCAGCTCGAGGCCGCGCTCGCACAGCAGCGCTCGCGGACCAAGGAGCTCGACAAGCAGATCGTCCGGTTGCGCCAGGAGCTGGCCGAGGCGACGACGTCGCTGCGCGAGGTCGACCAGCCCTCGTACTCCGGGCTCGGCGCCCGCATCGAGCATCTCCTCCGGCTGGCCGAGGAGCAGGCATCCGAGCTGGTCGGGCAGGCGGAGGCCGAGGCTCGCGAGGCCCGAGCCGTGGCGCAGGCCGACGCGAGCGAGATGCGCGGTGCCGCCGAGAACGACGCCGAGGAGCTGCGGTCATCGGCCAAGCACCAGGCGGATGAGGTCATCGCCGAGGCCAAGGCGGAGGCGGACGGCGCCAGGTCAGCGGCCAAGCGTGAGGCGGCGGCACTCGTCGACACGGCCCAGCGCGAGGCCGCGACCGTCCGCGCCGGCATCGAGCACGAGGCCGCCGAGAAGCGGGCGACGGCCGAGCGCGACCTGACCCGCATCCGCACCGTCGCCGAGCGCGAGGTCACCGAACTGCGGGCCACCGCCCGCCGCGAGGTCGAAGAGCTCCGCGGGGCGGCGAAGCGCGACATCGAGCAGATGCGCGCGGAAGCGCAGGCCCGCCTCGAGGAGGTCCGTACCAGGGCCGACAAGGAGCTCACGGAACTCGAGCTCGCACTCGCGGCGACCCGGGAGCAGGCCGAGCGCGAGGACAGCGAGCGGCACGAGGCCGCGATCACGGAAACCCAGAAGCTGGTCACCGAGGCCGAGACCCGCGCCGCCGACGCCGATTCCCGGGCCAAGTCCGCCCACGAGCTCGCCGAGCAGGTCCGGCGGGAGGCCGACACCCAGGCGAAGGCACTCGTCTCGGGTGCCCGCCGCAACGCCGCCCAGCTCGTGGCAGAGGCCAAGTCGCATGCCGAGATGCTGGTCGGCGAGGCCAAGGCCGAGGCCGCACGGATCCAGACGAGGGCCAAGCGCGAGGTGGCTGATCTGACCCGCCAGCGCGACAGCATCACCGGGCACCTCACCCAGCTGCGCAGCCTGCTCGGAGCGATGTCCGTTCCGGGCGACAGCAACGGCCCGCCGCCCGCGGTCGAGGCCGGGATGCAGTCCGAAGACGACGACGTCATCGACGGCGAGGTCGTCGAGGACGCTCCCGCCGCTCAGAAGTGACCGAGCAGGTCTCGTAGGGCGCCGGTCACCGCGTCGGGGTTCTCCACCGGCGACAGGTGACCGGCGCGCGGGACGACCCGCACCGGTGCCGGCCGCTGGAAGGCCGCGGCCATGGCCAGCGCGTCGTCGTGGGGCGTCAGCGTGTCCTCCTCGCCGACCAGAATCAGCGCCGGCACCTGCGTCCCGGCGAGCGTGCCGAACGAGCTGGGGCGCCCGGCCATGGCCCGCTGGGCCCACGCGACGCCGTCGGGCCGCGCGGCGTCGAGCCAGCCGGTCACGGTTGCGACCACGTCGGGCCGTTCGGTCCGCGTCGTCTGCCCCAGCAGGTTGTCGAGCATCGGCCGCAGCGCGCGGGAGCCGCTCTCGACAACCGCAGTCGCGGTCCGCTCCCGGT
>DATFBR010000037.1:0-5657 GCA_035253685.1 Jiangellaceae bacterium
TGGTCGGCGGCGACGGGGGTGAAGGCGTCCGCCTCGACGCCGGCCAGCGCCGCGCACGCCGCCTCCGGATCCGGATGCGTCCCTCCGGCCGGGTCGCAGGCCAGTGTCCATTCCTCCGACTGCCCACCGTCGCCTGGATCGATGACGATCGTCAGCGAGGTCTGCGGAGCGTCGGGCGAGGCCGCCGTCGTTGCCGTCACGACAGTGTCGTCGTCGCCGATGCTGCAGCCGGCCAGCCCCCACCCGAGCGCAGCCACCAAGGCACCACCGGTGATCAGCCGGGCCGGCCACCTCATCGCGCGCTCGATTCGCACACCGATGAGACGTCGCCCGCCCCCGCCCGGTTCCCCGTCGGTTGATCATGGCGGAATGGGTGTCTTCACGGGGCCAAGACACCCGCTGTGCCATGATCAACGGAGAAGTGATGGTGGAGATAGCTGCAGGGCGCTGAGGCGACACGCCGGTATGGCGCCGTCTAGCCGGATCTACGGAATCCCCTAGACAGCCCCATAAGGTGCGATCGTGGATCCCGTCCGCAACCCGTACGCACCGGGCGCGGGCCAGCGGCCGCCGGAGCTGGCCGGCCGCGACCGCGAGCTGCGGCAGTTCGACATCGTGCTCGAACGGGTGGCACGCGGGCGGCCCGAACGCAGCCTGGTCCTCACCGGGCTGCGCGGTGTCGGGAAGACCGTCCTGCTCAACGCGCTGCGGTCGCAGGCGATCGGGCGGTTGTGGGGCACCGGCAAGATCGAGGCCCGCCCCGACCAGTCGCTGCGCCGACCGCTGGCCGGCGCGCTGCACATGGCCGTGCGGGAGCTGACGCCCCGGCACCGCGACCCCGGCCGCGTCGACGAGTTCCTCGGCGTGCTGAAGGCGTTCGCCCTGCGGTCGGCTCCCGAGGGTGCACGGCTTCGCGACCGGTGGCAGCCGGGTATCGACCTGCCGGCGCGTTCCGGCCGCGCCGACACCGGCGACATCGAGGTCGACCTGGTCGAACTGCTCGTCGACGCCGCCGGCGTCGCTCGCGACGTCGGCGTGGGGATCGCCGTCTTCGTCGACGAGATGCAGGACGTTGCCGAGCCGGACGTCTCGGCCCTGTGCGCGGCGTGCCACGAGCTGTCGCAGCAGGGACTGCCGCTGGTCGTCGTGGGGGCCGGGCTGCCGCACCTGCCGGCCGTGCTGTCGGCGTCGAAGTCGTATTCGGAGCGGCTGTTCCGCTATCTCCGTATCGACCGTCTCGACCGTTCCGCCGCAGACCAGGCGTTGGTGGCTCCCGCCGCGGACGAGGGGGTGGTCTTCGACGGGGCGGCACTCGACGCTCTCTATGCCGCGACCGACGGTTATCCCTACTTCGTCCAGGCCTACGGAAAGGTCACCTGGGACAACGCCCCCAGTAGCCCGGTCACCCGCGAGGACGTGGTGGTCGCATCGCCGGAGGCGGAGGCCGAACTGGCCGTGGGCTTCTTCGGATCGCGATACGAGCGCGCCACTCCGGCTGAGCGGGACTACCTGCGGGCGATCGCCGTACTGTCCGAAGCCGGCGACGGCGCCGTCCCGACCGCCGACGTCGCGAGCCGCCTGGGCCGCAAGCCGTCGTCGCTCTCACCGGCGCGCGACTCGTTGATCAAGAAGGGCCTGGTGTATTCGGCCGAACGCGGAACGATCGCGTTCACCGTCCCCCATTTCGGTGAGTACCTCCGCAAGCACGGTTGAGCGGTCTACGTGAGGCCGCCGTTGGCGATGCCGACCGCGAGGCCGATGAATGACAGGACCCAGCCCGGGACGATCACCCATCGCTGCGCCGTGGACGTCGAGATCATCTGAGCCACTGCACCGAGCGCCAGGCCGATGAGCCCCGTCCACGAGCCCGGCACGTGCCAGGCAGGAACGAACGCGCACAGCGTCGACACCGCACCGAGGCCCAGCGTGAGCGCGGCCAGCATGTTCTCCCGGGTGATCGCGAAGCGCATGGCTGGCCAGCCTGCCCAGAACCCGCGGCGGCGGCAACCCCAGACTCGCGGAGCGCGCGGACGTCGAGGCTGTGGACGAGTGGCGCGGGCGACGTCGCCGCGCTGGTATCCTGGTCGCTCGGCCCGGCCGGTGCGGCACGTCCGTACGCCGGGCCGTGCGACGCACAAGCCCTCCTGCCACGGAGAGACCGTGGCCGCGAAGCCCACAGGAGGTGATCGGCACATGCGTCATTACGAGGTCATGGTGATTCTCGATCCAGAGCTCGAGGAGCGCACCGTTGCTCCGAGTCTCGACACGTTCCTCGGCGTCATCCGCCAGTCCGGCGGCACCATCGAGAAGGTCGACATCTGGGGCCGCCGCAAGCTCGCGTACGAGATCGACAAGAAGAGCGAGGGCATCTACGCCGTCCTCGATCTCACCTGCGAGCCCGCTGCCGTCCAGGAGCTCGACCGCCAGCTCGGACTCAACGAGTCCATCCTGCGTACCAAGGTCGTCCGTCCGGACGCCCACTGATCTCCAGGCTCGCATCCAGCCCCTTCGGGAGGAACCACCACATGGCAGGCGAGACCATCATCACCGTCGTCGGTAACCTGACCGACGACCCCGAACTGCGCTTCACCCCCAGTGGCGCCGCCGTGGCCAACTTCCGGGTCGCGTCGACGCCGCGCACGTTCAACCGGCAGACCAATGCCTGGGAGGACGGCGACCCGCTGTTCCTGTCCTGCTCGGTCTGGCGGCAGGCGGCCGAGAACGTCGCCGAGTCGCTGCAGCGCGGCGCGCGGGTCGTCGTCACCGGCCGGCTGAAGCAGCGGTCGTACGAGACCCGCGAGGGCGAGAAGCGTACGGTCTTCGAGCTCGACGTCGACGAGATCGGGCCGAGCCTGCGCTACGCCACCGCCAAGGTCACCAAGACGCAGCGGTCCGGCGGCGGGTTCGGCGGCGGGGCTCCCGCCTCCGGCGGCGCCGACCCGTGGGCGACCGGCGGTCAGCCGGCTCAGGGCGGTGGCCAGGGCGGTCAGCCGGACCCGTGGTCCAGCGGACCAGCTCCCGCGCCTGCCGGCGACGAGCCCCCGTTCTAGATCGATACCCACCATCCCGGTCGCCGCTGCCAGCGAGGCGATCGGGCTCCGACTCCACCAGGGAGCACCACGATGGCAAAGCCCGCTGTGCGCAAGCCGAAGAAGAAGGTCTGCGCATTCTGCAAGGACAAGGTCAAGTACGTCGACTACAAGGACACCGGCGTGCTGCGCAAGTACATCTCCGACCGGGGAAAGATCCGCGCCCGCCGGGTCACCGGCTGCTGCACGCGTCACCAGCGCGACGTGGCGGTCGCGATCAAGAATGCCCGCGAGGTGGCGCTTCTTCCGTACACCTCGACGGCACGCTGAGGGGGAGTGAGGTCACCATGAAGCTCATCCTCACCCAGGAGGTCCCCGGCCTCGGCGCCGCCGGCGACGTGGTCGAGGTCAAGGACGGCTACGGCCGCAACTACCTGATGCCGCGCGGCTTCGCCATCCCGTGGACCCGCGGTGGCGAGAAGCAACTGCACGCCATCCGGCGGGCACGCACCGTCCGCGAGATCACCGATCTCGACACGGCCCGCGAAGTCAAGACGAGGCTCGAGGCCGAACCGGTTCGGCTGCCGGCCCGCGCGGGCAGCACCGGACGCCTGTTCGGGGCGGTCACGCCGACGGACATCGCCGCTGCCGTCAGCCAGGCCGGTGGCCCCTCGGTCGACAAGCGCCGAATCGAGGTGGGCAACCCGATCAAGACGATCGGCGCCCACACCGTGACGGTCCGCCTCCATCCGGAGGTGGCCGCCACCGTCCAGCTCGAAATCGTCGCGTCCTGATCACGTCCGCCGGGACGACGGACCTGTCGGGACGCCGCCTACACTCGGTGGGGTGAGCACAGCGCAGGCCAAGGAAGTCCCGTACCACCCGTACGGCCGTCCGCCACACCTGCGCTCCTCCGACGCCGAACGCGAGTCCGTCGCGACGATGGTCCGGACGGCGTTTGTGGACGGCCGGCTCGGTCTGGACGAGATCGACGAGCGTCTGGACGCCGTCTTCGCGGCCCGCACCCACGGCGAGCTCGCCGCCGTCGTCGCGGACATCGTCCCTGCGCCGCCGCCTGTGCCACGACCGTCGGTGTACGCGGTCGAGCACACCTCGCGCGTCAGTGACCGGACGATCCTTCCCGCATTCCTGCTGTGCTTCTTCTTCGGGATCTTCGGCGCGCACCGGTTCTATGCCGGCCGGACGGGCTCCGCTGTCGCCATGCTCGTGCTGTTCTTCCTGACCCTCGGCGTCGTGCCGGCCTTCTGGATGCTCGTCGACCTGATCATCTTGGGCACGAGCTCGTTCCGGGACGGGCGGGGCCACGTCATGCGCAGGTGGATCTGACCACGGCTGACCGCTTTCGGCCCATCGGCGTGAGCGGGCCCGTTCCGGATCAGCTGCGGCGGAAAATCGCGGCGAGCACGCGCAGGCCCAGTACGGCGCTGACGACGAGCAGGTTGTATCCGAACAACGCGTACAAGCTGACCGTCTCGGTGACCATCGGGCCGCCGCCGGCTCGGGCTCACGAGGTCGCCAGTCCGTGCCACCGTTCGCTGCCACTTGTGGCGGGTAGACAACCCCTCCGGACCGCTCGAGACGTTGCGAACTCGCCACATGTCGGGGAATCGAGGGCCGGGCCCCGGGCGTGGCTCCGGGCTTGGTCCCGGTCAGCGGACGGCACCGGTGACGAGCCACGCGCCCGAACGTTCGCGGTAGGTGAGCGTCACCAGCCGAGCGAGCACCCACACGCCGATCGCCGCCCACAGCGCCACCAGGCCGGCGACGCCAGAAGCGCCGCTCTCGGCGACCGCCACGGCGGCGGGAAGGAAGGCCAGCACGCTCAGCACGGACGCGAGCGCCAGGTAGCGGCCGTCGCCGGCGCCGATCAGGACGCCGTCCAGCACGAACACCCAGCCGGCGAACGGCTGCAGCACGGCGACGACGAGAAGCGCGGCGACCAGCAGCGAGCGCACCTCGGGGTCGGAGGTGAACACCCGGGCGTACACGGGACCGATGGCGGCGAGGAGAAGCCCGAGTCCGGCACCCGCGAGCAGGCCCCACTGGACCATCCGGCGGGTGGTGGATGACGCATCGTCGACGTCTCCTGCACCCAGGGCACGGCCGACCAGGGCCTGCGCGGCGATCGCCACGGCGTCGAGCACGAGCGCCAACAGCGTCCACGTGGTGAACGCCACCTGGTACGCGGCGAGCTCCGCCGTACCGAGCCCGGCCGCGACGACCGTTGCGGCGATCAGGGCGACGCGCATCGAGACCGTCCGGACGACCAGCGGAAGGCCCGCGCCGAACGAACGCCGGACGCCGGGCCAGTCCGGTCGTAGGCCGGCTCCGTGCCGGCGGGCCCCGCGGACGACGACGCGGGCGAACGCCGCCGCCATCGCGGTCTGGGCGATGACCGTTCCGAGCGCCGAGCCACCGATGCCGAGGTCGAGGCCGTACACGAGCACGATGTTGAGAGCGATGTTGCCGACGGCACCCGCAACGGCGACGACGAGTGGAGTCCGTGTGTCCTGCAGGCCGCGGAGCACGCCGGTGGCAGCGAGCACGAAGAGCATCGAAGGGATGCCGAGCAGGCTGACCCGCAGATAGGTCTCGGCATGCGCGGCC
>DATFBR010000038.1:0-17155 GCA_035253685.1 Jiangellaceae bacterium
CCGGTCGTAGGGGAAGGTGCACTCGGCGGCGAGGGCGGCGGCCGTATGCGGAGCGTTGCGCAGCGGGTTGTCGTCGACCAGCTGGTACGACCCCCCGAGCCGGCTCCACGCCACCAGGTCGGCGTTCGGCGCAATCGCGGCCGTCGGATCGACCTGCAGCAAGGTCAGGTGGTCGACGAGGCCGACCAAACCCGTCGGCCTTTCCGCGTCGAGCAGCTGGGCCCGCACCGCGAGCTGCCGCACCTCGTCCCGGCCGAGCCGCCGTACGCCCATCCGGCGAGGCTAGTGGGCGGTACCGACCGCAGGTGAAGCTCCGCGGATCCTCCCAAGTCTGGGTTCACACGAGAGCCGTCCGTCACGAGGCGCCCTGAGCCCCCCGGTCAGGGTGCTCGTACTCCTCCGGAGCAGGACAGGCACAGACCAGGTGGCGGTCGCCGTAGGCGCTGTCGACCCGCCGCACCGGCGGCCAGTACTTGTCCGAACGGTTCCCGGCGGGGAACACGGCAGTGGCCCGGTCGTAGGGGAAGGTCCACTCGGCGGCGAGGGCGGCGGCCGTATGCGGAGCGTTGCGCAGCGGGTTGTCGTCGACCGGCCACTCCCCTGTGGCGACCCGGTCGGCCTCGGCCCGGATCGCGATCATCGCATCGCAGAACCTGTCCAGCTCGGCCAGGTCCTCCGACTCGGTCGGCTCGATCATCAAGGTCCCCGCCACCGGGAAGGACATGGTCGGGGCGTGGAAGCCGTAGTCGATCAACCGCTTCGCGACGTCGTCTACCGTGACTCCGGTGGTGCGCGTCAGTGGCCGGAGGTCGACGATGCACTCGTGAGCAACCAGACCGTTCTGACCCGTGTAGAGCACGGGGTAGTGCTCGCGTAGCCGCGTCGCGACGTAGTTGGCGGACAGCACCGCGACCTGCGTGGCCAGGCGGAGGCCGTCCGGGCCCATCATCCGCACGTACGCCCACGAGATCGGCAGCACCGACGCCGACCCGAACGGCGCCCCCGACACCGGCCCGACGCCGGTGACCGGTCCGGCCTCCGGAAGCAGAGGGTGGTTGGGCAGGTAGGGGGCGAGGTGGGCCCGCACCCCGACCGGCCCGACACCGGGGCCGCCGCCGCCGTGCGGGATGCAGAAGGTCTTGTGCAGATTGAGATGGCTGACGTCGGCGCCGAACTCACCGGGTTTGGCCAGTCCGACCAACGCGTTGAGGTTCGCACCGTCGACGTAGACCTGTCCGCCGGCCTCGTGCACCAGGCGGCAGATCTCCGTGATCCCCTCTTCGTAAACGCCGTGCGTCGACGGATAGGTGACCATGATCGCGGCCAACCGGTCGCTGTGGGCCGCCAGCTTGGCGCGGAGGTCGTCGAGGTCCACCGTGCCGTCGTCGGCCGCGCCCACCACGACGACCCGCATGCCCGCCATCACGGCGGATGCCGCGTTGGTCCCATGCGCACTGGACGGGATGAGGCATACGTCGCGCTCGTTGTCGCCGTTGGCGCGATGGAAGGCACGGATGGCCAGCAGGCCGGCGAGCTCGCCCTGCGACCCGGCGTTGGGCTGCAGGGAAACCGCGTCATAGCCGGTGATCGCGGCCAGCCACCGCTCCAGCTGACGCACGAGCTCGAGATGGCCCTGTGCCTGCTCGATCGGGGCGAACGGGTGTATCGCAGCGAACTCGGGCCAGGTCAGCGGCTCCATCTCGGTGGTGGCGTTGAGCTTCATGGTGCAGGAGCCGAGCGGAATCATTCCCCGGTCGAGCGCGTAGTCCTTGTCGGCGAGCCTCCGTAGGTAGCGCAGCATCGACGTTTCGGACCGGTGGGTCGAGAAGACCGGGTGGGTGAGGTAACGGCTGGTTCGCCGCAGTCCGGCCGGAATGGCGTCGGCCCGGGCCTCGTGCACGCCGCCGGAAGCCCCGAACGCCTTCCACACCAAGTCGAGGTGTGTGGTCGTCGTCACCTCGTCACAGGCGATCCGGACGTGGTCGGCGTCAGCGAGGCCCAGGTTGACCCCCAGCTCCGCGGCAGCGGCCACGACCGCTTCCGCCCGCTCCGGAACGCGAGCGAGCACGGTGTCGAAGAACTCTCCGTGCACCACCTCGACCCCGCCGGCCCGCAGGCCCGCCGCCAGGGTGACGGCGTGCGAGTGGACGCGCTGGGCGATCGCCCGCAGGCCGTCCGGGCCGTGCCAGACGGCATACATGGACGCGACGACCGCCAGGAGCACCTGGGCGGTGCAGATGTTCGACGTGGCCTTCTCGCGGCGGATGTGCTGCTCGCGGGTCTGCAGCGCCAGCCGGTAGGCCGGGGCACCGTCGGTGTCGACCGATACGCCCACCAGCCGGCCCGGTAGCCCGCGCTCCAGCCCGGACCGCACGGCGATGTAACCCGCGTGCGGTCCGCCGTAGCCCAGGGGGACGCCGAAGCGCTGCGACGTACCCACAGCGATGTCGGCGCCGAGCTCGCCGGGCGAGGTGAGCAGTGTCAGTGCCAGCAGATCTGCCGCGACTGCTGCCATTGCGCCACGGCTGTGGGCAGCCTCGATCACCGGCGCCAGGTCCCGAATCCGGCCGGACGCACCTGGGTACTGGAGCAGCACGCCGAACAGGTCGCCGTCGGGCAGGCCGGCCGCCAGGTCGGCGACCACGACCTCGATTCCCAGCGGTTCGGCGCGAGTCTGCACCACGGCGATCGTCTGCGGCAGGCAGTCGGCATCGACCACCAGGCGGTTCGGCCCGCCACGGACGGATCTGCGCATGAGCGTCATGGCCTCGGCTGCCGCGGTCGGCTCGTCGAGCAGGCTCGCGTTGGCCGTCGGCAGGCCGGTCAGGTCGGCCACCATCGTCTGGAAGTTCAGCAGCGCCTCCAGACGTCCCTGGGAGATCTCGGGCTGGTAGGGCGTGTACGCCGTGTACCAGGCCGGGCTCTCGAGCACCCGGCGCACGACGACCGGCGGGGTGACCGTGTCGTAGTAGCCCAGGCCGATCATCTGGACCAGGCGGCGGTTACGGCGCGCCAGGCTGCGCAACTCCTCCAGGGCGCCGATCTCGGTGACGGCTGGCGGCAGGTCCATCGCGTCGAGGGCCCGGATACCGGCCGGCATGGCGGCCGCCACGAGAGCATCGAGGGAGTGCTGGCCCACCGTGTCGAGCATCCGCACGATCTCGTCGTCACGCGGGCCGATGTGCCGGCCGGTGAACGGAGCGGAACTGCTCTGGTCGGTCAGGGGGGACGGGTCGGACATTCAGGGCTCCTCGACGGCGCGCGACGACAGCTCCCCCTCTGTCGCGAGACCGGCGACGGTGCTCCAGAGTGGCCTCGCCCGGACGGTCCGCGCTGCCTGAGAGGTTCCGGGGAGGTTGCCCCTTCGGCGCTCCACGCCGGCTGCGTGAAGTCTCTCCCGGCCGGGTTCGACGGCTCGTCGCCAGCCTACCCGGCCGGAGCGGCGCGGTGCTTCAGCTGCCCGCGACCCGGGCACGTCGCCGCAGGGCCAGTTCGTCGCCCGGGTGCTCGCCGGGCTCCTCGCCGGGCCGCTCCCCCGGCATCTCGATCAGGGTGGCCTCGACCTCGCGCCACACCCGGCCGACGGCGATTCCGAAGACTCCCTGCCCGCCCTGGACGAGGTCGACCACCTCGTCGGCGGAGGTGCACTCGTAGACGCTGGCTCCGTCGCTCATCAAAGTGATGCCGGCGAGATCCTCGACGCCGCGGTCACGCAGATGCCGGACCGCCTGGCGGATCTGCTGCAGTGATACGCCGGTGTCGAGCAGCCGTTTGACGATCTTGAGTACGAGTATGTCGCGGAAGGAGTAGAGCCGCTGGGTGCCCGAGCCCGATGCGGGCCGCACGGTCGGCTCGACCAGACCGGTGCGCGCCCAGTAGTCGAGCTGGCGGTATGTGATACCGGCGGCGGCACACGCCGTCGGGCCGCGATAGCCGACGTCGTCCGGGATCGGGCCGACCATTCCCTCGAAGAGCAGGCCCTGCCGGCCGGCCTCGGCGACGGCATCCACCGAGGGTGGCGCGTCGACCGGACCCGTTCCGCCCGTGGTGTCTCCGCTCACGCCGGCCTCCGTCCTCGAACTGACACCCGCGACGCTAGGCGTGGGCGTCACGGCGGTCAACGCAACACGCTGGCCGGCTCTCGACCTCGACCTCAACTCGAGGGTTCATTCAAAGGCAAGGGGTCCACGTACCCGGTGGGTGCGGTGCCGGGCTCAGCTGGCGAAGTCCTCCGGCGAGATCTGGTCGAGGAACTCCCGGAACTTCTCCACCTCGTCCTCCTGCTCCTCGTCCGAGCCTTCGGCGATGACGATGCCGACCTCGTCCAGCAGCGGTTCGGCCGCGAAGATGCGGGTGCCGGTCCGCAGCGCCAGGGCGATCGAGTCCGAGGGCCGCGAACTGACCCGGATGCCACCGGCGAACACCAGCTCGGCGTAGTAGGTGCTGTCGCGCATCTCGGTGATCCGGACCTGCTCGAGCTTGGCGCCGACGGCTTCCAGCACGTCCTTGAACAGGTCGTGCGTCATGGGTCGCTCAGGGGTGATTCCCTGCTGGGCGAAGGCGATGGCGGTAGCCTCCACCGCGCCGATCCAGATCGGGAGGTAGCGCTCACCATCGACCTCACGCAGCAGGACGATCGGCTGGTTGGAGGGCATCTCCACCCGGACGCCGACCACGTCGAGCTCGCGCACGCCTTCAACCCTACGCCAGTGTCCGCATGCGGCGGGTTGAACGGGTCCGGATGAGCCGGCGGTGTCAGCGCGTGCGCACGGAGCGGAGGCGGGCATCGACGAGGGCAGCATGCAGGCGCGAGGTCAGCCGGGCGATCTCACGGGCGACCTCCTCCCCGCGGCCGCGCGCCTCGGCGCCGCGCTGGCGCAGTAGCGGCGCCACGACCTGCTCGACCAGGCCGATCTCGCGTTCGGCCGCGCTGCGGATCGTGCGCAGGTGCCGCGGCTCGAGGCCGTATGTGGCCAGCTCCCCGGCAGTGCGGGCGATCAGGAGGGCGTCGGCGTCGAAGCCTGCTCCTCGAGCTGCCACCAGTCCGTACGACTCGAGGTCGGTGAGCAGTTCGTCGGAGATGCCGGCGGCCTCGGCCAGAGAGGACCGCGAGAGCCGCACCTCCCCCGGCTCCTGGGTCGGCCCCGCGACCGCGTACGGAGCTCCCGGGCGGCTGCCCATCGAGGGTTCGGTACCTCCGTCGAGCTGCTCGAGTTGTTCCTTGATCACCCGCAGGGGCAGGTAATGGTCGCGCTGAACGGTCAGCACGAAGCGCAACCGCGCGATGTCGTCATGACTGAAACGGCGGTACCCCGACGGCGAACGCTGCGGATCGACCAGCCCTTCGGACTCCAGGAAACGGATCTTGGAAATCGTCACGTCCGGGAAGTCCGGGCGCAGGTGTGCCAGAACCTCCCCGATGCTGAGGGTCTGGCGCGCCGGCAGCGCCGAGGTCACCTCGGTCCGCCGCCGAACCCGTGCTGACTGGAGTAGTAGACCAGGCGGTACTTGCCGACCTGGACCTCGTCGCCGTTGGACAGGAGCACGTGGTCGATGCGGTCCCGGTTGACGTAGGTCCCGTTGAGGCTCCCGACGTCGGAGACCCGGAAGCCCTCGTCGCTGCGATGGAACTCCGCGTGCCGTCGCGACACGGTGACGTCGTCGAGGAAGATGTCGGAGTCGGGATGCCGCCCGGCGGTCACCGAGTCGGTGTCGAGGAGAAACCGGCTGCCCGCGTTGGGGCCGCGGAGCACGACGAGAAGCGCGCTACCTGCGGGCAAGGCATCCACGGCAGCCTGGTCGGCCGGACCGAGGTCGCCCACGTCCTCTCGCAGGCCTTCGTCGCGCTCGACTTCCTCACGGGCGATGGCGAGTGTGCTGGTCGAGTCCGTGCCCGTTCCGGGTTCGGCGACAGCGGTGGGGAGCCGGGCTCCGCAACGGGAGCAGAAATTGGCGTCGTCAGGGTTTTCATGACCGCACTGGGTGCAGAACGGCATTCGCTCTACCGGCCTTCCGCCACGGAGCCCGCGGCTGGACGACGGTGACGGTTCGGCGGGTCGGTGGACTCTCGATCGTCACCTGAGGGTTGACGTTCCTGGCAACCTAGGCCGCATGCGCCGGAGGGTCAACCTGACATCGAGACATCAGGTCTCGACCTGCGCTCGGTACTCGTCCGCGTCGAGCAGGCCGTCCAGATCGGCCGGGTCGGCAGGGTCGATCTCGATCATCCAGCCGGCGCCGTACGGGTCGGCGTTGACCTGCTCCGGCGCAGCGTCCAACTCCTCGTTGCGCGCGACGACGCGTCCGGCCAGCGGGGCGTAGAGATCGCTGACACTCTTCGTCGACTCGAGCTCGCCACAGGGCTCGCCGGCCGCGAGCTCGTCGCCGACGTCGGGGAGCTGGACGTAGACGATGTCACCGAGCTGCTCCTGGGCGTAATGGGTGATGCCCACCCGGACGCTTCCTTCGCCATCGCCGGTGCTGCGCACCCATTCGTGCTCGGCGGTGTACCTGAGGTCGTCGGGGTACACGGTCGCCTCCTCGGCGGTCAGTCGGCGTCGTCGTCGGCCGGGACAGCGTACTCAGCCGGCGTGCTCTCGTGCACAGCGTCAACGGTGACCTCGTCGTGCTGATCCACCGTCGCGCGTCCGCCGCCGTCGTTGACCGTGTCGACCAGGCCCTGCGGGAAGTTCATCGCCTCGGTCAGCGCCTGTGGCTCGCCGATGACGGTGAAGCGGTAGGGAGCCTCCAGCTTGACGCCGTCGATCTCGACGCCCGACCCGTCGTCGACAACGTACGTGCTCGCGACGACTCGCACCTGCTGGTCGTCGGCACCGGCGATCTCGATCGCTTCGGCGCCCGCACTGCGGAGTTCCTGGATGGCCGAGAACAGCGCCCGCGCGGGCAGCGACTCGGAACCGTCGTTGACGGTGACGACGATCCCGGGGCCGGTGGCAGCGGCCGTACCGGCCAGCACGGCCAGCTGCCGCGCCAAGGTGGCGGTCTGCTCGAGGGAGGCCTGTTCGCTGTCGGCGCCCGACACGAGCTCGCGCCGGTCCGCCTCGAGGTCGGCGATCTGCCGTTCGAGCTGGTCGCCGCGCACGGTCAGACCGTCCAGGATCTGGATCAGGTCGGCTCGGCGGGCCCGGCTGAGCAGGTCTTCGTCGTCGCCCCGCACCTGGAGCACCGCCGTGAATCCAAGCAGGCCGACCAGCACGGCGACGGCGACTTGACCCAGGTCCGGACGCGCCCGCGCCGCGCGCACCAACCGGTCCAGTCCGGACGGCGTTCGCGGGACGAACCGCTTCGGAGGTCGCACCTCCTGCGCAGGGCGCACCTCCTGCGGACCCGGATTCGTCTGGTCAGGCACGGAACAGGTGCCGTCGGATCGTGGCGACGTTGGTGAAGATGCGGATGCCGAGGACGACGACGACCGCCGTCGACAGCTGCGCACCCACGCCGAGCTGGTCGCCGAGGAACACGATGAATGCCGCGATGAGCACGTTCGCCACAAACGAGACGACGAACACCTTGTCGCTGAACACGCCGTCCATGACCGCACGCAACCCGCCGAACACCGCGTCGAGTGCGGCCACGACGGCGATCGGCAGGTACGGCTGCAATGCCAACGGCACGTCGACGTCGAAGTACAGGCCGGCCGCGATGCCGAGCAGCAGTCCGAGCGCCGGTATCACGTGATCTCCTCCGGCTCGGCCAGGCGTAGCACGGCCCTGGCCGCGGGCAGTGTCAACGAGTCGACGTTGCGGATGTCGAACTGGATGCCGGCGGTCGCGGACGCATCGAGCAGCCACTGGCCACCGGAGCCCTGGAGGAAGCGGCTGCCGAGGGTCCGTGAGTCACCCACCGCCCGCACTTCGTACGGCGGCTCGAGCGGGCGGAAGTTGACCAGAATCACGTCGTTGGCCGACCGGATTGCGGTCATGCCGGTCACTCGCTGGCCGTCGATGCTCACTGCTTCCGCTCCGGCGGCCCAGAGGCCGTTGACGACCTGTTGGAGATCGATGTCCAGCACGCTGCTCACCGCGTCCGAACCGTCGCCCGTCGTGCCGTTCTCGGCGTCATCCACCTCGACGACGACACCGGGGCCCTGCACGGCTCCCGTACCGGCGGCAATCCGCATGGCCGCCATCGACTCGCGGAGCTCGGTGTTTACCGCGGCGTTGTCCAGTTGCCTGGTCTCCACCTCGAGGATGTTTCGCTCAAGTTCGGCGACCGTGCGTTCCAGGGCGTCGGCATGGTCCGTGGCGTGCCCGATCCGCTCGACCAGCGACTCCCGCTCGGCCGAGACGATTCCGGCGTCGGCACGCACCTGAAGAGCCGCGGTGGCCAGCAGGAGACCGAGCCCCAGCAGGCCCGCCATCAGAGCCAGAGACATCCGGGGGCGGTCTCGGGGCGACTCCGGCATGCCGGCTGCACCGTTGCGGGCCGCCGCCTCGGCGTATCCCTCGTCGAGGGCGTTGGCGAACAGATCTGTGATCAACGACATGGACGCGTCCGGCCGCTCACCCCGCCGGACGCGTCCATCCAGGCGCGTCGTCACGCCCGTCATCGTCGCATGACGCGTCGCCGTTGCCGACAGAGCCGGGCCGAGTATTGCCGGGTCGTTACGCGACCCGCGGCAACCGCCGAACCTGCTCGGCGTATATCAGCCCAGCCCACCAGTACAGGCCCACGCCCCAGACCGCGAACGCCCACCCGAAAACCCGGGCCAGCAGAGCGAGGGTGCCATCCCCGTCACCGAGGAGCAGCAACGGCAGGGCATAGAGAAGGCAGAACGTCGCCGCCTTGCCGAGGAAGTGCACCGGCAGCACGGTGAGTCCCCGGCGACGCAGCGCCGGGACCAGGAAGGCGAGGAACACGTCACGGCCGACCAGCAGGACGGCGAACCAGAGCGGGATGATCTCGCGCAGTGTGAGTGCCACGATCGTCGAGAAGATGTAGAGCCGGTCGGCCAGCGGGTCGAGGACCTGGCCGACCCGGCTGATCTGGTGCCAGCGTCGGGCGAGCTTGCCGTCGAGATAGTCGGTGAAGGCCGACACCGCGAGCACCAGGAAGGCCCAGCCGTCCGCCTCTCGCACGAGCACGAGCCAGAGGAAGAGCGGCACGCCGAGCAGGCGGAGGAACGACAGCACGTTGGGGATGGTGAACACGCGGTCGGTCTGGATCTCGGTTTCCTGGACCTCCATCCCGGCCCCCCTCCTCCGACCCGCCGCCGTCGGCCGTTACCTGCGCCGACATTAGCCCAGACCGCAGGCCCGTTCTGCTCGGAGCCGGGCGCCGTTGGCCGTTGCCACACGTGTCAGGCTCGCCCGGCCGACGACGTGCAGTGCTGCAGCGACGACCCTGACAGCGGGCTCCAGGGCCGCATTGTCCGGGCGACATGGGGCCTTCTGGCTGCCCAGCTTGTTCGCGACCCTGACAACCGATCGGCCGACCCGGCAGGCCGGGCGCGGACGGTCGGCAGGCCTTGGGGCCGACCCGGTCGGCCGACCCGGAGGGCCGGGTGCGGGGCGATCGGCCGACCCGGCGGGCGGGGCGCAGGCGCTGCTCGGCGCGCATAGGTAGACTCCGTCAACGACGGGCTGTGGCGCAGTTTGGTAGCGCACTTGACTGGGGGTCAAGGGGTCGTGGGTTCAAATCCCGCCAGCCCGACCGATCGGGTCTTGACCTGTCGCCGCAGGTCAGGGCCTGTTTCCGTGCTCCGGTCTGGCCTCCGTCGATCAGGCCGAGCGCGGTGCTTCTCCGGACCACGACGCCAGCTGGGAGCCCGCCACCGAGCTGGACTACCGACGGTGCTGCACGTCGCGGACCATGCGAATCTCCCGCACGCCGTCCTCGACCTGGGCCGTCCCGTCGGCAACGAAGCCGTGCCTACGGTAGAACGCCTGCGCGCGAGGGTTGGGATCGGCGACCCACAGCGCCGCCGACTCCGCGGGGTCGATGACGGCCTCCAACAACGCTCGCCCAGCACCCGTGCCGTGGTCGGCTGCATCCACATAGAGCACATACAGCTGCCTCGTCCACGCCGCCGCAGCGTCCAGGGGCGGGCCCGACATGGCGATCCCGATCAACTCGCCATCCCGCTCGGCGACAGCCGCCCGGTTCTCGCGATATCGCTCGTCGGTCAAAGCGGCAGTCCAGAACCGCTCCCGAGCAGCCAGGAAGCCCGGATCATCGAGCACCGCATCCGACATGAGCCCCCGATACGTCTCCTGCCAGGACCGCACATTGACACGCGCCATCTGCGCAACGTCCTCGACCCGGGCCGAGCGAACAGTCAGCGAGGAACCCACCGCCGAATCGTAGGCCGCGACCAGATGCTCGCCCACCGGACTCGCGGCGGCTTGGACCACGTCAGACAGCCGCCGCCCGCGGTCATGAATCTCCCGCGCGCCGTCGAGATGTCGGAGGAGTTTCGCCATTCCGCGAAGGCCGACTCCGACCTGGATCCGATCCGCGACGAACCC
This sequence comes from Jiangellaceae bacterium, assembly GCA_035253685.1. Classification (GTDB taxonomy): domain Bacteria; phylum Actinomycetota; class Actinomycetes; order Jiangellales; family Jiangellaceae; genus DASRTE01. Next base: position 10,488 of record DATFBR010000038.1, read on the forward strand.
GCGTTCACGCAACTGATCGGCGACTAGAAGCCTCACTTGCCACCGGGAGTATGGCCTGTCGTCGGTGAGTGGGACTCGTACCCACGGCTCACAGGCCGTGCCGCCTGCTTCGCCCCGGTCATGCACGCTGGAGCCGGACATTCCGGGCGTGATCAAATGCATAGGTGGGGCGAAGCCGGCCGATGTCGCACGCACGCCGACACGAGAACACCGCCCGACATGGTGCGGCGCACCAGGCCAGATGCCTGGTGCGCCGCACCTCTACCGATGTGGCCCGGTGACTCAGCTCAGCGTTTCGATCAGGTCGAGCAACGCCTGCCTCAGCGTGGCCTGGCCGGCGGAGTCGTCGAGCCGACGAACGGCGGTGTTCAGCTGTTCGAGCGCCGACGCGGTCTCTCCGTTGGCCACCAGCTTCTCGGCTTTGTCGACATCCTGTTGGACCTTGGTGGCGGTCTTGGCGTCGATGTCGTCGGCCCTGACCACCTGGTCGAGGTTGGCCAGCACCACCGCGAAGCTCGGCGCCGCAACCAGCTCGGACGTCAGCTGGGAGTTGAACTGGTCCAGCACCACCTCGCTGGCCGCCTCGATCTCGTTGGCCGACAGGTGCTCGCTCGGCAGCAGACCGAAGGTGTCGAATCCCCGGGCGATCTCGGTGCCGTAGACGAAGCCGTTGTACCAGTAGGTCGCCCACAGGCCACCGAGGTTGAGACCCGTGGGATTGGCCGGCGTGGTGATCGGCCCGCGGTCGAAGAACGCGATCTCCACCGGGTTCGCGGTGTCGCTGAAGTCGACGACCGAGACGCCGCCCTGGTACCAGGCCTGCACGTAGATGTCGCGGTTCGGCACCGGGACGAGCGACGAGTTGTGCGCCACGCAGTTCTCCTGGGTGGTCTGCACTGCCGGCATCTTGTAGTAGCTCGCGAACTCCAGCTGGCCGCCGGAGATGTCGAACAGAGCGTCGGCGCCCCACTCCGGCCGGTCGGTGACCCGGCAGCGCGCGCTGGTGCCGCCACCCCACTCGTCGGTGAACATGACCTTGGTGCCGTCGTTGCTGAACTGTGCGGAATGCCAGTACGAGAAGTTCGGGTCGGCGACGGCGTCCAGCCGCACCGGGTTCACCGGGTCGGAGATGTCCACCAGGATGCCGTTGCCCTGGCAGGCGCCGGCGAGCAGGCCGATCTCCGGGAACGCGCTGACGTCGTGGCAGGTGTTGGTATTGGGCAGCGGCGAGTAGGGCGTGCCGGACGGGTGCAGCGCGCCGGGAAGGGTGTTCTGCAGGCCGTTGAAGGCGCCCGTGTCGGGATCGGTGAAGATCCGCGGCTGGCTGACGATCGACGCCGTCTCGGGTGCATCCAGCGGCACCTTGATCACGTCGATGCGCCACTGCGTCGGGTTCCCGGTGGTCACCGGGTCTGTGGTGAGAGCGGCGTTCTCGCACCCGGCGAGTTCGTCAGGAGACCGCACCCCTGCGGTGCCCGAGTTGTAGACGTAGATGTTGTCCGGGTCGTCGGGGTCGGTGACCAGCGTGTGGGTGTGCGAGCCGCGACAGGTCTGCACGCCGGGCAGCTGGACCGGGTTGTCGATGTCGCTGATGTCGAAGATACGGACGCCACGGAACCGCTCCGGGTTCACGGCACCGGATGCACCCTGTGTCCCGCAGTCGATGCGTCCACGGTTCTCCTCGACCGAGATGAACAGCAGATCCCCGTACACCGACGGGTCACCCTGGCCGCCCGGGCAGACGAACGCCTTGCTCAGGACCGGGTTTGTCGGGTCGCTGAGGTCGTAGATCTGGAAGCCGTTGAAGCTTCCCACGATCGCGTGGTTCCCGGTGAAAGCCAGGTCGGAGTTGGCGAACGCGATGCCCGAAAAGCCCGTGGGCGGCGCATCGAAGGGTGCTACCCGTGGGTCGTTGTCGAGCAGGTCGATGTTGCTGCTGGCTTCGGACCACGGGATATACCCCGGTTCCAGGCCGACCCGGGGATCGTCCCCCTGGGCTGAAGCAGCGGCCGGCAGCACGGTGGCGAGCAGGAGGGTTGCCCCCATCACCGCCAGGGTGCGCCGTCTGCCACGTGTGGGAAGTACTGGCTTCGTTGCCACGGCTTTCCACCTCCGGGAGGACCGTTCACCCCGCCTGGCCGCGATGGGCGGCTGTGCAGCGGGACTCTACGATGGCTACCCGGACCCTACTGGGTAATCAGCGTCAAGAGCCATAGTCTGTTGAAGCCACCAGCCTGCACGGATCGGACATTTCGGAGATCACCGTTGATGTTGATCGTTCGCCGAACTCTGCTCGCCGTGCTGACGCTCGTCGCGATCACGGGATGTTCTTCCGACGAGGAGGAGCCGGACACGCCGCCGGTGGTTCAACTCGGCCCGCCTGGTGAGACTGGCACGCCGCTCACCGAGGAGGAGATCGCCGAGCTGGAGGAGACCAGCTATACCGACGCGGACGTCGCGTTCGTCCAGAACATGATCCCGCACCACGAGCAGGCCCTGGTCATGACCGACCTGGTCGCCGACCGCACCGGTCGCGACGACCTACCGCAGCTCGCCGAGCGCATGGACGTCTCCCAGCGCGACGAAATCGCACTGATGGAGCGGTGGCTGGAGGACCGCGGTGAACAGGTGCCTGACGCGTCCGCCGGCCACGATCACGGTGACGGCGAACTGATGCCCGGCATGCTCACCGAGGACGACCTGGCCAGGCTCGAGGCCGCGAGCGGACGGGCGTTCGACGAACTGTTCCTCCAGTACATGATCCGTCATCACGAGGGCGCCCGGGTGATGGTCGCCGAGTTGCTCTCAGGCGGTGAAGGGGGCCAGGAATCCGACGTGTTCCAGCTGGCCCAGCACATCGACTCCGACCAGAGCATCGAGATCGCCCGGATGAAGAGCCTGCTGGCCGAGATCGCCGCGAGCTCGCCTTCCTGACCTCTCCCTGCGCCCATGCGGGCCCGGACCGGCTATCTCCGACCGCGCTTCTCGCGCACGCGCACCGAGATCTCGACCGGAGTGCCGGCGAACCCGAACTCCTCCCGCAACCGGCGCTCGATGAAGCGCCGGTATGCCGCCTCCAGGAAACCGGTCGTGAACAGCACGAAGCGGGGCGGTCGGGTTCCCGCCTGGGTGGCGAACAGGATGCGAGGCTGCCTGCCGCCCCGAACCGGGTGCGGATGCGCGGCGACCAGTTGACCGAGGAACGTGTTGAGCCGTGCGGTGGGAACACGCGTCTCCCAGCCGGCGAGCGCGGCGTCGATGGCCGGAACGAGCCGGTCGGCATGGCGGCCGGTGAGTGCGGAGACGTTGACCCGTGGCGCCCAGGTGACCCGAACGAGCTGGCGGTCGATCTCGCGATCGAGCATGAGCCGTCGGTCCTCGTCGACCAGATCCCACTTGTTGTACGCGAGAACCAGCGCCCTGCCGCCCTCGACCACCATGGAGACGATGCGGAGATCCTGTTCCGACAGCGGCTCGCTGGCGTCGATGAGAACCACCGCCACCTCGGCCCGGTCCAGTGCGGCCGCCGTCCGCAGGGACGCGAAGTACTCTGCGCCCGACGCCTCGCGGACCCGTCGGCGGATGCCGGCCGTGTCGACGAACCGCCAGGTCCGCCCGCCGAGGACGACCAGCTCGTCGACGGGATCGACGGTCGTACCGGCGACCGGGTCGACCACGACGCGATCCTCGCCGGCGAGCCGATTGAGCAGGCTGGACTTCCCGACGTTGGGCTTGCCCAGAAGTGCCACCCGGCGGGGGCCTTCGTCAGCGACGTCGAAGGTCTCGGCCGGGGCATCCGGCAGCGCCTCGAGTACAGCGTCGAGGAGATCGCCGCTCCCCCGGCCGTGCAGGGCCGAGACCGGGTGCGGCTCGCCCAGGCCGAGTGTCCACAGTGCGGCGGCGTCGGACTCCCCCGTAACGCCGTCGACCTTGTTCGCGGCCAGCACGACGGGTTTGCCGGCGCGTCGAAGCACGTGACCGACACTCTCATCCGCGTCCGTCGCGCCGACGGTGGAGTCGACGACGAGCACCACCACGTCGGCTGCGGCCGCCGCGATCTCGGCTTGAGCCCTGATCCGTGCCGCCATACCTTCCGCCTCGGGGTCCCATCCCCCCGTGTCGAGCAGGGTGAACCTGCGTCCCGACCAACTCGCGTCGTATGCGACCCGGTCGCGGGTGACTCCGGGGACGTCCTCGACCACGGCCTCACGGCGGCCGAGGATGCGGTTCACCAGGGTCGACTTGCCGACGTTGGGCCGCCCGACGACCGCGACGACCGGTAGCGGGCCGATGTCCTGCTCGTCGACGAACGCTTCCTGGTCGCCGAGCAGGTCCGCATGAGCACCGTTCGGCGGCTGGACCGGCTGGCCGCTCACCCGTTCCCCCTGCCGGCCGGGGCGGAACCGGCCGCGGCGGCGCGGCCGAACGTCCGCACGACGTGGGCGTGATGAGCACTCAGTGCCACCTGCAGCCGGGCGCTCGCGGACCCGAGCGCCGCACGGGAGCGGACCGGGACGGGAGGCAGCACGACGGGTGGCCCGAAGACCACATCGAGGGGCGAGCGGGGCCGCGGCACCGCGGTGACGGTCGTGCCCCGCACGCCGGTGCCGAGGCAGATGACGGGGACGACCGGCGCGCCCGAGCGCAGGGCAAACCAGGCCAGCCCCGGGCGCACGTCGGTGAAGTCGCCGGGTCCGCGGCGGCCCTCCGGGTAGACGACGAGCACGCGGCCGGCGTCGAGGACCGCTGCCGACCGGATCAGCGCGGTCCGGTCGGGGCGGGAGCGGTCGATCGGGATCTGACCGATCGCACGGAGAAACCATCCCAGCGGAGGCAGGAACATCTCCTTCTTGGTCAGGCAGTGGATCGGCCGCGGCGACGTGGCCATGAGCAGAGGGGCGTCGAGGAAGCCCGAGTGGTTCGCCGCGAGGATGACCGGCCCGCTGCTCGGCACCAGGTGCGAATCATGGACTCGGACCGACCATCCAGCCCGTATCACCAGGTGGGCGGTCCGCCATCCTGCGGCAGCCCCTCTGGCTGTGGGCGCCGCGGTCGTCATTCCGGCGTCACCCCGACCCGCTTCTCGACCAGGTCGAGCACGGCTGCGACGGTCTGGTCGAGGCTGAGCTCCGACGAGTCGACGACGTCCACGCCGTCGGCCGCCGCGAGGAACCGGGCGACGGTGGCGTCGTCGGCGTCGCGGCGTAGCACCTGGTCCCGGGTGGCGGCGACGGCCGCTTCGTCGGCTGCTCCATGCACGTCGCGGGCCCGCCGGTGCAGGCGCGCGGCCTCACTGGCGGTCAGGAGCACGCGTACCGGTGCGTCCGGAGCGACCACGGTGGTGATGTCGCGGCCCTCGATCACCACCCCGCCCGCCCCCGCGACGGCCCGCTGTCGTGCGACCAGCTCCGCCCGGACGCCGAGATTGGTGGCAACGGCGCTCACGGCCGCCGAGATCCGGGTCTCGCGGATCGCGTCGGCGACGTCGGTGCCGCCGACGTGGACGGTGGGGCGGCGGGGATCGGTGCCGAGGCGGAGCGGCAGGTCGCGGGCCAGGTCGGCGACGCGCGCCTGGTCGCCCAGGTCGACGCCCTGCTCGAGGGCCCACCAGGTCAACGCCCGGTACATCGCGCCGGTGTCGAGATACCGCAGGCCGAGCGCCTCGGCCACGCGGCGGGCCACGGTGGACTTGCCCGATCCGGAAGGCCCGTCGATCGCGACGACCAGGGACGACGGCGGCGGCACGGAGGCTCCTCGCAGGGTGGACGGTCGGAACGAGGGTAGTGCTCAGCCGCGGACTCTCCAGCCGGCGGCCTGGAGCGCCGCGGTCAAAGCAGCGTCGGCACCGGGCCGGACATCGAGTTCCACGGTACCGACCGGCTGGCCCGGACTGTGCTCGATCCGCACGTCCTCGACGTTGACACCGGCTCGGCCGGCGTCGGCGAACAGGGCGGCCAGCTGCCCGGGCCTGTCGTCGACGACGACAGCGACCGTTGCGTAGTCCGTGGGCGGGGTGCCGTGCTTTCCGGGCAGCCGGCCGCGGCCCTCGGCGCCGGAGCGGAGCAACTGGGCGAGGTCGTCGCGACCGCTGGGGGCGGCCGGAGACGCCAGTGCGACCAAGGCCCGATCGAGGTCCGCCCGGAGGTCGGCGAGTACGTCGGCGACGGCGGCCGCGTTCGCCGCGAGGATCTCCGTCCACAGCACCGGATCACCCGCTGCCACGCGCGTGACGTCGGAGACACCCGGACCGGCGAGGCGGATCTCGTGATCGGGGGCTCCGGCCAGCCGGCCGGCGATGAGCGCGGCGACGAGATGCGGTGCATGGGAGACGAGCGCCACGGCCGCGTCGTGGTCGGCGGCGGGCATCGTGACCGGCAGGGCACCCACCAGCCGGGCGACGGCCAAGGCGCGGGTGACCGCGTGTGGATCAGTACCTTCGTCCGGGCAGAGCACCCATGGCCGGCCGGCAAACAGGTCGACGAGCGCCGATCCGGGGCCGGAGATCTCCCGGCCCGCCATCGGATGGCCGCCGACGTACCGGCCCGGCTCGGTCGCGAGCTTGCGGACCCGCGTCGCGGGCATGACCTTGACGCTGGCGACGTCGGTGGCGTACTCGGCGAGCCCGTGGTCGAGAACGTCGGCGACCACTTCGCCGGTCGCGGCGGGCG
>DATFBR010000039.1:0-9871 GCA_035253685.1 Jiangellaceae bacterium
CTACGAAGCGGTCGGCCTCCCGCTGACGGCCTTCGTCTCCATCAAGCCCATCGATCCCAGTCAGCCCGACGACGCGCCGGACCGCCTTGCGGACATTGCGGAGATCGAGGCCTGCCACTCCGTCGCCGGCGAGGAGAGCCACATCCTCAAGGTCCGCGTGGCCCGGCCGGGTGACCTGGAGAACCTGTTGGCTCGGATCAGGGCCGCCGCCAACGTGTCGACCCGCACCACGATCGTGCTCTCCACGCCCTACGAGGCCCGCCCGCCGGCCAACGGCTCGCCGCCCGACGGTGGTGCGTTGCGTTAGTGCCGACCGAGTGCCCGATCCGGCAGAACAAGCAGCACGTCGCCAACCGGGCGCTCGCCGGTGGCGTCTGAGGGATCGTTGACGACCTGGCCGTCGACGACCATCGTCGTCGAGCCGCCGCCGTCGAGGTTCACAGCCTCCTCGAGTCCGAGTGCCTGGGCGACCGCCGCAGTCTCGGCGATGGACAGCCCGAACGTGTCTGTGTCCCGTCCGTCAGACGTGATGAGGACCGCTCGGCCGTAACTGTCGACTCCCGCGAACGTGCGCGGGTTCCGCTTGTGCACGAAGCCGTAGAAGAAGCTCGGGCTTCCTGGATGAACAAAGCCGTCAGCCGCCGCCGTCACATGCAGCTGCCCGTCGCGCACGAGCTCGGGACCGCCGTTGACGATCGATTCGCGGAACGACGTGTCGACATCATTCCCTGCCTCGTCCACAAGGGCGGTCTCGACCCGCAGCTTCGCACCGATCGCCGCGACGGCCAACAGGTCGTCCACGAGCGCGCCCGTCGCTTGCACCGAGCTCCCACCCGCCGGAATTACGCCGCCGCGTTGCGACCGGATCTCCGTCACTCTGCCACGGGCGTCGAGGACGGCTTCGACTCCCGCGCCAGACGGCGTGGCCACGCCGAACTCCGGCAGGAACGCCACGAGCTCGTCGGCGTCGGTGCAGGTGAAGTCGTGCCGCGGCAGGTCGGTCGGCTGGTCGCCCGAACCACCGCAGTTGCGAATCAGGCCGGGTACCCGGTTGATCCCATCCAGCGAGAGCGCCGTGCCGGACTCGGCGATCAGCTCGCCCACCCATCGCAGACGTACCACCGCCGTGTGCCTGGCGTCGTCGCGAACGTGAAGGGCCGGACGGCCGTCGATGGTCTCGCTGAGCAACGCGCCGTCGTATACGCCGACACCCGCTGGATCGCCGGGCGCCCCCGCGGCCGGGTTGAGCACGAAGTAGCCGGCGTTGACCGCAGCTGTTGCCCCCGCGGCCTGAGCGAGGGCGCTGGTGGTCTCGCGACGCTCGATGTCGGGGCCGAAGGAGGCGTCAAGCTCGCCGCGGAACAGCTTCGGGTCAATGGTGAGCGCGCGCACGACCCACGGCCCGGTGTCGGTGGGGTCATCGCCGTCCCACCCGGTGAAGAATGTGGAGCCGGCGAAGCCGGCGGCCTGGAGGCGGGCCAGCTCCGCAACAGCATCGGCCTGCGTCGCGAACGATCCCACCCGCACCCGAAAGCCGATGGTGCCACCAGGCACATCGTGCAGCGCCGGCGTGACGACCTCCTCGACGCGGGCGGCGAAGCCAGCGGTGATGAGAGCCGCGGCGAGCTCCTCGGCGCTGACTCTGTCACGCAAGGCGCTGGCCGGGGCGTCGGGGTCGGGGTCGGTCCCACCTGACGGCACGATCATCTCGACCGTCCAGAACTCCGCACCGTTGGTAGCACCACGGACGATCGTCGTCAGTGTGACGCCGGGCTGCAGGACCTCCGTTGTCCGCTGTTCAGCAAGCCCGGGGGCCCCGAGCGGCAAGGGTGTCGAGGCGACCGCAGGGAGTACCGGACGCACCGCCTGCGCCGGGAGGAAGGCGGTGGTCGTCGCGGCGGTCACGGCGACCACGAGCGCGGCGAGTGCGGGGCGAGCTATCGGCGACGCCATGAGAATGACGTTAGGCGCCGGCGTGAGCGAGGAGAAGACCGCAAGTGCATCGTCGTGGCGTCCACCGTGCGAGAGGGTCAGGCTCCGAACGCGGAGATTCCGGTGAGGGCCTGGCCGATGACGAGTTGGTGGATCTCGGAGGTGCCCTCGTAGGTCAGCACCGATTCGAGGTTGTTGGCGTGCCGCAGCACCGGATACTCCAGCGTGATGCCGTTCGCGCCGAGTATGGTCCGGCAGGTGCGAGCGATCTGCAGAGCCTCGCGGACGTTGTTCAGCTTGCCCAGGCTGACCTGCTCCGAGCTCAGCCGTCCCTCGTCCTTGAGCCGGCCGAGGTGCAGCGCCAGCAGGTAGCCCTTCTGCAGCTCCAGGGCCATGTCAGCCAGCTTGGCCTGGGTCAGCTGGAAGGACGCCAAGGGCCGGTCGAAGACCTCACGGTCGGCCGCGTACGAGACCGCCGACTCCAGGCAGTCCCGCGCGGCGCCGAGCGCGCCGAAGACGATGCCGAACCTCGCCTCGTTCAGACAGGACAGCGGTCCCCGCAGGCTCGTCACCTCCGGAAGGACGGCCTCGGCCGGCAGCCGGACTGCTTCGAACACGAGTTCACTGGTGACCGATGCGCGCAGCGACAGCTTCTGGCCGATCTTCGGAGCCGAGAAACCGGGCGTCCCGGTCGGCACGACGAAGCCGCGGATGCCGTCCTCGGCGCGGGCCCAGACGACGGCGACGTCGGCGACCGAGCCGTTGGTGATCCACATCTTGGTGCCGTCGAGGATCCAGTCGTCGCCGTCGCGGCGGGCACGGGTGCGCATGCCGGCCGGATTGGAGCCGAAATCGGGTTCGGTCAGGCCGAAGCAGCCGATGAGCTCCCCGGCCGCCATGCCGGGCAGCCACTGCTGCTTCTGCTCCTCGGAGCCGAACTTCCAGATCGCGTACATCGCCAACGAGCCCTGGACCGACACCAGACTGCGCACGCCGGAGTCGGCGGCCTCCAACTCCATGCAGGCCAGTCCGTAGGAGACGGCGTTCGTACCCGCGCAGCCGTAGCCTTCGAGGTGCATGCCCAGTAGGCCGAGCTTGCCCGCCTCGAGGGCCAGCTCCATCGGGATCTCGCCCGCCTCGTACCAGTCAGCGATGTGCGGGCGGACCCGGTCGGCGGCGAAGCGGCGGACGGTCTGCTGTATCGCCTTCTCGTCCTCGCTGAGCAGGTGGTCCACGCCGAGCAGGTCGAGTGCGCCGGTGGCCGTCATCGGAGTTCTCCTTCGGTGAGGCGGACTGCCGCGGCCTCGATCTCGTCCTCGCTCATCAGCACATGTCGTGCGGCCGGACCCAGGGGGACGAGGCTGTCCCGGCTGGCCACCCGTGCCATCGACCCACTGAAGCCGCCGTCGACGAGGGCTGCGAACACACCCTCCGAGACGCCGCCCGTGCGGCGGGTCTCGTCCGCGACCAGGACGCGGCCGGAGGCAGCGGCCTCGCGGAGGAGGTCGTCGACGGGGAGCGGCGCCAGCCAGCGCAGGTCGAGGACCCGGCTGGCAATGCCGCGCCGCTCGAGCCGCCGGGCGACCCGCAGGCTCATGCGCAGTCCGTTGGCGAAGCTGACGATGGTGAGGTCACGTCCGTCACCGTACGTGCGACCGCGACCGATCGGCACGTGGTCGCCCGCCCACCGCTCCGGCGGCGCATAGGGATCGAGCCAGCCGTCGTCGCCGGGCTCGTAGAGGTCGCGGGTGTGATACAGGGCGATGGGTTCGAGGAAGGCGCTCACGGTGCCGTCGACGGCTGCAGCGGCCAGGCACGTGCGCAGCATGGCGGCGGCGTCGGACGCGCGCGCCGGGCACGCGACGACCAGGCCGGGGATGTCGCGCAGGACGCCGACGGCGTTGTCGTTGTGGAAGTGACCGCCGAAGCCCTGCTGGTAGCCCAGGCCGGCGATGCGGACGACCATCGGGTTGCGGTACGCGCCCCGGGAGAAGAACGACAGGGTCGCGGCCTCACCCCGCAACTGGTCCTCGGCGTTGTGGAGGTAGGCGAGGTACTGGATCTCCGGCACCGGCAGCAGGCCGGCCAGACCCGCGCCCAGCGCCAGGCCCAGGATGGCCTGCTCGTCCAGCAGCGTGTCGAAGACACGGCCGGCTCCGAACCGCCGGGCCAGGCCGCGCGTCGCGCCGTAGACGCCGCCCTTGCGGCCCACGTCCTGGCCGAACACGACCACCCGGGGGTCGGCGGTCATGGCGTCCGCGAGCCCCGCCGTGATCGATCCCGCCAGAGTTGTCGGGCCGGTGTCGCCGGCCTTCATCGACTGCGCCGACCGCGCGACGGCCGCCGCGACCTGCTCGGGCCGACGCGGCGCGAGCGGCGCTGCGACGTCGTCAGCCGATGACAGCAGTGGCACGGCTGCGAGATCGTCCACCGCACGCGCGACGAGAGCGGCCGCGGCGTCGTAGCGCTCGAATATCTCGGCGGGCGTCGCACCTCCGGACGTGACCAGTGCCGACGCCGTTCCGAGCAGCGGGTCGCGCGCATGATCGGCGGCCATCTCGGTCGGCGTGCGGTAACTGATCTCCGCATCGCTGCCGGCATGACCCAGGTAGCGGACGGTCCTCAGGTGGAGGAAGACCGGCGTACGGGTCGTCCGGACGTGCTCGGCGGCGGCCAGAGCGGTGTCGTACGTGGCGGCCACGTCGAATCCGTCGGCGCCGGCATAAGGCAGGCCGGGCCGGGAACCGAAGGTCCGCTCGATCCAGCCGGCCGGGGTGCGGACGGAGATCCCGAGCCCGTTGTCCTCGCAGACGAACAGGACGGGGACCGGAAGGTTCTGGTGGGCGGTGTGGATCGCCGTGTTGACGGCGCCGGCGGCGGTGGAGTGGTTGGCCGAGGCGTCACCGAACGAGCAGATGACGACGGCGTCGGCGGGCCAGGCCGGCTCGACGCCGAGCTTGACCGCCCGGTGCAGCGCGACCGCGATGCCGACCGCGCGCGGCAGGTGTGACGCGATGGTCGACGTCTGCGGGATCACCGCGAGCGCGGCGTTGCCGAAGACCTTGTGGCGTCCGCCCGCGATGGGCTCGTCGGCGGCGCAGAGTATGCCCTGCAGGACGTCGCGAACGGGCGTCGAGCCCGCGACCTGGTCAGCCCGCGCCTGGTAGAAGCCTCCGCTCCGATAGTGCAGGAGTGCCGGATCGGTCGGCCGCAGCGCGGCCGCGACGGCAGCATTGCTTTCGTGGCCGGCCGAGCCGATCGTGTAGAAGCCGCGTCCCTGCGCCTGCAGGGACCGCGCCGCGAAGTCGAGGTGTCGACTTCGCGCCTGCGCGTCGAACAGGTCCAGCGCCGCGCCGACGGTCAGCGCACTTCCGGAGCGGACCGGCTCGGCCGGGTCGATGCGGGTGCCGGCTGGCGATCCCAATCCGGCGACGGCCGCGCGGAACGCCGCATCGAGCGGCTCGGTCACCGGCGTGCTCACTGCTCCGGCAGGCGGAAGCCGAGCTCCGGGGACAGTTCGACGACGTCCATCTGGGCCTTCTGCAGCCTGCCGGAGTAGTCCCAGTTCATCGCCTGCCAGCGGGTGAACTGGTCGAGCACCCAGATGCCCGACTGGCGGGCGCCGTTGCCGGACTTGCCGTTGCCGCCGAAGGGCAGGTGCGCCTCGGCACCGGAGGTGGAGTTGTTGACGCTGACCATGCCCGCGGAAATGCCTCTGCGGAATGCGAAGACCTCATTGGGCTCGGTCGTGTAGATCGCCGACGACAGGCCGTAACCGGGGGCGTTGGCCAACTCGATCGCCTCGGCGAAGGTGCCGTACGTGGTGATGCCGACGACAGGGCCGAACGTCTCCTCGTCGAAGATCGCATCGCCGGGCCGGACCCCGTCGACGACGACCGGGTGGTAGTAGATGCCTTCCTCGGCGTCGCCGACGAAGCCGTCGCGGGCGTTGGCACGACCGATGCGGCCGGTCGCGCCGTACACCGTGTGGTGTGGCTGCACCCAGCCGAGGAAGGCCTCGTACCGGTCGGCGAACTTCTGGTCGAGCAGCGGGCCCATCAGGACGTCCTCGAACGGGTCTCCCACCGCTGCCGAGTCCACCGCCTTGGTGAACCGCGCGACGAAGTCGTCGTGCAGAGACTCGTGCACGATCACGGTGCCGAGAGAGGTGCAACGCTGCCCGGCCGTGCCGAAGCCGGAGAACAGCGCACCCTCGACGGCCAGGTCGAGGTCAGCGCTGGGCGCGACGACCAGCGGATTCTTACCGCCCAGCTCGAGGCAGGCGGTCTGCAGGTGCTGGCCGGTCAGTGCACCGATCTCCCGGCCGACGGCCGACGAGCCGGTGAAACCCACCTTGTCGAGGTCGCCGGCTGCGAGCGCGGTACGCAAGCCGGCGAACGTCTGCTCTCCGTCGGCGTGCACGACGTTGAAGACACCGTCGGGCAACCCGCCACCGCGGACGAACAACTCGTGGAAGGCGTTGGAGACCGCGGGGGAGTACTCGGCCGGCTTCCAGACCACCGTGTTGCCGGTCAGCAGCGCCGGTACGATGTACCACGACGGCACGGCGACGGGGAAGTTGCCGGCAGTGATCACCGCGACGACGCCCACGGGGTTGCGGAAGGTGAACAACTGCTTGTCCGGCATCTCGCTCGGCACAGTCTGGCCGTAGAGGCGCCGGCCCTCGCCGAGGAAGAAGTCGCAGGTGTCGACGATCTCGCGGACCTCGCCCAGCGACTCCGCGTAGGGCTTCCCGATCTCCCTGGTGACGAGCCGGGCGAGCGCCTCGGCGTTCTCCTCGACGGCCCGGCCGATGTGCGCGATGGCGCGGCCGCGAACCGGCGCGGGGACGTCGGCCCACGACCGGTGCGCAGCCTTCGCGACGGCTGCGGCGCGGGCGAACGTCCCGGCGTCGGCCATGACGACCTGCGCGACGACGTCGTCGAGCCGGGCCGGGTTGGTGCTGGCGACGGTCGAGCCCTCGGTGACGGTTGCGCCGCCGATGACGGAGGTGACGGTGGGGCTCACTGCTGCTCCTCGATGCGTGCCAGTACCCGGCCCAGTGCGGCCACCGCCTGGACGAGCTCGTCCTCGGTGACCGACAGCGCGGGCCGGAACCGGACCGACCGGTCCCCGCTACCAAGGGTGAGGACGTGCTCATCCTCGCGCAATGCCGCGAGGACCCGGTCACGGATGGGCCGATCGGGCAGGTCGAGGGCGACCATGAGACCGCGGCCGCGGACGTTGTCGACCAGGGCGGGCCGCTCGGCGGCGAGCTGGTGCAGGCCGGCGACGAGCCGCTCGCCCTTCGGCCCGGCGGCCGCGATCAGGCCCTCGCGCTCGACGATCTCGAGGATGCGGCGGCTCCGCACCATGTCGGTGAGGCCGCCGCCCCACGTCGAGTTGATCCGGCCGGACACCGCAAAGACGTTGTCGGGGACCTCGTCGACCCTGCCGCCGGCCATGATGCCGCCGAGCTGGATCTTCTTCGAGAAGGCGACGATGTCGGGTTCGAGGCCGAGTTGCTGGTACGCCCACGGCGTCCCGGTGGTGCCGCCACCGGTCTGCACCTCGTCCAACAGGAACAGTGCGTCGTTGGCGTGGGTGAGGTCCTGCATGGCCCGCAGGAACTCGCCGCGTATGTGGTTGTCGCCGCCCTCTCCCTGGATCGGCTCGGCGATGAACGCCGCGACGTCGTGCGGGTAACGGGCGAAGGCCTGCTCGGCCTGCCATAGCGCATGGTCCTCGGCGGTGCGCACTTCGGCCTCGTCGAGCGGGAAGTGGATCGCGGGAACGTCGATGCGCGGCCAGTCGAACTTCGGGAACCGCGCGGTTTTGGCCGGCTCGGTGTTGGTGAGCGACAGCGTGTAGCCGCTACGCCCGTGGAAGGCACGGGTGAGGTGCATGATCCTGGTGCCGAGCTCGGCGGAACGGCCGTTCGCCTCGTTGTGGCGGCTCTTCCAGTCGAAGGCGACCTTGAGCGCGTTCTCAACTGCGAGCGCTCCGCCCTCGACGAAGAACAGGTGGGGCAACCGCGGGTCGCCGAGGACACGGACGAACGTCTCGACGAACTCGGCGTAGTGGGTGCTGTAGATGTCGGAGTTGGCCGGCTTGTTGGCGGCGACCTCGGCCAGCACCGCAAGGAAGTCCGGGTCGTCGACGATGCCCGGGTGGTTGCAGCCCAGCGGTGCCGACGCAAAGAACGTGTACATGTCCAGGTACCGCTGGCCGTCACGCGCGTCGACCAGCCATGACCCTCGGCTGGCGCGGGTGTCGAGGACGAGCTTGAAGCCGTCGGTGAGCAGGTGCCGGGCGAGGACGTCATGGACGTCGCCGGCTGCTACGCGGGCCCGGTCGGCGGTCGTCGTGGGCACGTGGCCTGCCTCCTCGTGTCGTCGCGCCTCACGCACGGCCGCGTGCTGGGGCGGGAGGTTCTCCGGTAGAGAGCATACGTTGACAGAACTCTTGCGGGCCTCGACCGCGACACACGCAGAAGCTGCAAGCCGGACCGAACGAGCAGACTGTCCTCCATGTCTGCCGTTCGATCGACGACGCTGCTCCGCAACGGCAGGGTCCACACTCCGGCCCATCCGTCGGCGACAGCCATGCTGGTGTCCGGCGGCCGCATCGCCTGGCTCGGCGACGAGAGCACCGCGACGACGCACGTCGATACGGCCGACGCGGTGGTCGATCTCGGCGGCGCACTCGTCACGCCGGCGTTCGTCGACGCACACGTGCACGTGACCGAGACCGGGCTCGCTCGGGAGGGAGTCGACCTCACCGGCTGCGCGTCGCTGTCGGAGTTGCTCAGCCGCGTGGAGCACCATGCCAGCTCGCGGCCGGGACAAGCCGTCCTCGGTCACGGCTGGGACGAGCGGTCATGGCCCGAGGGTCGGCCGCCGACGCGAGCCGAGGTCGACCGGGCCAGTGGGGGAGCGGTGGCCTACCTGTCGCGGATCGATGTGCATTCCGCGGTCGTGTCCACCCCCCTGCTCGACGCTGCACCCGAAATCACCCGTGCCGCCGGATTCGCCGACGGTCTGGTCCGCCGCGACGCCCATCATCTGGCCCGGCGGGCGACGAGGGACCGCCTCACGCCGCAACATCGCACCGGACTCCAACGCACCACCCTGCACCACGCGGCCGCCGCCGGGATCGGTGCGGTGCACGAGATCGGTGCACCGCACATCGCTGGGACGAGGGATCTGACCGCGTTGTTGGAGGTGGCCGGTGACGAGGGCGTGCCGGAGGTGTTCGCGTACTGGGGAGCCATCGGCGACGGGGTCGAGACCGCCGTTCGACTCGGCTGCGCGGGCGCGGCCGGCGATCTGAATATCGACGGCAGCCTGGGCTCCCGGACGGCCCGGTTGAGCGAGCCCTACACCGACGCGGCCGACCAGGCCGGCTTCCTCTACGTCGACCTCGACGAGGCCACCGAGCATGTCGTCGCCTGTACTCGCGCCGACATCCAGGCAGGTTTCCACTGCATCGGCGACGAAGCCGTCCGGGTGGGCGTGACGGCGATCGAGCGGGCGGCGGAGCGGTGCGGTGTCGCCGAGGTCGTCGCCGCCCGGCATCGTCTCGAACACGTCGAGATGATCACGCCGGAACTGGTGGCGGTGATGGCCAGGCTGGGCGTGGTCGCCAGCGTGCAGCCACGCTTCGATGAGTACTGGGGCGGCGACACCGGAATGTACGCGACACGGCTGGGTGTCGAACGCGCGCAAACCATGAACCCGTTCGCCTCGATGGCCCGGGCGGGCGTCCCGATGGCGCTGGGTTCGGATTCGCCGGTGACACCGATGGGGGGATGGGAGATGGTCCGCGCGGCCGTCGCACACCACCGGCCGGCCGAGCGCCTGGCCGTCGGAGCCGCCTTCGAGGCTGCCACCCGCGGCGGTTGGCGAGCGGCCCGCGTCCACGACGCCGGCGTCCTCGC
>DATFBR010000040.1:0-2038 GCA_035253685.1 Jiangellaceae bacterium
CGAGATTGGGGGCCGAGTGCGTTCATCCTGGCTCATCGCTCGTACCGCCTCTCGCGCGATTCGCGGAGGGCAGTCGGACGATTCCAGCCCTCTTGGCCGCGGAGTGTAGGCGTGCTGTACATACCGTGCAATAGCGTTGTGCGCCGTTGCTTAACAGGTCAGCGGCGCAACGCTCCCTTTCGCGGGCGGCGACCTCAGCCGGATCGCTCGAGGACGAACCAGATTCCGACGGCCGGTTCGTCGCCGTCGTTGCGGTATCCGTGCGGGGTCGTCGAGGCGAAGGAGACCGCATCGCCGGCGCGGAGATGGTGTTCGTCGAAGCCGAGAGTCAGCACGAGTTCACCACTGGTGACGAACCCGTACTCGGTGCCGGAGTGACGCATCAGCAGGCCGGCGCTCGACGACGATCCGCCGGGCTGGTAGGTGATTCGCAGGAAGTCCACGTGGGTGTCGGGGACCTGTCCGAGCAGTTCCCAGGTCACACCCGAGTCAAGGGTGAGGATTTCACGCTCGTCGGGCCGCACGATCGGCCCGACCCGTCGGCGACGATCCTGTCCGAGCACGGCCAATGCGGCCGAGATTCCAGCCGACGGGTCCGGTAGGTACTCGAGCGCCGGCGCCTCGCCGGTCGCCGGCGTCGCCGATGGCGCGGCCGGCTCTCCGGTGTCGAAGAGGTCCTCGATCGATATCCCCAACGCGGTGGTGATGGCGTAGAGCGTGCTCACCGAGGGCTTGCTCTTGTCCGTCTCGATTTGAGAGATGAGGCTGGCCGAAACGCCGATCTCGCGGGCGAGCCCCCGCGCGCTGACGCCTCGGCGGATGCGTTCCGCCCGGATGCGCTCTCCGATCGGAGGCACTGTCGAAGCGCCCATGCGTCCTCGCTCCCGGGAGAATGTTGAGTGAAGGTTACCGCCGCCCCGCCGGGTGCCATCCGACGAACGCCGTGGCCACCGGGTTTGGTCGGTTCGTCCGTGCTGCTCACGGGGTTGACGCACGATAGCGCGATGGCTTTACTGCGGTAAGTGCTACTGAACGACACACAGCGTCCCGAGCACGATCACGGGCACGAATACCGCACACCGGTACACCGCGAGGGGGTGCAGCGATGGCGATTCGCACCTACGGCCCAAACGCGGTCGACTGGGAGCAGCGCGTCGACCTGGACCGGTTGCGCGACGAACGACTCGCGCGACTGCGCAACACGTTGGACCAGTCCGAGCTCGGCGGCCTGCTGACCTTCGACTTCTCCAACATCCGGTACATGACCTCGACGCACATCGGCACCTGGGCGATGGACAAGCTGATCCGCTTCGCCCTCCTGCCGAGAGGGGGCGAGCCAGTCGTCTGGGACTTCGGCTCCGCGGCCCGGCACCACCAGTTGTACAACCCATGGCTCGACGGTCAGAAAAGGGCGCGGGCCGGCATCTCCACGCTGCGCGGCGCGTTCCACCCCGACGCCGGCATCGCTGCCGAGGTCGCACGCAAGGTCGCGACCGAGCTCTCCGAGCACGGTGTGGCCGGAGAGCCGCTCGGCGTCGACGTCATCGAGCTGCCGATCCTGGCCGCGCTCCGTGACCACGGCATCGACGTCGTCGACGGACAGCAGGTCTTCCTGGAAGCACGCCGGACCAAGACCGAGGACGAGATCGCGTTGTTGACCCAGGCGTGCTCGATGGTCGACGCCGCCTACGAGCAGTTGTACGAGTTCCTTCGGCCCGGCGTCCGCGAGAACGAGTGCGTCGGGCTGGTCAGCAAAGTGCTCTACGACCTCGGCAGCGAGTACGTGGAGGGTGTCAACGCGATCTCCGGCGAGCGCTGCTCGCCGCACCCGCACGTGTACAGCGACCGGATCGTCCGGCCCGGCGACCCGGCGTTCTTCGACATCCTGCACAGCCACATGGGCTACCGCACCTGCTACTACCGCTGCTTCGCCGTCGGCAGCGCGTCGGTCGCCCAGCGCGACGCGTACGTGCGCTGCCGCGAGTACATGGATCAGGCGATCGCTCTGGTCAAGCCCGGCGCGACGACCGCCGACATC